>SHLP01000067.1 GCA_004283055.1 Deltaproteobacteria bacterium
TTCGGCCGGGTCGACGTCTTGGTCAACAACGCCGGATACGGGCCGCCCTATGCGCTCGAGCAAATGGATCGCGCGGCGATGCGGCATGTGTTCGATGTGAATCTGCTCTCGGCAATGCAGCTGATCGCGGAGCTCACGCCGCCGATGCGCGAACAGGGAGGGGGCCGCGTCATCAACATCAGCTCGCTTTCCCGATACGTTGGCGCGCCGCTCGCGTCGGCGTACGCGGCAACTAAAGGCGGTATGGAGGCGCTTACGGCCTGCATGCGGCTGGAGCTTTCGCCTTGGAACATCAAGCTCACCCTGATCGTTCCGGGCTTCGTCGACACTCCAACCTTCGACAAATCTCGAGCTGCGGGACAGCACCTTCGTCAAGATCCCGCCAACCCGTACCGGCAGCTGATGGAGGATTTGGATGCGTTTGCGACCGAGCAGCTCAAAAGCGCCGTATCCCCCGAAGAGGTGGGCAGAGCCGTCGTCCGAGCAGCGACGGCCCAGTCCCCAAAGGCGCGTTACTTCGTCCCAAAGTCTGCGCGGACCGCGGCCCGAATCTTCGGCGCGCTACCCGACCTAGTGGCCGATAGGCTCCTGCTCAAGATGTACAAATGGGGCCCGTGGGCATGACCCCGGAGCCGACGAGCCACGCGCCAAAGCGGATCTTGGTGACAGGCGCGGCCCATGGCATCGGTGCGTCCATCGCTCGGCTATGCGTCGACGCCGGTCATCGAATCATTGCGGCCGACATCGACCGAGAGGCGCTTTCGCTGCTCCGAGAGGGGATTCCCGGGATCGAGACCGCCGTCCTCGATGTACGCGACCTCGCCGCCTGGACCAGAGTCGTCGATGAAGTCGAGAGGCAGGGAGGTCCGGTCGACGTCTTGGTCAACAACGCAGGGGTCTGTCTGCCGGGCCCATGCGAGCAGGTCACCGCCGAGGATGACCGTATGACGATCGAGGTGAACCTCGTAGGCGTGATGAATGGAGTACGTGCCCTTTTGCCACGATTCCTCGAACGCGAGCGTGGTCACGTGATCAATGTGGCTAGCATGGCAGCGTTCGCGCCGGCGCCCGAGCTCGCGACCTATTGCGCGACCAAGCATGCAGTGCGCGCCTACACTCACAGCTGTGCGCTCGATCACCGTCACACAGCAATCGAGTGGACACTGGTTTGCCCAAACGCCGTCGAAACGCCGATGTTGAAAGCCATGCGCAAGCGCCGCGCTGGCGTCGTAGTGTTTACAGAAAAGCCCATGGCTCCGGAGAAAGTCGCGCGCGCGATCGTCGACGCGATTCGAGCGCCGCGCAGGGAGGTTCTTGTCCCCTCCGGGCGCGGCAAGTTGATCCGCTTCCTCGGCTTGTTTCCTGACCTGCTGTCCCGCGGAATGGACTCCGTCGAGCGTCGCGGACGGCAAGCGCTCGACGACTGAGCGACGAGCTCGCTCATGTCGCCCAGCAGCACATAGGCGAAGGCGACCGCTCCTTAGGCCGCCCACTCGCCGTTGCTGAACGTCGGAACGCCCAGGGGCCCGAGCTTTTGAACGAGCTGCGCCTTGCTCTTCGCGCCGAGCTTGTGCATCGCGGACTTCAGGAGCACCGAGACGCGGCCCTGCGACAGGCCGAGACGATAGGCAATGAGCTTGTTCGTATCGCCGAAGAGAACGTAGGTTACGACTTGGCATTCCTGGGCGCTCAGTCCCCGAGGGTCGAACACCTTGGGCGGGTTGGGTCTGGCAAGGACGAACCGCCGACCATCGCTGTCAAACCAGTCCACCACGCTCCAGCGTCCACGAACGAGAGCCTTCCAGGTTTCGAGCGCCTTGCGAGGGTCGTCTTTTCGGAGCTGTCCACGTGCTTTGTCGATCTTCCGGGCCGCCCTACGCAAGACCTGCGCGGCACTGCGGTCCTTGGCGGGCCCGATCGCATCGACGATTTGTAGATGATTTGCATCCAGCACGGCTTCGGCGCCGTACGGAAGCGACTCCGTGTCGTCGCTCGAGTCGCCTTCACTGCCCATCAGCGCTCGGCGAAGACGATAGGCGGAGGCAATGTGGGCACCGAGCATCTGCCAGCGCTCGCGCGACTTGGCGCTGAGCTTCATCGTCTCTCGAAGCGGAGCGCTGATGTCGACGCCGACTCCGTCTGGATCAATCGCGGTCATCCCAAACAGCTCTACGTATCCGAGATTCTCGAGGAGAGCCTGAAACTCCTCGGGGTGGTCTCGTGCGATCTCGCTCCAGGTGCCGGCATAGCCCGGCGGAGTGACCGAACGGACGAATTCCGGGGAAAGCACTTGGGTGGCAGCGGCAAATCGCGCCGGGAAATCGGGCGGAAGTGCGCGAAGCTGCATGTCGCCAATCACTGCGTCACTGCCGCCGCCGCCTTCCGGCCGGACGAAGGCGAAGCCAAACATCCCGAGCCCGTGATCGATCATCGGCGCCGCAGCGTCCATCACCTGAGAGAGCCAGTCGGAGTCCGACCCCTCGAGGTCGTAGGCCACTTCAATCAGATCGATCGCCTCTGAGGTAACGGGGTCCATGCTCAGGCGGCACTATGGCAGAGGCCTACGCCCCCTTCCATACGTATATATTCACTCCGAGCCCCGCAGATCAAAGGCACGGATCACGGCGCGCAGCACGTCTCGCCGCACGACCACACCGACGACTCTATTGTCTTGTATGACAGGGAAACGCCTTCGTTTGGTTTCGACGAAGCGGGTGGCGACGTCGAGCAGACTGTCGTCCGCGTTTACGGCCTCGACGTCGCGGCTCATGTAGTCGCCGACACACCCTCCGCGTTCACCGTGATAGCCCGCGACCAGGGCGGCCCTCAAGAAGTCACGCTCGGTGAGAAGGCCAATGAGGTTGCCGCGCGCATCGACCACCGGCGCACCCGTGATTTGCTTGTCCACCAAGGTGCATACCGCGTCGAGCAAGTCGGTCTCGCTGGTAAACACCACTGGTTTGGTCACCATGATGTCACGAACGCGCGTTTGTTTGTCGAGACTCATGCGGCCCGTTTTCGTGGACACTCATCGTTCGCAGCTCGACCACAATTGCCACATCCTGTTCCATCGGGATTGTTGAGACCGCCGCACGTCCCGCGAATGCCGCCTCGACCTGCGAGCAGCCCGACGCTCAAGCCGCTGAGGGCAAGGGCGAAGACGAAGAAGCTGAACAGATAGAGCATTCCGATTCTCTCAACTCCCGAAATCGTCGAACATGACGCTCTCCTCGGGAACTCCGAGATCCCTGAGCATCCCTTGAACCGCTGAGATCATCAAGGGTGGGCCGCACATGTAGTATTCGCAGTCTTCTGGTGATTTGTGGTCCCGGAGGTGCATGTCGTACGCAACCTGGTGAATGAAGCCCGTCGGCCCATTCCAGTCGTCGTCGTCGCGAGGCTCGGAAAGGGCCGCGACGTAGGTGAAGTTCGGATGCTCATCGGCGAGGCGCTGGAACTCTTCGTGATAGAAAAGGTCGCGCTTGCTTCGAACTCCGAACCAGAACGAGATCTTGCGCTTGGTCTGCAGTCGCTTGAGCTGATCGAAGATGTGGGACCGAAGCGGTGCCATTCCCGTGCCGCCGCCTATGAAAACCATCTCATTGTCGGTCTCTCTCGCGAAGAACTCTCCGTACGGCCCTGCGATCGTGACTTTGTCTCCTGGCTTCAGGCTAAACAGATAGGACGACACGATGCCGGGCGGCACGTTCGGCCCCGCGCCCGGCGGCGGCAGGGCGATGCCGATGTTGAGGAGGATAATTCCTGTTTCCTCGGGGTAGTTGGCCATCGAGTAGGCCCGGGTCGTATCGGTCTCGCAACCTGCATTGAACCTCCAGATCTTGTAGTCATCCCAGGTGTCTCGGTACTCCGATTCGATGTCGAAATCCGAGAACTTCGCCTGGTAAGGCGGGCACTCGACCTGGATGTAGCCACCCGCCCGGAACGGAACCTCTTCGCCTACCGGAAGCTCGAGGCAAATCTCCTTGATGAAAGTACTGAGCCCATGCGTCGATCGCACTGCGCACTCCCATTTTCGAACGCCGAAGACCTCTTCGGGGATCTCCACCTGGATGTCTTCTCGGACCGAAACTTGGCACGCGAGCCGCACATGCTGCGACGCCTCGTTGCGCGAGACCATCGACTCTTCGGTGGGAAGCAGCGCCCCGCCCCCGTGGAGGACCTTGACCCGGCACTGTCCACAGGTGCCCTTGCCACCGCAGCCGGCCGGCAAGTAGAGGCCGGTCTGTGCCAAGGCAACCAGAAGCTTGGCCCCCGCAGACACCTCGAAATCCTTGTCGCCGTTGACGAGCATCTGAACGCTGCCCGTCTCGACGAGCTTGGATCGCGCGGCCAGAATGAGCGCGGACAGCGAGACGACGATGCCGGTGAAGACGGAGACTGCAAGGATGATTTGAAGCGACACCCTGGTGTTCTCCTAGAGTTGAATCCCTGCAAAGGCCATGAAGCCCAAGGACATCAGACCAACGATGATGAACGTGATCCCGAGCCCTTGGAGGCCGGCGGGGACGTCGCTGTAGTTGAGCTTTTCCCGGATGCCCGCGAGCGCGACGAGCGCCAACGCCCAGCCGAATCCGCTCCCGACCCCGAACACGACGCTTTCCCCCATCGTGTAGTCGCGGCTCACCGAAAACAGGCTACCGCCGAGGATCGCGCAGTTGACGGTAATCAAGGGCAGGTAGATGCCCAGCGCATGAAAAAGCCGCGGAAAGAACCTGTCGAGCAGCATTTCTAGGATCTGCACCATCGCCGCGATGACGCCGATGTAGGTCACCAGGCCGAGGAAGCTCAGGTCGATGTCCGGGAGCCCGGCCCATGCGAGCGCCCCCTCCTCGAGCACGTAATGGTAGAGAAAAGTGTTCGCAGGGACGGTGATCAGCTGCACGCCCACGACCGCCGCTCCGAGCCCGAGTGCGGTGTTGATCCGTTTGGAGACCGCGAGAAACGTGCACATCCCGAGGAAGAACGAAAGCGCGAGATTTTCGACGAAGGCGGCCTTGATGAAGAGCTCGACGTAGCTGCCCATCACATGACCTCCGTCCGATGCACTTCATGAATGCGGAAGTCGGGCTTCTCGACCTGCTCCACTTTCCAAGTCCGTACAGCCCAAATGATCAGGCCGATGACGAAGAACGCGCTCGGCGGCAGGAGCATCATGCCGTTGGGCTTGTACCAGCCGCCGTCGGCGGCATTGGGGAAGATGGTGTAGCCGAGAAGTGTCCCCGAGCCTAGCAGCTCGCGAGTCGTCGCTACGAGGATGAGAATCGAGCTGTAGCCGAGGCCGTTCCCGATGCCATCGAGGAAGCTCAAGCCCACCGGGTTTTTCGACGCGAAGCTCTCGGTGCGGCCGAGGATGATGCAGTTGGTGATGATCAGCCCCACGAACACCGACAGCTCGCGGCTGGTCTCGAACGCAAACGCCTTCAAGGATTCGTCGACGACAATCACCAGCGAGGCAATGATCGTCATCTGAACGATGATGCGAATGCTGCTCGGAAGGATGTGGCGAATCGCGCTGACGGCTGCGTTCGAGAGCGCTGCAACTACTGTGAGGGCGACGCACATGTAGAGCGAGGGCAGCAGCGACGTAGTCACTGCCAGGGCCGAGCAGATCCCGAGCACGTGCAAAGTAACGGGATTGTCATCGACGATCGGTTTGAGGAGAGCGCGCTTGGTGTCGGTGCTCATGAGCCTGCTCCTGCCTGGAGCTTCGCGAGAAACGGCCCATAGCCGTGCTCGCCGAGCCAGTACTGGATGATGTTTGTCACTCCGTTTCCGGTGAGCGTCGCGCCCGAGACCCCATCGACGCGGTAGTCGGCGAGTGGATCGTCGTCAGCCACACGGCCCTTTACGACGCTCAGCGCGAGCGAACCCGAATCATCGAATGCCCGCTTTCCACGCCAGAGCTCGCGCCACGCTGGCTTCACGATGAAGTCACCGAGGCCGGGGGTTTCCCCGTGCTCGTAAAACGTGATGTCCGCGACGGTGTTCGCATCGGCCTCGAGCGCGAGAAAACCATGGAGGGTGGACCAGAGGCCATAGCCAGAGATGGGGAGGATGATCTTGCTGAGCTCGCCGTCGCGAAGAACGAGATACACCAGGGCATGTTTGGCGCGGCGCCCCACCTTAGCTACGTCGAGCTCGCTCGGAATCTCGATGCTCCTGGCGGGATCTTTCGACGCTTCGACCGGATCATAGGCTTCCGGGTCGATGCCTTCGACGTACGCCCCGGTTTCGAGCTCGACGACACGCGGCTCGATGCTCTCGAAAAGCTCGTCGAGATCGGCATCCGGCGCCCAGAGCCCGGCGACCTGGAGGATGTTTCGTCGCATCTCCGCGATGGCGTTCTCGACCTGCCTCGGCTTGAGCACGATGGCGGCCGACGCCACGAACGAAGAGCAGACCAAGCTCACGAAAAGCGCGACGAGCAGGGTCCGAGTGACCGTTTCGGTTCGTGCAGTGGCTTGAGGCGAAGCTTCAGGCACTTCGGCGTAACCTCCTGCTAACGTTGGCCCGCACGACGAAGTGGTCGATGGTGGGAGCAAAGATATTGGCGAATAGGATCGCGAGCATGATGCCCTCGGGGAAGGCGACGTTGACGACGCGGATGACCACGGTCATCGCTCCGATGAGAAAGCCGAAGACCCAGCGACCGGGGTTGGTGACGCATGCGCTGACGGGGTCTGTCGCCATGAATACCATTCCGAACGCGAAACCCCCGAGCACGAGATGCCAGTACCAGGGCATCGCAAACATGGGGTTCGAGTCGGAGCCGACCGAGTTGAAGAGGACGGCAGTCGCGATCATGCCCAGCATGACTCCCGCGATAATCCTCCATGACGCCACTCCGGTGTACACGATCAAGACTCCGCCGAGGAGGCATGCAAGCGCCGACGTCTCGCCGAGCGAGCCCTGAATGCTTCCGACAAACGCATCCACCCAGGTGATGCCCTGTTGCTCGATGCCGGAGACGCCGCTCTCGGCGCCAATCGCAAGCGATGTCGCGCCAGTGACGACGTCGATCGGCGGCGTCCAAACCGACTCGCCGGACATCTCTACGGGATAGGCGAAGTACAGGAACGCCCGGCCGGCCAGCGCGGGGTTCATGAAGTTCTTTCCGGTCCCGCCAAACACCTCTTTCGCCATGACCACGCCGAAAGAAATTCCGATGGCCACCTGCCAAAGGGGAGTCGTGGCAGGCAGGGTCAGGGCGTAGAGAATCGAAGTGACGAAAAACCCTTCGTTGACCTCGTGATTGCGAATGCCCGCGAAGAGGACCTCCCATACGCCGCCGGCCGCCAGGGTGACCGCGTAAATCGGTACGAAATAGAGGAGGCCGTAGAAGGTCGCGGCGCCGACGCTCTGCGGGTCATGTCCGATGCCGATGGCCGCCATCAAGGCGCCTCGCCAATCGCTCGGCGCGGCCAAGCCGAGCTGCTCGATCGCTAGGTTCGCCTGGTGGCCCGTGTTCCACATGCCAAAGAACGCACAGGGCAGGACGCCAAGCACGACCAGGCCCATGACCCGCTTGAGATCGATCGAGTCACGCACGTGCGGCGCATGTCGCGAGACGTCGGGAGGCGAGTAGAGAAGCGTATCGAGCATCTCGTAAATCGCCTGATAGCTCTCGAGGCGGCCGCCCTTCTCGAAGAAGGGCTCGGCTTTGTCGAGTATCTTTCGCAGCGGACGCATCAGCCGTTCTTCTCGATGAGCTCGAGGTTTGCACGAAGAAACTCGCCGTACTCGTACTTGCTGCAGCAAACGAAGGAGCAGAGCGCGAGGTCTTCCTCTTCGAGCTCGAGGCAGCCGAGCGCTTTGGCGGTTTCGGTGTCTTCGACGATGAGCGCTTTGAGCAAGGGCGCAGGTAGAATGTCGAGCGGCATCACTTTTTCGAAGTTGCCGATGGGAACCATCGCACGAGGGCTGCCGTTCTGGCTGGTGCTGAGCGCAAAGCGATAGCGTCGAGGCCGAAGCGAACCGACGAATGCGCGGATGGATGAGTAGCGATCCGCCCCGGCTGCGACCCAGCGTAGGAAGTGGCGGGTGCGGTCTTCGGCCAGAACGCTGAGCTGTATGTCATAAGGGCCGAGGTACCTCGCATGCCCCGCAGCTCGCCGTCCCCCGAGAATCGAACCCGAAATGACGCGGCAGTCCCCCCCTTCGATCTCTCCCTTCAAGAGGTCTTGGGTGCTTGCGCCCATGCGCGTGCGCAAAAGACGCGGCCTCTTCACCTTCGGGCCGCCCAGCGCGACCACGCGGTCGATGCAGACTCGGCCGGTGGTGAAGAGCGAGCCGATTGCGATCACGTCTTGGTAGCCAAGGTACCAAACGCTCTTGTTCTCGCTGACGGGGTCGAGGAAATGAATATGGGTCCCGGGGAGGCCGGAAGGATGGGGGCCTTCGAACGTCGCCGAGCGCACCGATTCGAGGTTTGGAAGCTCCAAGCCGTGCCCGGGGGCCTGGCAAATGTGGACCTTGCCGTCGGTGAGCCGGCTGAGTACCGCCACTCCGTCGTGGAGCTCCTGCGCGCGCTCCGCGATGACCAGGCGAGGATCGCCCGCGAGCGGATTGGTGTCGACCGCGGTGACGAAGATCGAATGCGGAGACGCATGGGCGGTGGGAACCTTTCCATACGGGCGTGTGCGCAAGGCGGTCCAGAGGCCGGAGGACTGCAGCACCGCTCGCACCGCGTCGCGATCGAGCTGGGTGAGCGCGGTTCGCTCATGCGAGGGAAAGAGCACTTCGTCCTCGCCATCCAAGCGAACGACCACCGACTGCAGCGAGCGTCGGGCCCCGCGATGGATCGCCACGATCTCGCCGCAGCCCGGCGAGGTGAACATCACCTCCGGATTCTGCTTGTCGGTGAGCAAAGGCTGCCCGAGGCGTACGCGGTCACCGACGTCCACCATGAGCCGCGGCTGCAGTCCGACGAAGTCCATGGCAACCAGCGCTACCCAGCCAACCTCGTTCGCGTCTTCGATGCGCTGCTCGGGCGCGCCCGAAATCGGGATAGTCAGTCCTTTGCGGATGCGAACGTGCATTCGAGTGACCCGAGTCTAGTCCAAACTCACGCGACGTGAACCGGAAACCGAGCTCCCGCTTAGGCGCCGGCGGCCAGCCGGTCTTGAAGCACACGCAGCAGGTCGATGTAGCTCACGATGCCGAGCAGGTCGCCGGTGTCGAGATCGGCAACCGGAATCGCGCCCACACGGTGCAAGAGCATCAGCTCCAGCACTTCACGAAGGTTGGTCTCGGGATCGACCTTGACCGTGCTCGTGTTCATGAAGTTGCCGACGTTCGCCGACCGTGCGCCTTCGACCGCCTCCATCGCTTGGTCCTCCGCGGCCGCGGAGAAAGCCCGAAGGTCACGGTCGCTGATGATGCCGACCAGCTCCCGGCCCCGAACCACCGGCAGGTGCCTGACATCGAGCTCGTAGAGCAGCCCAAGGGCGTCAGCGACCGACATGAGCTCCGTCGCCGTGGCGGGGTTTTCGGTCATGATGTCTTTTACGAGCATAAGCGTCTCCTCTCCGGGTCTTCCGCGACCGAGCTAAAACATGGGGAATGGCAAGGCCGGTTCGACCGCACTGAAATCCTGAATGATCTTGAGCGTGGTGACCACCGCTATCAGCGAACAAAGATTCGCCGCGACCAGGCTCCAGCCCATCAGGCGGAGTCGGCGAGCGGTAGGTCGAAGCGCAGCCACGCCAAGGACAACGAGCGCCACGGGTATCGCCGCGGCAAGAATCGACAGGCCGCCCCGGGAGCCGCTGAGCCCCACGACCCCGAGGAGGATGGTCACCGAGGAGACCAAAACCAGCGCGGCGCGCTTGAATGCGACGCGCCCGAGCTCTTCTTGGCTTCGAGCCTTGGTGCGCGCGACGGTCAGCCGCACGGCGGCCGTGCCCAAAAGGGACGTCGTCAGCCAAAGCAGCGCCACGGCCACGGTCACGGTGCGCCCCAGGCCCGCGGAAAGGCCCAATGGAATTGCGATCGAGGAGAGCGTGACGGCTGCCAAGCCCTCTCCGAACATGCTGCGCTCCAGCCCCTGGACGGCCAACATCATGAGAGTGACACCGAGCAACAGCGGCACGAGGGTGGCGTATTTGACCTGTGTCGAGGCCAGCGAAAGCCCTGCGATGCCCGCACCAAGCGCGACGATGGAGAAAATCAGCAGGACCCGTTTCGCGCGGTCGCTCTCGTCGCGCTGCATACGGGTGCCCCGTTGCCCGAACAAGACGAGCAGAGGCTCATTTGAGAGGAAGGCGCCAATCGCGGCAATGGCGAGCAGCCAGGTCGAGGACGTAGGCGCGCCGCCCAAAACAACGCAGACGATCGGAAAGAGCAGCTCGGCGTAGGCGCCGTGCTCTCTCGGGACCATCTTGCGTTGTGCGGTGCCCATCGATCAGGGGGATAGCACCCGCTGACCCACGATCCATCGCATTTTCTCGGTGCCAAAACCCACGGCGCGCAATATCTGCGTATTCGGCTATAAGTGACGCTGCGCAGGACCGCAGGCAGGAAGAAGTGTGACCCATTCGAGGATCGACCCTAATGGAGCCTCATGTGGACGGCGGTAATTGCCGGGGCCGCCGCGGGCCTCGCATCGGTTCCGCACTGCACCGCGATGTGCGGGCCGCTAGCTGCGTATGCGTGTAGCGGGAAGCCAGGGGTCACTGGGCAAACGCGCTACCAGCTCGGTCGCTTCGTCAGCTACTCGCTGCTCGGCGCCGTTGCCGGCACCATCGGGGGCGCAACCGCGGTGAGTCTCCCTCATGCCTGGGGCAGCGCGCTTTTGAGCTGGTCCTTGGCGCTAGGGCTCGGCCTGGCCGCGCTTCGCCTTTGGCGCCGACCCCACCAGCCCCTGGTTACCCTGCGGGCCAAGCAAGACGAGCCTTCGCCAACCTTGGTCTCGCGCGCGCTCGGAGGCCTTGGGCGACATCCGTTTTTCGTCGGTCTCGGCACGTCGCTTCTTCCGTGCGGCGCCCTGGCCGCAGCGGTTTTGATTGCCGCTTCGACCGGGTCCACCGCGCTTGGCTCGCTGAGCATGCTCGCGTTCGCCGTGGTCAGCGGCGTTGGGCTCGTGGGCGCCAGCTTGGTGTTTGCGCGATTTGCTCGACGACCGCGACCCACGACATCGCGCATTCTCGCCGTCGTCCTCGCCCTCGGCTCGATTCTGTTCGTGATTCGTCCGGTGCACGCCCTGCGCACGGGGGATACGTCTTCTTGCCATGCGCCCGGATCGAACGAAGCCAGCCGCGACGCGCATCATCTGCATTCCCACACACCGTGACCGCCCCAGAGCCAGTCGTTTGCGAGATTCCCCGCGGGCAGTCGATGCCCTCCGTACCTCGATGCATTCACTGTGCGCAGCCGATGGTCAGCGACGCCTTCGCTCCGTACTGCTGTCGCGGCTGCCGCGCCGTCCACGGAATTCTCACCAAGACCGGGCTCACCCGATATTACGAGCTTCGTCGCGGGCCAGGGCTTCCCCCGGCCGACCTCGAATCGCGCCGAATCGACCACAAGTGGCTGGAGCTCATCGAGGCGGCGCGCGCCGAGGAGCCCGGGGTCACTCGAGTGGAGCTCGACATCCAAGGAATCCATTGCGCGGCCTGTGTATGGCTGATCGAAGAGCTCTTCCGACGCCACGGCGGAACGCAGACCGGGCTCATGTCGATCAACCCGGCGCTCGGCCGTGTGGAGCTGCGCGTCTCGCAAAAGTTCCCGCTTGGGGAGTGGGTCGATGCGGTCGAGAGCCTCGGATACCTGCTCGGTCCGGCGCGCTCGGCTGGTGCGCGGGCTTCGGACGACTTGCTGATGCGCGTCGGCATCTGCGCCGCACTCGCCGCAAACGTGATGCTCTTCGGCGCTGCCATGTACCTCGGTCTCCGCGAGGGACCTATCTACGAGCTGCTGAACCAGCTTAGCTTCGCCGCGGGCGTTCTTGCCGTCCTGGTGGGGGGGTCGGTTTTCATCGGTTCCGCATTCCGCGCGGTTCGGAGGCGCGTTTTGCACCTCGACGTTCCAATTGCTCTTGGCATCGTCCTCGCGTTTGCAGGCTCGACCTATTCGTTTTTGTTCGCCGACGGAAATGCCGCATACATCGACACGCTCACCGTCTTCGTCGCGCTCATGCTGGTAGGTCGGTGGTTGCAACAGCGAATGCTAGAGCGCAATCGCGCCCAGCTGCTCGCGGACGATGGAACGCAAAGCTTGCTCACCCGCGAGATCAAGGACGGGGTCGTCCGCATCGTGCATTGCATCGGAATTCATGAAGGGGACCGCCTGCTGATCGCTCCTGGCGACTTGGTGCCCGTCGACCTTCGCGTACTCGACCGTGCTGCGAGTTGCTCGCTCGATTGGATCGATGGAGAGAGCCGGCCGCGACGCTTCGACCGAGGTCAAACGGTGCCGGCAGGCGCCTTCAACCTGGGTGAGCGCGCTTTTTCGGGCATTGCCCACACGGACTTTGCCGCGTCGTCCCTGGTTGGGTTGCTCGGGCGGGACCCTGCCGACCGGGGCGACGGCCCTTTGGCCACGCGCTGGTGGTCACGGCTCTCCCGCTTTTACGTGATCGGCGTCGTCGGGCTCGCGGCTGCAGGCATCAGCTATTGGTGGTGGCGCACCGGAGAGCCGCTTTTCGCGATCGAGGTGGGCACGGCGGTTTTGGTCGTCACGTGCCCGTGTGCGTTCGGCATCGCCGCACCGCTCGCATACGAGCTGGTGCTGACGCAGCTGCGGCGCGCCGGGGTGTTCGTTCGCGTCGGCGACTTCCTCGACCGGGTGCGCTCGATGACGCGAATTGTCTTCGACAAGACGGGCACGCTCACCACGGGCATGCTCGAAGTCGCCAATCCGGGCGCGCTCGAATCGCTCTCGGATCAGGAAATCCGACTCCTCTACAGCATCGCGGCCCGAAGCGCGCATCCGAAAAGCGTTGCGGTCCGGCGAGCCTTGGAAGGGCACCCGGCGGCGCGTCTCATCGAGCTCGACACCAAAGAAGAGACCGGCTACGGGACGAGCGCGAAGCACGGCGGACGAGAGCTGAGACTGGGGGCGGCTGACTGGGCGGCCGCAGTATCCGCAGCCGAGGGCGACGTCGTCTTCGCGATCGATCATGACGTTCGGGTCGCGTTACAAACCGATGAGCAGCTCCGGCCAGGCGCGCGCGCTGAAATCAAGCGGCTCGACGAACAGGGCTACGAGCTCGTCATTCTGAGCGGTGATTCGCCGTCCCGCGTCGTCAGCCTCGGCGCAAGCTTGGGGATGGACGAGGAGCGTTGCATCGGGGGTCGCAAGCCGGAAGAGAAGGCGGCATACGTGAGAGCGCACGAAGCGGCACGAACTTTGCTCGTGGGCGACGGCTTGAACGACCAGATCGCCATGCGAGAGGCGGCCTGCTCGGGCACTCCTGCGGTGAATCGACCCTTCATGGCATCACGATGTGATTTCTATTTCGTGTCTCCGGGCTTGCACCCCGTGGCGCAAGTTCTGCGCGCGTCCGCCACACTCGCGCAGGTCGTGCGTCGCATTTTAGCGTTCGCAATTGCTTACAATTTAGTCGCCGTATCCCTCGCACTGGCGGGTTTGATGCGGCCTTGGGTCGCAGCTGTGCTAATGCCGCTCAGCTCGCTCATCACACTTGGCTACACCGTGATGATGCTGTCACGAGAGAGGCTCCAATGGAGATCCTGATCTTATTGATTTTCATTTGCGTGATGCTCGTTGGCGTCGCTGTGGCGTTCTTCGCGTGGACGGTGCGGCAAGGAACTTTCGATCAAGCCGATCACCTTGCTCTACTCCCGCTTGACGATGAAAAGCCCGTGACCCCAACGAGCGAGAGGGAAGAGGACGAGTATGGAAACCCAGCGGATTGTTTATAACGACAAGGTCGTCCGCCAGTTCTTGTGGGCGTCGGTGCTGTTCGGCATCGTCGGCATGCTGGTGGGGATCATCATCGCGCTGCAGTTGGCCTGGTGGCCGGCCAACCTGCCGCCGTATCTGTCGTTTGGGCGTCTGAGGCCGCTGCATACCAACGCGGTCATCTTTGCATTCGTCGGCAACATGCTCTTCGCGGGCGTCTACTACTCGACGCAGCGATTGGCCAAGGCACGACTCGCGTCGGACATCCTGTCGTCGATACACTTCTGGGGCTGGCAGCTGATCATCGTGGCAGCGGCGATCACGCTCCCCCTCGGCATCACCGCCGCCAAGGAATACGCCGAGCTCGAATGGCCGATCGACATCTCGATCGCCGTCATCTGGGTCGTCTTCGCGGTGAATTTCTTCTGGACGCTCGCCAAGCGGCGAGAGAAGCATCTGTACGTCGCGATTTGGTTCTATATCGCGACGATCATCACCGTTGCGGTGCTGCACATCGTGAACAGCTTCGCGATCCCGGTGAGCATGTTCAAGAGCTACTCGGTGTTTGCCGGCGTTCAGGATGCGCTCGTGCAGTGGTGGTACGGCCACAACGCGGTGGCCTTCTTCCTGACGACGCCGATTCTCGGCATCATGTACTACTTCCTTCCGAAGGCAGCCGAACGGCCGGTCTTCTCGTACCGGCTTTCGATCGTCCATTTCTGGGGCCTCGTCTTCATCTACATCTGGGCCGGCCCCCACCACTTGCTCTACACGGCCTTGCCGGACTGGGCGCAGAGCCTGGGCATGGTCTTTAGCCTGATGCTTTGGGCGCCAAGCTGGGGCGGCATGCTGAACGGCCTGCTCACGCTTCGGGGCGCCTGGGACAAGCTCCGCACCGACCCCGTGCTGAAGTTCCTGGCCGCAGGCGTGACCTTCTACGGCATGAGCACGTTCGAAGGACCGCTCCTCAGCATCAAGAGTGTGAGCGGCCTCGCCCACTACACCGACTGGATCATCGGTCACGTGCACAGCGGCGCCCTCGGCTGGAACGGCTTGATGGCTGCCGGCATGTTCTACTGGCTCGTTCCTCGCCTGTACGGCACCAAGCTTCGCTCGGTTTCAGCCGCGAACTTCCACTTCTGGATCGCGACCGTTGGCATCCTCATCTACGCCATATCGATGTGGGTCGCCGGCATTACGCAGGGCCTGATGTGGCGCGCGGTCAGCGAGACCGGCGGGCTTCTCTACCCGAGCTTCGTAGAAACCTATCTCGCGATTCGGCCGATGTACTGGGCGCGCCTGATCGCCGGCCTCCTCTACTTCGCCGGCATCATCTTGATGGCCTGGAACCTGATCGCGACGGCACGAAGCGGATCGGCCGTCGACGGCGAGGTCGAAGTCGCGGTGGTCTCCGAGCCTCCGGCGCCCGAGGTTCCGTGGCCGAAGCTCATCTTCGGACAGCCGGTCCTCGCGTCGATCATCATCATGGGTCTGCTCTTTGGCATGGCTCTCTTCGACGGCTTGGTCAGCACCCTCCTCGCCATCGCCGCGGTCATGTGGGCCGTGGCGGCCGTGGCGGTGTCGATGCGCAATCGCGGCGACGAGAAGATCTCCTGGCACCACGCCATCGAAGGGCGTGCGGGGGTTTTCACGGTTCTGGTCGTGGTCGGGATACTGGTCGGCGGCGTTGCCGAGATCATTCCCATGGTCATCTCCGTGCCCGAAACGATCCGCACCACCAAGAACGTCCCCTACACGCCGCTCGAGCTCGAAGGCCGCGATGTCTTCATTCGAGAAGGTTGCTACACCTGCCACTCGCAGATGATTCGCCCCTTCACCTGGGAAACCGCCCGCTACGGCGAAGTCTCCACGATGGACGACTCGATCTTCGATCATCCGTTTCAGTGGGGCTCTCGCCGAATCGGCCCAGACCTCGCGCGGGTCGGTGGAAAGTACTCGGACTCCTGGCACTACAAACACATGATCAATCCGCGCGAGCTCACGATCGGCTCGAACATGCCGCCCTACCCGCACCTCGCGAAGGAAACCATCGACTTCGCCAACACGCAGGTGAAGCTGCGAGCCATGCGAAACATCGGTGTCCCGTACCGGGCCGATCAAATTCAAACAGCCGAACAGAGTGCGCAATCGGCGGCATCTGCGATTGCGGCGGAGCTCGCTGCGAACGACGGAGTTGCCGTCTGCGACCAGCCGGGGGAGGGGTGCGAGCTCCTGGTCAATAGCCGATTGGTCGCGCTGATTTCGTACCTGCAGCGGCTGGGCCGCGTCCCTGAAGCCGAAGCGCTCGCTGCCGTCGAAGCGAAGGAGGGAGCGCGATGAGCCGATTCGCTTCCGAGTTTTTCGAACAAAGTCCCGTGTTGCTCTATCCGCTGCTCTCGCTGGCTTTGTTCTTCATCGTGTTTCTCGTTGTCCTCCTTTACGTCCTGCGCATGAAGGCGCCCGAGGCGGACCGATACGCACGCATTCCGCTCGAAGAGGAGTCGGAGGTACCCCATGAGTGATAAAAAACGAACCGACGAGATCCAAGGCGAAATTCTGCACGTCTACGACGGCATCGAGGAGGCCGACAACAACCTGCCGACCTGGTGGCTGCTCACGTTCTACGGCGCGGTAGTCTTCGGGCTGGTCTACTGGTTCGCCTACCACGAATACGGCATCGCGAAGCTGCAGCCGGAAATCTACCGCGACGCGATCGCCGCTGCAGACGCAGAGCGCAGTATCGTGACCGACGAGTCCCTCGACGCCCTCGCCATGGACCAGAGCGCGGTGGCCGCCGGTCAGGTGACTTTCGCGGCGCAGTGCGTCGCGTGCCACGACATGCAGGGCCAGGGGCGCGTAGGGCTCGGGTCCAATCTGACGGACGAGTATTGGGTCCACGGAGGGGCGCCGACCGACATCCACGCCGTCATCACCAACGGCCTCGTGGAAAAGGGAATGCCGCCTTGGGCACCCATTCTCGGCGAACAAGGCGTGAACCAAGTCGTCGCCTACGTACTGACCTTGCGAAATACGAACGTCGAGGGCGGCAAGCCAGTCGAAGAGAACGCGAAGGTCTGGGAACCCTGAGGCATGCTTGCCGAACTGACCTACGACCCTACTAAGTCCGGAAGATGACAACGAAACTGCCGGTCGTCGAAGAGCAGGCCAGCTCACTTCGTTCGGACGGTAGCCGCAACTACGTGCATCCGGCGGACGTAAAGGGACGGTTCACTCGTCTGCGCTACGCGATCTTCACCGTTCTCATCGCAATCTACGTCGTGTTGCCCTTCGTGAAGATCGGCGGGCATCCGGCTGTATTTCTAGACATCGTCAATCGTCGTTTCTACTTGTTTGGTGCGGTGTTCAATGCACAGGACTTCTGGCTGGTGTTCTTCCTTCTCAGCGGCGTCGGACTCACCCTGCTCGTCGTGACTGCGATCAAGGGCCGCTTGTTTTGTGGCTATGCGTGCCCGCACACCGTCTTTTTGGAGGGCGTGTTTCGTCGCATCGAGCGTCTCATCGAAGGCCCGCGAGCACAGCGGCTGAGGCGCAACGCCGCGGGGCTCACTTTCGACAAAGCCTGGCGCAAACTGCTCAAGCACGGGGTGTACATCGTGCTTGCGCTTCTGCTCTCGCACGTGTTCGTCAGCTACTTCGTCTCGCTCCCCTCGCTGCTCGAAATGGTGCAACGGAGCCCAGCGGAGCACCCGACGGCATTTACCTGGGTGGTCGTGATGTCGGCCATCCTCTACTTCAACTTCAGCTGGTTCCGCGAGCAGCTGTGTCTGATCATCTGTCCCTACGGACGCCTGCAGTCGGCGATGACTGATCGAGACACGATGGTGATCGGCTACGACTTCGACCGAGGTGAACCGCGCGGCAAGGCAAGCGATCCGAGCAACGGCGATTGCGTCGACTGCAAGCGATGCGTGGTGGTCTGCCCGACCGGCATCGACATCCGCAACGGACTCCAAATGGAGTGCATAGGCTGTGCCGCCTGCGTCGACGCTTGCGATGAAATCATGACCAAAGTCGGCCGGCCCGAAGGCCTGGTTCGCTACGATTCGCTCAATGGTCTCGAGGGCAAGGCCAAGCGCGTGGGGCGACCTCGCCTGTTTTTCTATGGAGGGATCGTCACGCTTTGGCTGCTCGGCACGACGCTCGCGCTCTCGCAAAGCGCAGCGTTCGAAGCCAACGTCCTGCGCCTCGAGGGCCCGCCGTTCATGGTCGTCGACGCCGAGGTACGGAACTCTCTACGCATTCATCTCGTGAACAAGACCGGCGACAAGCAGACTTTCGTCATCGAGCCCGAGGCCGAAAGCGGCATCGAGTACATCATCCCTCAGAAGCGCATCGACTTGGAATCGCTTGGCAGCACGTACGTTCCGATCCTCGCGATCCTGCCGCGGGACCAGATGCGCCCCGGCCTCGAGTTGGAGCTCACCATCTCCATGGAGGGGCGGGACGACCGGAAGAGCAGCCGGGTGGTCGGGGCGCCCTTCGTCGGGCCAAGCCGCTGACCCCCGTCAGGGTACCGACATCACGATTGCACCGCTCTTGTGAACGAGCTCGTGCGAGACGCTGCCCAGCAACGTTCGTGCGACCGCGCCCTTGCCGGTCGTACCGCAGAGGATGAGCGGCGCGTCGAGCTCGCGCGCAAGCGCAACGACTGCATCCGCCGGTTGTCCGGCCACGGCGTGGCAACGAATCTCCAGATCGTCCGTCTTGATGGTGGCGCAGGTTCGCATCTCGAGGAGCTGAGCGAGGTCCTCGAGCTCCTTGCTCAGCGTGGCCGCGTCGGAGTCACTCGAGTCGAGCACGGTCACGATGTGGACTTTCGCCTCGAGCTGCCGGCCCATGAAGACGCCGAGCTCGAACGCGCGGCGCGCGGGGTCAGAGAAGTCATAGGCTACGACCAAACGCGGGATCAAAGACACGGCTTATTCTCCATCCTTCGGCTGGTGGTCACATCGGCCGCGCACCACCAAGACCGGGCAGGGTGCGTGGCGTACGACTCGTTCCGCAACGCTCCCGAGAAACGCGCGGGACAGGCCGCTACGACCATGCGAGCCGAGAATTACGAGGTCAGCGCCCTCGTCCTCGGCCATCTCGACCAGAGCCCGTCCCGGAGACGGGTGCTGGACCACGCTGAGCTCCACCTCGGCGACGCCCTGAAGCAGCTCTGCCGTCTTGCCGGTGAGCGTCTCGCGAATCGCGTCCTCGATTTCGACCCGAATGCTCCGCTCGAGAAGGTCCGGGCGCGACCAGACGACAGGAGGCACATTGGGCGTTGGGTCAAACACATGCGTGACCAGCACCCTCGATTGGAAGGTCTTGGCATAGAGGGCCGCAGCCCGAAGCGCCTCGTCCGAGATGTCGGAGAAATCGGTGCCGACGAGAATGGTCTGTGGCTGGTCCATACTGCTACCCCTGCCTATCAAGCTTCGTGCCAGACGATCGACACGGCTTTTGCCCGTCGAGCATAGCGAAAGCGACGCAGGTTCTGCGAATGTTTCTGGACCGGCGCAGAACTTGCGTGTCCTCGGAGGCGAAATCCTGCTAAGCCCTTGGCGCGGGACTTGCAGTATCCGTACAGCCATGCCTGACAGGAGGACGAGATGAGCGACGACGTCTTGATGCCTTCCGAGGTTCGTCGGAAGGTTCTGAGCCAGCACCGGGAAATCGAGCAGATGCTCTCGGAGCTCGAGGCGGGGGTTGC
>SHLP01000191.1 GCA_004283055.1 Deltaproteobacteria bacterium
ACCTCGCGGACACCTCGAGCGAGGCGGCTCAGCTCAACCTTCGCAAGGAAGCGGTTGGCGTGCAGGACGCGATCAGCGCGGAAGAGATCAAGCGCGCGGGCGACAGTACGGCAACCGGGGCCGTTGCTCGCGTGGTGGGTGTCACGATCGACGAAGAGGGTCGCCTCATCATTCGCGGCCTACCTGACCGCTACAACCAAATATTGCTGAACGGTGTCCCCATTCCCGGGGTCGACCCGGACATTCCAAGCGTGAAGCTCGACATCTTTCCGACGGATATCGTGAGTAATCTCTCGGTCGTCAAGAACCCTCGACCGGATCTGCCCGGGAACTTTGCCGGCGGGTTGCTGAACATCGAGACCTCCAACTATCCGCTCGAACAAATGGTCAAGGCGGGGGTATCGATCGGCGGGAACTCGCTCAGTACCTTTCGACAGATGCCGACGTACCCAGGGGGCAAGCGCGATTGGCTGGGCTTCGACGACGGCGCGCGCGCGGTCCCCAGCTCCCTCGGGGGGCAGCGACTAGACACCGGACGCGCCGGGAACCGCTACCGGACGAACGATCAGGTTTCCCAGGTCGGCCGTGGTTTCTCGGATGTTTGGAATCCACGCACCAAGCTCGCCATCCCGGAGCTCGGCATCAAGGTGAGCGCAGGCAACTCCGGGGAAATTGGCAAGAAGCGGCGTAACGCCGGTTACCTCGTGAGCTTCCTCTACGACTACGAAGAATCGATCGAGACCGGTTTCAACAAGCGCTACACCTATGATGAGAACGGGAACGCCAGCATCTTGCTGAGGGACTTCGACTACAAAGAAGGCAAGCAAGAAGTCCTATGGGGCACGTTCGGAAGCGGCTTCCTGCAGATCAACGCCGACAACCAACTGAACGTGACGACCATGTTCAACCGCACGAGCGACGATCACACCATCGTGCAGCTCGGCGGCGAGCAGAACGACGACTTCATTCCGCTTACGGCCAACAGCTTCAACTTCATCGGGCGCTCAATTTTTTTCAACCAGCTCACGGGTGACCACCAAAACCTCAAGAACAGCAAGGTCAGGCTTCGCTGGAACGCAGCGGTTAGCAACGGAAAACGCGACGAACCCGACCGGCGGCTGATTCTGCAGCAGGTGGAATCTCAAACCGTCACGGGGGCCTCGCGCTTTTTCTCCGACCTCAAGCAGCTCACGGTAGGCGGCAAAACGAGTGTGCGTTTCCCGGTGTACAAGGCGTTTGATTCGACCGCCTATGTGAAGGTTGGCTTTGATTCGGGCTACACCGACCGCGAGTTCAACGCTCGGCGGTTCACCCAGCAGGGCCGCGGAGGCGCGCCGCTCATCGGCGACCCGGAGGACTTGCTCGGCCCCAATGGGCTCGGGCCCGTGAGCACCATCCGCGAAGTTACACGGCCCAACGACAGCTACGTCGCAAGCAATTTCCTAGTCGGCGGCTACGCCCAACTAGAGACCCCGATAGCGCCACGGCTTCAGTTTTTGGGACTCCTGCGCTTCGAGTTCTTCAGGCAAGAGGTCACGTCCGACAGTCCATTCAGCGATGACGAAGTGGAGGCCGAAGGAACCGATCGGCGGGACAAAGACCCCATGCCATCGGCGAACCTCTCGATTCAGATTAACGACAGGATGTTTGTGAAGATCGGCTACGGCATGACGGTGATTCGACCCGCGATCCGAGAGCTCGCGCCGTTCGACTATCTGGACTTTCTTCGCGGATGGCTGGTGGCCGGGAATCCCGACCTCCAGCGAACGCGGATTCAGAATGCCGAGGCTAGATACGAATTCTACTTTGGTGACACCGATCTCTTCGCTGTCACAGCATTCGGGAAGTACTTCAAGAACCCGATCGAATTCGTCATCCTGAGCCAGGTCAACGGGAACGCGAGCTTCCGAAATGCCGATTCGGCGTGGCTGGTTGGGGGTGAGGTAGAGCTTCGACTCGGCTTCGGGCGGCTCCACGAGAAGCTAGAAAAATTCTATTTCCTAGGCAACGTCGCTGTCATGGGTTCCCAGACCACCCTGCCCTCGGATCAGCAGATCGCTGGACGATTGCAGCGCCGGCTGTTCAAGCAATCTCCTTTCGTCACCAATCTGTCACTGCGTTTTGACGATCCTGACTCGGGCGTGATGGTCGGTCTGGTCTACAACGCATTTGGACCTCGCATCGTAGAGGCCGGCAGTCCTCAGGGGGGTGACGTGATTGCACCCGATGTCTTCGAACAGACACAGCACATCTTGGACCTCATCAGCACTTGGCGCGTCTCACCGCACGTCAAGGTCGGCCTCAAGTGGAAGAACATTGCCTTTGCGCGGCGGCGTTACAAGCAGGGTGATGAGCTCACATTCCTCGAGAACAGAGGGACGAGCGTCAGCATCGCCGCTGAGTACATCTACTGAACGAAGCGACGAAACGAAACAGGCTCACGCAGCGGAGATTTCGCTGCCCAAAGAGAGGTGACGGATATGAGGAAACACGTGCGATTCATTCTAGCTAGTGCGATCGCGCTGGCCATGGCGGGTGCGGTCGGTTGCAGCAGCGACGGCGGCGGGGGAGCCGCAGGCGCGGGTGGCAGCGGAGGCACGGCTGGGACCGGCGGGTCGGGCGGCGGAGGAATCGTCGCCAACCCGTGTCAGGACAATGGCGGAAGCGGTGAAATCGAAATCCTCGACGAGGAAATCACGGAGGACACCCTCTTCGAAGCCGCCTGCACTTACATTCTAACGCAAGAGACCTACGTCAGGGACGCGGAAATCGAGATCGAACCGGGCACCATGGTCCTAGGCGATCAGGGTTCGGCGCTCATCGTCACCACGACCGGCCGGATTGAAGCGGCGGGTACGGCTGAAGACCCGATTGTGTTCACCTCTTCAGCCCTGCCGAGCGAGGCTGCTGCCGGTGACTGGGGAGGTGTCGTTCTCCTCGGGCTCGCAAGGCTGAGCTGGGGCGACACCCCGTGCGACGGCGAAGCCGGAGAGTGCGTTGGAAGTATCGAGGGCATCGCACCCGGCAATCCGCGCGGCGCTTTTGGCGGAGACGATGACACCCACGACTGTGGCACGCTGCGCTATGTCCGAATCGAGTACGCCGGCTTTCAGTTCGGCAACGACAACGAGCTGAACAGCCTCACGGTCGGAGGCTGTGGCGATCAGACCGAGCTGAGCTACATCCAGGCTCACCGCGGCCTCGACGATGGTGTCGAGTTCTTCGGTGGAACCGCGCCCATCGATCACATGATTGTAACCGGCACCGGCGACGACGGCCTCGACTGGGACCAGGGCTACCGCGGTACGGTCGACGACTTCATCATCCATCACTTCTCGTCGACCACCACGAGCCCAAACGGCATTGAAGCGGACAACCAGGGTTCCGGCGACAACAACGTTCAGCCACGGTCTGCACCGCAGCTGACCAACGGCACGATCATCGGCGACGGCCGGATCGAAGGCTCCGGTGTGGTGACTCGGGTCGGAACCTGGGGCACCATGAACGGGCTCGTCGTCGTCGGCTTTGGCGGTGCGGGCTACGACATGCGAAACGGCGCGTGGAGCCTTGCTGGCGGCTGGCCGGACGGCATCCTGGTTGAAAATAGCTGCTTCGACGGCAACGGGGAGAACTACCCGGTCGACGACAACGATCCGAAAGACGACAGCGTTTCTGGCGGTGCCGACTTCTTCGACGAGCCAACGCTCCTTGCCGATGCGGCAAGGAACAACGTGGAGGCCGATCCGGGTCTCGGTGACTTCAGCACCGCTGCAACCGGCGGCTCTCCTGCGCCTGATTACAGCCTTTCGAACGCAAGCTGTCTGGGCGCATTTGGTGGCCCCTCCGGCACCGACTGGACCGCTGGTTGGACGGCCTACCCGGAAGGCGCAGCCGGACCCTAACCCAGACTTGCGACGCGCCCAGCGTCGACCCACATACGCGACCGCCGCCCCCGTTTGGGAGCGGCGGTTTCGGTTTAACGGCTGTCACGCGTTGTTCACGATCTCGGCACCCCGCGTCGCGTCGAGATCGCGTAGCTTCCAGTTCTCCAACCATCGCCTCCCCAAACGCTTAGCAAGGTACACTCATCCACCACCCGGCCCCGGCTGCGCGAGCACGCAGTCGGGGCAACTTAATTGTGGCTCTCGATGCTGGAGCTCGGGCCGAACGGCCGTGCGCGAAGCCTAGGCTTCGGCGGGCTCGCTATGCCGCTGCGCGCCTTCTCGTACCCGGAAAGCCAACACACCGGCGAAGAAGGCGATGGGAAGGACCAGCCAGCCGCTTCCCAACAGGCTCCATATCAAGGTGTTGAGGGCCACCTCGGCGGGTGCAGCGCTCATGACCGCAACCTCGAGGGCATAAATCAAGTAGGTGGCCAGGGCGACGAGGACGCCGCGCCGGCCCGCGAGCGACTCATCGGACACCTCATCCGGGTGCGCGATTGCCCCCCCAAAGAAGGTGCCGGCGAAGAACGCGGCCACGACGGGCAGCAGCATGAACGTGAGCCAGGCCTGCTCGGCCGCCGTGGCCCAGGCGGTGATGGCAAAGGGCATCGAGAGGACCAAGGCGATTCGGGCCGACCAAAGGCCGGCTTTGAAGCGGCCACGGAGCTCGGCCATCTCCCAGTCGGAGCTTGGGCTGACCATGGCACCACGCTGGACGAGGCGCGTGAGCTCCTGGCGGTGGCGCGCATGCACCATCGATGGCGTGAGGGTCGTTCCTGAGGTTTTGCTGCTTTTCATTGTCTACACCTCACTCATTACGCTACTGTTTCAGTAGCGACTGTGCAAGGTTTTGCTACACTTTTGGTAGCGTAGATGTCAAAAAAGCCACACAAAGAACGCCCGATCATGCTCCTGCTCGACAGCCTTGGACGGCGCTGGAGCCTTAGAATCATTTGGGAATTGCAGGATGGGCCCGCCAAGTTCCGCGCATTGCGCAGCGCCTGTGACGGAGTGTCGCCGAGTGTGCTCAACAAGCGCATCAGCGAATTGCGAAAGCTGGGTTTCGTCGAGAAAACCGACGGCGGGTATGGACTCACCCGCGACGGCGAGTCACTTGCCGAGCGTCTTCGCAAGCTCGACCGCTGGGCTCGGCGCTGGGACAAGCGGCGCCAGGGCTGACGAGGAAGGCGCCACCCGCGACCCGGGGCGGGGTCGCGGACTCCCGTCACGGACTTGACACAGACCGGGCGGGGAAATCCGACAGACTAGGCTCGTCGTGCAGCCCTCGCCCGAATCCACGAGCCCCACGCCGACTGCACGCGGCCCGCTCTGGGAGCGAAGCTGGTTTCAGTGGCTCGCTGTGCTGGTTCTCGTCTATCTCCTGATCGTCGCCGTGGGGTTGATCGGCGGAGGCTTCCGACAGGCGACCGAAGCGCGCGCCGAGGAGCTGTTCCAGTTCGCGACCAACCCGTTCACCGGCCTGATCATCGGGACGGTTTCGACGGCGCTGATCCAATCGTCGAGCACGGTCTCGTCGATCATCGTAGGACTCGTCGCCGGTGGGCTGCCGGTTTCAACGGCCGTTCCGATGATCATGGGCGCCAACATCGGGACGACGATCACCAACACCATCGTCAGCCTGGGCCACGTCCGCCACGACGACGAGT
>SHLP01000068.1 GCA_004283055.1 Deltaproteobacteria bacterium
GCCCCGTTTTCGACGCCAGCGTCAGGTCGAGCGCCGTTCCGTCGCCCGCCCAGTCGATCTCCCCCGCCCCTTCGAGCGCAAGCTGCTGTATGGCGGCATCGACCGCGTGCAGCGTCAGACGCTCTTTGTCCGTGTCGACCGTCGCGTTCACGTCGACGCTCGCTTTCGCCTTCTTCACATACTGGACTCCGCCGAGTCGAGCGCTTAGCTCTTTGACCGCGGTCTTTAGGGAGAGCTCCTGAACGGCGCCTGAAATTTTCGCGCGTCCGTCGTGTTCGAGCCCTGCCACGTTGACGCGAACGCTTGGGCTGACATAGGTCAACGATCCATCGTTGATGCGGAGTCGTTTGATCTCGAAGGCGAGGGCCTCGCTGCCCGTTTCGGACCCGTCCGACTGCTCTGGGAAGATGTCGTAGTTCGCCTTCCCATCGGGGCCAACGATGAGGTGCACCTCGGGCGTCTTCACTTCAATCGATTCGATCGTGATTTCACGCCTCAGAACGAGCCCTACTAGGTCGATGCCCGCCCCGACGGACATCGCGTTCAGGAGCGTGACCTCGGCGAATTCGTCTTTCCCCGTGATCGCGAGCTCGGAGACCTCCGCGGTGAGCGTCGGAAAGGTCGACAGCAAAGAGACGTCGAAGTCGGAGAAGGTCACCGTCGCTTCGACCCGTTCATTGAGCTCGTTTCGCAGCCGCTCGACGATTTGATCTCGAAAAAGCACTGGCACGAGGGCCAAACCGACGACCAGCACCCCCAAAATCGAAGCGACCCCAATCAGTACGTTTCTCGTCGACTTCTTCATTCCCCCTACTTTCCGACTATCTCTGGGATCTCGGCGATGTGTGCGATTGCATCTCCGCGATGCACGAGCGGTGACGTCACGTGTCCTATGACGATCCCATGGTGCTTTGCCTTCACGGACGAGCGATCCCGACCGAGCGCATCGAAGACTACCGCGACCGCGTCGCCCTCGGCGACCTCCGTCCCCAGGCGGACCTTCATTTCGCAGAAGCCCGTACGCCGGGCTCGCACCCAGGAGCTCGCCCGCGAGATTCGGGGCGCGACCTCCACTGGCTCGAGCTGGTCCTCAATCATTCCGAGTGCTTTCATCACGCGGAGTGCTCCCTCGAATCCGATTTCAATGGCCCTGATGCTAAAACGGCTCGCCTCGCCCGCCTCGTAGACCAACACGATCTTGTCGAGCTCTCGGGCGGCAGCCCGGAGGGAGCCGTCACGCAGGCGAGAATGCAGGACCAGGGGCGCCCCGAACTCACGCGCGAGCCGAAGTGTGCCCGGCTCGTCCAAATCGCAGCGCAGCTGGGGCAGGTTCGTGCGGCCGCCGGACCCCGTGTGGAGGTCGAGCCCTAGCTCGCAGCGGGCGACGATTTCGGTCATGAAAAGATGAGCGAGCTGAGCCGCGGAAGACCCCCGCTTGGAGCCGGGAAAACAGCGATTGAGGTCACGGCGGTCGGGCAGGTAGCGTGACTCCTGAATCAAGCCCTGCACGTTGACCACCGGGACGGCGAGCACCGTGCCCGAAAGGTGTCGCGGGTCGATGGCATCGAGCAGATGGCGAATGATCGGGACACCGTTGAGCTCATCGCCGTGAATGGCCGCGCTCACCCAAATCACCGGCCCCTCGTGGCGTCCGTGCAGCACGCCGACGGGAAGCGACATCCACATCCCGGTCGGCAAGCGCGCAAGGCGGAGCTCGACCTGCGTGAGCTTGCCCGCCGGGGCCATCACGCCGTTGATCTCGAACGGCGCTCTCGGCCTAGCCTTCGATTCGATCTTTGGTTTTTCCGGCCTTGGCATTTTTCTCCAGATATTCGATGATCGAGCCTGCTACATCTTTCCCACTCGTCGACTCGATTCCCTCGAGCCCTGGCGACGAGTTCACCTCCATCACGACCGGCCCGTGATTGGAGCGCAGCATGTCGACTCCAGCGACGCGAAGGCCGAGGGTCTTCGCCGAGCGGACCGCGGTGCTGCGCTCTTCGGGCGTGAGCTTGATCTTCGAGCCCGTGCCACCTTGGTGCAAGTTGGACCTGAACTCCCCCTCCGCGCCCTGCCGCATCATCGAGGCAACCACCTTTTCTCCGATCACGAACGCCCGGAGATCCGCTCCGCCGGCCTCCTTGATGAACTCCTGCACCAAGATGTTCGCGTCGAGCTGAATGAAGGCACCCACGACTGATTCGGCAGCCTTGTCCGTCTCCGCGAGCACCACGCCGATCCCCTGCGTGCCCTCGAGCAGCTTCACGATCAGCGGAGCTCCGCCAACGAGCTGGAGTAGGCCCTGAATGTCGTGCGTCGACCGCGCGAAGCCTGTCACCGGCATTCCGATCCCTGCACGCGCGAGCAACTGCAGCGCTCGAAGCTTGTCGCGCGATCGCGAAATTGCCTGCGAGGTGTTGAGCGGAAAGGTCCGCTGCATTTCAAACTGGCGAACGACAGCTGTCCCGTAGAAGGTATTCGACGCGCCGATGCGGGGAATCACCGCATCGAAGTGAAGCGGTTTGCCCGCGAGCAAGACCTCCGGACGATGAGATGTGATGTTCATGTAGCAGCGCGTGTAGTCGACGACGCGAACCGAGTGGCCGCGCGCAATTGCGGCCTCCTTGAGGCGCCTGGTCGAGTACAGCTTTTGGTTCCTGGACAGAATCCCGATTTTCATGGTTCACACCTCCCGACGAGGCTCGGCAACTGGCGCCGGGGGGCGCGAGGCTCCCCGGAAGCCAAACCTGCTCTCGATCGTCCTTTGAGAAGACGCCAAAGCATGTTCTGTGCCATGCGTCACCAAGGGCGCTGAGACGCGTCAGACGAATCCTTTTGGGCGGCGGCCAGAGTCGGCTCGGCGTCTGGGTGCAAGAACTGCACTGGCGCCCGTTCGAACGAACGCAGGCCTTGCACTCCGTGCAGAGCAGGCTCCGGCGCATCATGCAGCTAGGCTGCGATTGCTCGATTGTCACCGACCGGGCACAGCATTTGCTTCTTGCTCGGGCGCCGGAGGCAGCGATGACCCATCCGCAATCCGACTTGGTCACCCCTGAAGTGCTCGAGAAAATCCGTTCCGAAAATCAGCGACTGCTCCAGGCGGCCCAAACCATGGAAGCCCGCATCGAGACCGGCCGCCTCGCCGAGGCGATCTTCATCGCTTCCGAGCTTGGACGAGTCCTGCGCGAGCACGTCTTTCTCGTCGACGGGGTACTCGACGTGCTGACGCCGGACGACCAACTCAACCGCTAGACTTGGAGCCGCTCTTGGCGACCCCCCACTCCTCGAGACGATAGTGAATGGTTCGTTTGCTGATGCCGAGAATCGCCGCGGCCTTGGTCGGTGAGCCGCCGACTGCTTCGAGGGTTCGCATGATCGTATAGCGCTCGACCTCCGCGAGGGTCACACCGGGAACCAGTAGGCTCAAGGGCTCTGCCTCCCGCTCGGGCGCCTCGATGGGCAAATCTTCGGTGTCGATGAGGTCTTTCTCGCAGAGCACTACCGCTTGCTCGATCGCATGCTGAAGCTCTCGAACGTTCCCGGGCCAGGGGTAGGCCACCAACGCTTCCTTCGCCTCCTGGGTGAAGCCGCGCACTATTTTGTCGTTCTCCCCCGCATAAAGTCGGAGGAAATGGTCGGCCAGCAGGGGAATGTCGCTGGGCCGCGCACGGAGCGGAGGCACGTCGAGGACGACGACCTTCAGGCGGAAGTAGAGGTCTTCTCGGAACTTGCCGTCTTCCACCAGCGATTTGAGGTCGCGGTTGGTGGCGGCGACCACCCGCACGTTCACCTTCACCGTTTCGTTCCCGCCGACTCGCTCGAGCTCCCGTTCCTGCAGGAACCGAAGCAGCTTGATTTGCACCGAGAGCGGCATCTCGCTGAGCTCGTCGAGGAACAGGGTCCCACCATCGGCCTGTTCAAAGCGCCCCCTTCGCCGCGTGACCGCTCCGGTGAACGCCCCCTTTTCATGCCCGAAGAGCTCAGACTCCAAGACGCTCTCGGCGAGGGCCGCGCAGTTGAGCCGAACCAAGGGGCCTTCGCTTCTAAGGGAGTGCTCGTGAACCGCCTTGGCAATGAGCTCTTTGCCCGTGCCCGTTTCGCCTTGGATCAGCACGGTCGACCGGCTCTTGGCGGCTTGAAGCAATCGGTTGAACAGGCGTTGCATCGAAGGGTGCACGCCCACGACACGATCCATGAGGGCGATCGTGGGCAGAGTCGCGGCCGCTCCGGAACGTGCTTCCATCGCGTCTCGGGCAAGAAGCGGTTTGTCGAGGGACCGCTCGACGATGAGCGCCAGTGCGTCCGGTCGAACAGAGCGCGTGAGAAGCCGGTCTGCGCCGAATTCCAGTGCTTTGACCGCGGTGTCCGTGGACCCGGTTTCCGCCATCGCGATGAACGAGGCCGCCGGAAGAAGGGCCCTGGCCTCCTGGAGAAAGTCGAAGCCACCTTTCCTTTCCGGGTCCAGCGCAAGCAAAACCACGTCCGGCATCGAATGCTCCAGGTGCTCGAGGGCGGCAAAGCCGTCGGGGGCCGTCTCCACGACGTGTCCAATGGCCGAGAGCTGCCGCTCGAGCTCTGTTTGCCGAGCCCGGTCGCTCTCGACGATCAGGATCCGGCCGGTCTGTCCCTGGGCCATGCTGCGAGGATGGCCCGACTGCGCTGGCGCGTCCATGACTCCGCACCGCGACTGTGCAGCGATTGCATCGATCGGGTCGGACGAGAGCAAAATCTGCGCTCGCCCAGCCCGTCGCGCTAGTGGCTCTTTCCAACGGCCGGGGCGCTAGGCACAATCCGCGGGCGGCGGCGCTTGGCACGGCTCGTGCAGCTCGGCCGCCCTGACTCAGCTGGAGAATGCTCATGAAGCTCGACGATACGACGAACCAAATCCTGTCTTCACTCAACCAATGGAAGCTGAGCCTGATCGACGCGCTTCCCAACATCTTGGCCGCTTTCATCGTCCTGATCGTGGGCTGGGTCCTGGCGTCGGTCCTGCGCCGGCTGGTCCGCCGGGTATTCCGACGGCTCGCCGCGCAGATTCCCTCGGGGACGGGTCGCGCGGCCTGGTCCGAGACGGTTGACGACAGCGACGTGGGCAAAGTGGCCGCGGGCGGCGTGTACTGGTTGGTTCTGCTGATCAGCGCAATGGTCGCCATCGATGCCCTCGACATAGCGGTCCTCAGCCGCTGGGTCGGCGCCTTTGCCAGCTACCTGCCAAGATTGGCGATCGCCGCAGCGCTCTTGTTCATTGGCCTCGTGGCGGGTCGGCTCGCGCGAAACGCGATCGTGAAGACCGCCGTTCGATTGCCGGCATCACAAGCCCGGGGTCTGGGCCGGTTCGTGCAGCTCGCGATCGTAATCGCCACCGGCCTCGTCGCAGCAGAGCGCCTGGGATTGGACGTGTCACTTCTGAGCGCGACCTTCATGATCTTGGTGGCGGCTACACTTGCGGCTGCAGCGCTCGCATTTGGCTTCGGCGCCCGAGACGTGGTGGCGGACATTCTCGCGATGCACTACGTCAACAAGTCCCATCGAATCGGTCAGCTAGTTCGACTAGGCCCCGATCAAGGCCGCATCGTGAGAACGGGCAGGACCGCGGTCTCTTTGGAGACGGCCGAGGGAGAGATGCTGATTCCGGGTCGAGAGTTCATGAACACCCGCTGCGTGCTTCTGGCCGAGGAGGTTTCCCATGGAGCTTGAATCGAGGTTGCTCGAGGCGTTTGCAGATGCGCATCCGGCCGAGCTCGCTCGCGCCTTGGAGTCGCTCTCCGCCGAAAACGCGGCAGAGGTGATGGGCGAGCTTGCCGTCGATCGCTTGGCTGAGCTTCTCTTATGGTTCGCACCACCGTCGGCGGCGCACTCCCTCGAGCTGGTCGAGGAAAAAAAGGCCGCGGCGGCGCTCTCCGCGACTCGCCACGACATCTCCGCTTCGATCCTTCGCGCGATGGGTGGAGAGCCGAGGTCGAGGGTTGTCGAACTGCTGAGCCCGGCGGCGCGCAAGGCGACCAAAGAGGTTCTCCGCTACGCCCAGGATACGGCGGGCGCAGTGATGGACCCACAGGGGTTCGCGATCGCGGAATCCGTCTCGGCCGGCGATGCGCTTGCCCGGCTCCGCAGCGCGGCGAAGCACGCTTTGCACTATGTGTACGTCGTCTCCGAAGACCAGAAGCTCGTCGGCGTCGTCAACCTTCCCGAGCTCGTCGCCGCAAGGCCCGATCAGCTTCTCGGGCTGATCGCGGTTCGTCCGGTCCAATCCGTCTCTGCGCGCGCGACGTCGAAGGCGATTTTGGCTCATCCGGCATGGCGGCGCTTTCACGCGCTGCCGGTCGTCGAATCCGGAGGACGTTTCGTCGGCGTCCTCCGCTACGCTTCGATTCGAAAGCTCGAGGAGCGAATGCTGGACACCGAAATCCAGGATCACGCCTCCCAAACCGCAGCGGCGCTCGGCGAGCTCTATGGCCTCGGGCTGCGCGGATTGGTCGAGTCCGCGGCGGCGGTCGTCATGGGGTCGGGCAAAGCCGAGGGGGGGCGCAAATGAGCACCGCGGTTCACGAGGTGGTCGGGCAGTTCATGCGTTTGCATCCCGAGGAGGCGGCGCGGCAAATGGAGAGCGCCCCGCCGGAACGGGTCGCCTCCCTGCTTGCCGTCGAATCGCCCCAGACGACGGCACGTGTTCTTGGCTACCTGCAAGGCGACTACGCCGCGACGGTCCTATCCGCCGCAGGAGAGAAGGGTGTCGAACGCCTCGTGTCGGGTCTCGACCCAGCGCGTGCGGCCAATCTGCTGGCGCGCCTTCCCGAAGACACACGCTCCAACCTGCTCGGTGCGCTTTCCAGATCGCTCGCGCAAGAGATCGAAGAGATCTTGGCCTTTCCCCCTGGCACCGCCGGCCAGATCATGGACGCCAGGGTCGCTGTCTTCAGCAGAGAGACGTCTGTGCAAGCGGCTCTCGAGCGCATTCAGAAGCTTCGCGACCGAAGGATTTCCGATCTCGTCATCGTCGATGACGAGGGCGCCTTCGGCGGCGTCGTGCGCCTGCAGGACGTCTTGGGCGCAGACCCAGACCAGCAGCTAGCAGAGCTCGCGAGCCCGCGCGTCGTGTCGGTGCACCCGATGACGTCCCGCGAGGAGGTCGTCGAGCTCTTGAACAAATATCACCTCTCGAGCCTGCCGGTCGTCGACCTGCAGAACCGAGTCGTCGGCATCATCCGACAGGTGGGCCTGGTCGAGGCTGCACAGGCCGATGCCATCATGGACCTGCAGCAGATGGTTGGTAGCTCGAGGGAAGAACGCGCGCTGTCGCGACCCTGGGTCGGCGTGCGAAGCCGTCTTCCCTGGTTGAACATCAACTTGGTCACCGCCTTTTTGGCGGCATCGGTCGTGGGCCTCTTCGAGGGTACGATCGCTCGCTTCACCGCCGTTGCGGTGCTCCTTCCCGTGGTCGCCGGTCAGTCGGGCAACACCGGCGCTCAGGCCCTCGCCGTCACGATGCGCGGGCTGGCTTTGCGTGAGTTCCGCGTGTCACAAGGCTTCCGCGTCCTGGTCAAAGAGCTCATCGTGGGCGCGATCAACGGGATCGCGATCTCCATCGTGACTTCGATCGGCGTCTATATCTGGAGCCGTAACGTCGGCCTGGCCTTCGTCATGTTTTTGGCCATGATCATATCGATGATCGCGGCCTCGGGCGCCGGTGCGATCATCCCTGTCGTGCTGGTGAAGCTGAACCGAGATCCTGCGACCGCGTCCTCGATCATCCTGACGACCGTGACCGACATCGTGGGCTTTTTCACCTTTCTGGGGCTTGCCACCTTGCTTGCCGGCATGCTCGCGGCCTCCTAGCGGGTCGGTCGGTATCGAGAAGCTGATATAGAGGAACACGATGCTCAGAACATCAACGATTCGGGGGAGCTACATTTCATGAACGATCCGCACGCACAGCTCGATGCAGTAGGGATTGCGTGGCGCCTCGGCGCAACGCTTTTCTTCGTCCTTCTCAATGGCTTCTTCGTCGCGGCCGAGTTCGCGCTCGTGAAGGTGCGCGCGACGCGCATCGACAACCTCGCGAAAGAAGGAAACCGAAGCGCCGTTCTCGTCCAGCACATCCTGAAGCACATGGACCGCTACCTTTCGTCCTGTCAGCTCGGCATCACCCTGGCCAGCCTGATCCTCGGCGCCTTGGGCGAGCCCGCCGTGTCGGTGCTGCTCATTGCGGCGCTCGATGGGCTCGGTATCGAAGTCGCTCGGGACGCGACCTGGGTTCCCATCGTCTCGATCACGATCGCCTTCGCCGTAATCACGATTCTACACATGACCGTGGGCGAGCAGGCGCCGAAGATGTGGGCGCTTCGTCGGGCCGAGTCGACCGCCCTTCGCACGGCGCTTCCGCTGAGGATCTTCACGTGGGTGTTTCGGCCGTTCATCGTCGTGATCAACAGCATCTCGAACCGAATGCTGCGCTGGGCGGGCTTGCCGGCCCATCACGGCGACGAAGCAAGCCACACGGCGGAAGAGATTCGGTCGATGCTGGCCCTTTCTTGGGCCGCAGGGCACCTCTCGAAGCTCGAGCATGAGGTCACCGGCAACGTTTTCCGAATCATGGAGCTCGAGGTCCGGCACATCGTAGTGCCGCGCATCGATGTCGCCTATCTCGCCATGAGCCGTCCCGACGAGGAAAACGCGACCATCCTCCGGAACAGCGGCCACAGCCGCCTGCCGCTCTGCGAGGTGGGTTTGGACACCATCATCGGCTTCGTGCACACCAAGGATGTGATGCGACAGGCCCTCGATGGGACGGCGCTCGATTTTCGCGCGCTCGCGAGGGACGCGGTCTTCGTTCCCGACACCATGTCGATCTCCAACTTCCTGATCGAGCTGCAGACACATCAGCAGCACTGCGCCGCCGTGCTCGACGAGCGCGGGACCGTCATCGGATTGGCCTTCCGAGAGGACGCCCTCGAAGAAATCGTGGGCCCGCTCGGCGATGAGTTCGATGAGATGGCCCGCGAGTTCCAGGAAGTGCAGGAGGGCGTCTACGAAATCGCAGGCCGAATGTCCGTCCCCGAGACCTGCGACCGGCTCGATTTCGAGCTCAGCGAAGACGAAAACGAGAACGAGGACACCATCGGCGGCCACGTCACCGCGCGTCTCGGCCGCATGGCCAAGCCCGGCGACCAAGTGCTCGTCGGCCCCTACGTCGCAACCGTTCTAGACGTCGGCCGCCGCCGCATCCGACGCCTCCGCCTAGAAAGCCAGGAGGGACACGCTACCCCCTCGGAGTCCCAATGACTCCAAGCACTTAGGTAGCACAGCGCGAAAACCCGAATCTCTTCGCCGCTATGTCTCCGCCACGAGCTGTTTTGGCAGGGCCGGCCTTCGCATCAGTCGAACGAAGCCCGCCATTTGGGCGCCGAGGTAGTGTGTCGTTGCGCGAAGCGGCGAAAGCCCCGCGTCGGGCTCCTTGCCGTCGGCCATGCGTTCGAGCTGGGCCCCGTGGTATCCAGCCTCCGCCATGGCACTGACCTGCTTATTGATGAATCGCACGGGCTTGACCGGCGAGACGATTGACCGGTCGCCAGCGATGAGCTTCGCCGGGAAATCCGGATCAACGGCTAGCGGTCGCGCAAGCCCAATCACATCAATCGCGCCACTTTCCAGCACCTCGTTCATCACCGAAGCCGAGCGCAACCCCCCGGTGAGCATCAGGGGCCGTTTGAAGGCCTGCCGAATTCCCTCCGCGTACTTGAAGAAATAGGCTTCGCGGGACTTGGTGCTTTCGGCCCGGTCATCGTCGACACCTACGAGAAGGGCGGGGCTTTCGTAGTTACCGCCGGAGATCTCGAGCAGGTCGACTCCCTCGGCGTCGAGCAAGCGCGCGACCTCGATCGACTCTTCGTGCGTGAACCCGCCACGCTGAAAGTCGGACGAGTTGAGCTTCACCGAAACCGCAAAGCTCGGCGACGTCTCCCGCCGCACGGCTCGGATCGACTCCAGCAGAAATCGAGCGCGATTCTCGAGCGAACCGCCCCACTGGTCCGTTCGCAGATTGGTCAACGGAGACAGAAACTGGCTTCCGAGGTACCCGTGGGCCGAGTGGATCTGCACTCCGTCGAAGCCCGCTTTTTCGGCGCGCGCCGCCATCGCTCCGTAGGCCCGTATCAGCGCTTCGATTTCGTTGGCATCGAGCGCGCGCGGCTTTGCAAACGACGCGATCATCTTCACGGCGTTGCCGGCCGACGGCGCAACCGGCTTACGCGTGATGAACAGGCTCGATTGTCGGCCCGGGTGGCTCACCTGCATGATGACTTTGGCTCCGCCGGACTTTGCGTGTTGGGCAAACTCGTGAAACGCGTCGAAGTTGCTGCGTGCGTCGAGAACCACGTTACCCGCTTGCTCCAAGAAGCGGCGGTCGATCATCACGTTGCCGGTGATCAAAAGCCCCGCGCCACCGTGCGACCAGCGTTCGTACAAACGAAAGTGACGCTGATTGGGGTCGCCGTCGATAGGGTCGGCGATGTTCTCGGTCATGGCGGCCTTGGCCACCCGATTCTTCAGCTCGAGGCCGTTTGGGAGCGTGAGTGGGGTTTCAATCATCGTCGGCGATGCTGGGCGTAGCAGCGATGGACCCAGGCGACCATGCGGTAGCTCCGCATCTGCTCCACCCATCCATCCCCCGTCTCTCCAAATGCCATTCGGGGATAGAACGGGTGCTCCGCCGGTCGCGCCAAGGGCGAGAGAATCGACGCCATGGTCAGGTCGGCCAATGTGAACGTATCGCCCACCAAATACCGGTTCGGATCCTGAAACGAGGCGTCCCGCTCTTCGAGGAAGTCCCGAACGATTCTTTCGCTCTGCGCGGTGGCCTCTGGAGTCACCCGAAGCGCCTTGAACGCGAGCCTGCGCGAAGCGGGAAAAACCAGCCCATGGATTCGAGCTTCCGCCGCACTCAGGTTGAGCGCCCAAGCCTTTTTGAGCAGCTCCAAATCGTCGCCGAGCGCGAGGTAGGCCATCCTGCGCACATGCGGTCCAAGCGACCTGGCCTCGTCTGCCACCCTGAGCACCTCTTCTCGATGCTCGTCGGGCACCAACACGGGCTCGGGGAAACGCTCCTCGAGGTATGCACAGATGTCCGCACTCTCTTGGATGGCTCGACCGTCGATGTGCAGGACCGGCGTGTACGTCTTGTTTAGTCGCCACGTTCGCAGCATGTGCAGCATCGGCGCCCACGACTCCTCTCGGTACGAAACGCTCTTGTAGTCCAAGGCCCAGCGTGCGTTCTCGCAGAAATGCGATAGCGCAAAGGTGTTCAAAATGGCGGGTGAGTTACTCATGAGTATTCTGCAGCTGTAGCATCGTCGGGCGTGTGTTCCTTGATCCGAAATCGCGTTGATGTTGGCGCGAGTTGAGTCGCGCCGTTGGAAGTTTTCGGACCTTCGTAATCTTCCTCACATTTGCATACCCCACAAGACGCCGTTGATCGTCGGTTTTCGTGAGCGCGCTCGAATCATTCCTCGATTCTGCCTCATTCCTTATAGAAAAACTCCGCTGTTCAGTGGTACGGTCCCACTCCCCGTTCCCCCAGGAGGAGACCATGCCGGCCTCGCGTCCGAATTCGTCGTTAGTCTTGTTATTCGTCGCTTTGCTCGTAGCCGCCGGCTGCGCCAACGACTCGACGACGGGTGAGCCCGGATCGCTAAACGTGAATCTCGAGCTGCGAGGTGACATCACGATCAACCAGGTCGCGTGGGAGGTTCGCGGAAACGGAATCACACCGATCAGTGGAGCCATCAACACGAGCGCAATCGGGTCGACACCTTCGGTGGAGGTGTTCGGAATACCGTCGGGGAGCAACTATCTCATCACGATGACCGCCACTTCGCTCGACGGGGCCACCTCGTGCGAGGGATGGGCAGAGTTCGACGTCAGTCCTCAGGTAACCACCAACGTCATGGTGATGCTGAACTGCAAGCCGGCTCAGAACTTGGGTGGGGTTCGGGTCAACGGTAAGTTCAATTTCTGCGCGGACCTCGTTCGCGTCGTCGTGGCTCCGCTTCAGACTTCAGTGGGCAACGACATCGCGCTTTCGGCGGGGGCGGTCGACCTCGAAGGTGACGAGATCCTCTACCGTTGGGAAGCGACGGACGGGTTCATCGATGATCCCACTGCCCCCGAGACCACCTACACCTGTCGAACGGCGGGCTCCCATGCGGTTCGCGTCGAGGTCAGCGACGACAGCTTCGACTATTGCATCTCCGACTGGACCGTCGCGATCACCTGCGTCAGCGGCGACGCGCCAGAGTGTGAGCTAGACGCAGACTGCGATGCCGGCGAGGTCTGCGAGCAAAACGTTTGTGTCCCGGACGTCGAATGCAACGTCGACGCAGACTGCGACGCTGGCGAGATTTGCCTCGTCAACGTGTGTGTGCCGGACGTGGAATGCAACGTCGACCAGGACTGCGGCGCTGGCGAGGTCTGCTTCCAAAATGAATGCATCCCAGACCTCGAGTGCAGCGTCGACGGGGATTGCGCTCCGGGCGAAGTCTGTGAAGGCAACGTCTGCATTCCTGACCTCGAGTGCAGAGTCGACGCGGATTGCGCCACCGGTGAAATCTGCGTCGGCAATGTGTGCGTTCCGGACGTGGAATGCAACATCGACCAAGACTGCCCGGCCGGCGAGATTTGCTTCGCCAACGAATGCGTACCCGACCTCGAGTGCAACATCGACCAAGACTGCCCGCTGGGCGAGGTCTGCGTGGCCAACGACTGCGTGCCCAACATCGAGTGCAACCTCGATGCGGACTGCGATGCAGGCGAGGTCTGCGTGGACAACCTGTGCGTACTGGACGTGGGCTGCAGCAGCGACCAAGACTGCGTCGACGCGAACGAATGCACGGTCGGCACCTGCAACGTAGGCACGGGCCTCTGTACCAACAGCGACGTCCAAGACGGAACCGTGTGCGACGATGGCAATGGTCTGTGCGCAGTGGGTGAGTGCCGGACGAACGAGCTCCTGGGCACCGACTTCGTCATCGTTTTCGAAGCGAACTACCTCGCCTCGCAGCTGACCTTGGGCTTGTCGGGGCCACAGGCCAGCACTGGCGTCGTTTCCATTCCCGCGCTTGGATTCAGTCAGTCGTTCGTCGTAACACCCGGTGAAGTCACCACGCTGGCCCTGCCACCCCTTGCGGAGGTCACTTCGAGCGATGTCGTCGAGCCAGGAGCTGCGGTGCGCGTGGTCTCCGAAGAGCAGATCACCGTCTACGGCCTCAATCGCCTGTTGCTCTCGACCGACGCCTTCGCTGCGTTGCCGGTCGAGGTCTTGGGTCAGCGCCATCGGATCGCGGCCTGGTCGGGCGGTATCAACGGCCCCTCGCAGCTCGCGGTGGCGGCGGTCCCCGCGTTCGAAGGCGATACGACGACGCCCACCACGGTGACGATCACGCCTGCCGCCGCGGCTGGCGCTCGACCCGCAGGGATTCCCTTCACGGTGGTGCTCCGGCCCTTGGATGCGTATCAACTGCAGTCGGAGGGCGATCTCACCGGCTCACTCGTCGAATCCGATCGCCCCATTTCCGTATTTGGCGGCAACCGTTGCGCAAACATCCCCGACCAAGAAACGGGTTTCTGCGATCACGTCGTCGAGCAGCTCCCGCCGGTCTCCATCTGGGGGACCGAAGCGCTCACCGTACCTCTCGCGACTCGCACCAGCGGTGACACGTTCCGGATCATGGCGGACCAGAACGGGACTCAGGTCCAGCTCGAAGGCGCGACACCCGAGCTCATCAATCTGAACGCCGGCGACTTCGCGGAACGCAACCTCACCGGCAGCTATCGCATCACGGCGAGCTCGCCCATCCTCGTGTCGCAGTTCTCGAACGGCACCCAGTGGGATGGGGTCACCTCCGATCCCTTCATGATGCTGATTCCATCGGCTGCGCAGTTCATCCGGACGTACACCTTCGCGACGCCCGGCTCGGGCTTTCCCGAGAACTACGCGAACATCGTTGCCCTCACCAGCGATGTGGCGTCTGGCACCGTCTTGCTCGATGGTGCCCCGGTGCCCGCTGGCTCGTTCACCGCCTTGGCCGGGACGCCCTACTCGACCGCGCAGGTTCCAATTTCGATCGGGTCTCACACGCTGATTGCGCCGAACCCGCTAGGCCTCTACGTCTATGGATATGCAGCCTTCGATTCCTATGGCTACCCAGGCGGCTTCTCGACAGGAAACGGGCTCCTCCCCTAGAACCCACCAGCCCGGCCCCAGCGACGGCGACGGATGACGAGCTTCCTCGTTCCGTCTGACCCGAGCGCGCCGCGCACGGCGCCGATCCCGAGCTCCATCGATGTTCTCCACCTCGATGACGCGATCGTCGTCGTCGACAAGCCTTCGGGACTCTCGGTTCACCGCGGGGACGACCAAGGCACGACCTTCGCGCTCAATCTGACGCGCAACGCCATCGGTCAATGGGTCTATCCCGTGCATCGCCTCGATCGCGCGACCAGTGGCGTGCTCGTGTTTGCCCTCTCGTCGGAGCATGCCCGGATCCTTCACGACTCTTTCAGCACGCGTACCGTCCACAAAACGTACTTGGCATTGGTCCGCGGCACGCCTCCGCCGAACGGCATCATCGACAGCCCGATGGCCAAGCGCGAGGGAGGCCCTGACGTCGAATCGCTGACAGAGTATGAAACGCTCTTCGTTTCCAACAGCCGGCTCTCCCTCGTCGAGGCGCGACCGCGCACAGGACGCCGTCATCAGATCAGGCGACATCTTCGACGCATCGACCACCCCATCGCGGGAGATGTCAAGTACGGGAACGGACCAGACAACCGTCGCTACCGCTCTGAGCTCGGTCTTTACCGACTCGCGCTCCACGCGCGAAGCTTGTCGTTCACGCACCCTGAGAACGGCGAACGCGTCACCTTCCAAAGCCTGATTCCCGAGGATTTAGCCGGCCCCCTCCGCCGCATCGGCGTGCCCTCAGCGCTCTTCGAGACCTGATTTGGCGACCATCGCGAAGGCCGGCTTGCGGCCCCGCTCAACATTTGCTTCATAAGCGGCCATGCCCGACTTCGACACCGCTGACTTCCACAACGTTCTGCTTGCCGGCCCGCGCTCGAGCGGGAAAACCACCTTAGCCGAAGCCCTCCTATTCCGCGCCGGTGAGATCAGTCGCCAGGGCAATGTCGAGGCTGGCACTGCGGCGAGCGACTTCGAGAAAGAGGAGCAAGCGCACCACTACTCCGTGTACTCGACGCTCCTTCACGCCAGCCATCAAGGCAAGCGCGTCAACATCCTCGACCTGCCAGGTGCGCCTGATTTCATCGGACAGGCCATCGCTTGCCTTCCGGCCGCCGAGACGATGCTGCTGGTGATGGACCCCGAGCGCGGGATTGATAGCATGAGCCGGCGTCTGCTGAAGCTCGCCCGTAGTCTCGACTTGCCCATTGCGATTGTCGTCAGCCACATCGGAGAGGGCGTCGCACATCTCGGGCCATTCCTGAACGAGCTCAAAGAAGCGTTTGGCCGCGGCTGTCTTCCGATCAACTTGCCGATGGAAAATGGAACGGCGGTCATCGATTGCCTGTTGAACGGGAAGGGCGACAGCGACCTCGGCCCCGTCGCCGGCTTTCACACGGAGCTCCTCGATCAGGTCGTAGAGATCGACGACGCGCTCATGGAGCGGTACCTCGAGGGTGAAGAGCCAAACTACGACGCTCTTCACGAACCGTTCGAGCGAGCCATGGATCAGGCGCACGTGATTCCCGTCTGTTTCACCGACGCCCTCAGTGGCGCAGGGGTAGAGTCGCTTCTCGACATCATCGTTCGACACTTCCCAAGCCCCCCCGAAGGGAACCCACGTCCATTCTTCATCGGCGAAGGAGAAGACGAAACGCCGTTCGTTTACACCGATGACGCAGCCAAGACGCTCCTGGCCCGCGTATTCCACGTCACCACGGACCCTTACCTGGGCAAACTGTGCCTCTGCCGGGTTTACCAGGGCACCATGAAGGCGGGCGACCAGCTCTTCATTGGGGACGGCAAAAAGCCCATTCGCCTGGGGCACCTCTTCAAGCTGCAGGGCAAGCAGCGCACTCCCGTCAATGGAATAATTGCGGGTGACCTGGGAGCCATTGCCAAAATCGAGGAGCTGCACCTGGGCGACGTCCTTCACGACGATCACGCGCTCGACCACGTGCACCACAAGGCGCTGCCGTATCCCGCGCCGCTCCACGGCCTCGCCATCGTACCCAAAACCCGGGGCGACGAAGACAAGATCACCGAGGTCCTTGCCCGGATCCGAGAGGAGGACCCCACCTTCGAGGCGCATTTCGAGCCCGAAACGCACGAGCTGGTCATCCATGGCCTCGGCGAAATGCATTTGAGCCTTGTGATCGAGCGGATCAAAAACCAGGGCGTCGACGTGGAAACGAAGCCGCCGAAGATCGCTTATCACGAAACGATCATGGCGCAGGCAGAGGGCCACTACCGGCACAAGAAGCAAAGCGGTGGTGCCGGCCAGTTCGGCGAAGTCAAGCTTCGCGTCGAGCCGCTCGAACGAGGGGCAGGTTTCGAGTTTGTCGACAAGATCGTCGGCGGAGTGATCCCCAAAGGCTTCATGCCGGCCATCGAGAAGGGTATCCGCGACATCATGCGGCAGGGCGTGGTCGCGGGCTATCCAATCGAAGACGTGCGTGTGACCGTCTTCGACGGCAAGACTCATTCGGTCGACAGCAAGGAAATCGCCTTTCGGACCGCCGGAAAGTTCGCGTTCAAAGACGCCTTCCTCAAAGCCAAACCACAAATCCTCGAGCCGATCGTCAACATCGAGGTGACCACGCCAGGCGACACGGTTGGATCGATCACCGGTGATCTCTCGAGCCGCCGCGGCAGGGTATTCGGCACCGACATGATGAGCAGCGGCGCCGCGGTCGTGAAGGCCTCTGTTCCTTTAGCCGACATGATGGACTACGAGCCGGCCCTCAAGAGCATGACCAAGGGCCGCGGGAGCTTCACCATGGAGCTCAGCCACTACGACCCGGTTCCCGAGCGAATCGCCAAGGGCCTCGTCACGAGTCACCGCGCGAGCTAACGCCGAGCTCCTGCCGAATTCGGCGGTACTCGGGGCTGATGCGGCCATCCGCATCGCGTACCGAACAGCGCGAGCGGTGAACGACCTCCGCCGGCTCCGGCGACAGCTCGAAGACCGTGAGGAAGGGCCCTGGTCTGTCTGCGCGCATCAAGAAGTCGGCCCTGCCGGTCAGGTGAAGCTCGTGCTCCGCCGCCGCGGAAGTGACTCGTGCCGCCCAACGCGTCTGAAACACGACGTAGAACCGAGCTCCTTCACTCAGCGCCCGGGCAGCCGTCTCCACATAGGCTTCGACGCCGCCACGTTCCTCGAACCTGCACGCGCGTCTCTGCGGATCCTCGGGAAGCACGCCGGCATCGATCGGAAAGTACGGAGGGGATGCGGTTATGAGGTCGTAGCGCTCACCGCAAAAGTCGAGCTCACGAAAATCGGCGTGATGAACCTCGATGCGAGGTTCATGCTCGGGGAGCTCGGCAATGGCGCGTCGAGCCATGGCGACCGATGGAGCCTGCGCTTCGACGCCGAGTGCGATCCGCGGGCGGAGCTTGTGACTCACCATCAAGAGAACCGAGCCGACTCCGCACCCGAGGTCCAGGTAGCGGGCAGGGGGCGAGGGGCTTCGGTGGATGGCGTACCAGGCGGTGATCAGGTCATCTGTACTGGTGCGATGGCCCCCCGAACGCTGGTAGATGTGCCAATCGCCAATGAGTCGGTCGCGCCCCGCGTCGTCCGGCCAGCCCTCGGGCTCGGACATTGGCCTCGACGCTCGCATGCACGATGCTACCCAGCAACCGCCGCTAGTCAATCGCAGGCTTGCGTCGCTCTTCCAAAAAGCGTTTTCGTTCGAGCCTCGCCGCAGCAACCTTTTTCACGGCTTCTTCGATCCTCGGACCGAGCAGCTCGTTGGTCTCGTTGAGGCGGTCGATGAAGGCCTGGTCGAGCGGGGTCTGCTTCACAACGAGCTCGTAGAGCGCATCGAAGACCTCGATGACTTCAGCCTCCAGTTGCTCTTCTTGTTCCCGCACCTCAGTAGGGGTTTCGCGATCCTGGGTCCGCAGCTCGGGTTCGACCTTTCGGATCGCGGCCTCGGCGTCGCCGGCTCCGAGCCAGCGAAAGACCGCACGCAGCGTCTCTTCGGGAGCGTTGAGCACCGAGTCGTAGGCCACCATGTAGAACGGGTAGCGTCGCGTCACGATGTCGCTGATCAATGAGAAGTTCTCGACCCACCACTCGACAACCGGCGACATGACCACGGGCGGCGGTAGGGGCTTGCTCGTGTCTTTGCGCGCGGCTTCCTTGGCTTCGATTTCGATCGCGTAGAGCCGATTGACGGAGCTGACGTACTGCCGCCACGGACGAATGGTTGCGACGACTTTTCCGATGAATGCACGGTCGGTCTTGAGTAGACCAGGAATGAACACTTTGACCGCGTGCCGCTCCGTCTGCTCCGGAAAGAGGTACGTCCCGGTCTTCGGATCGGGATTGGTTTCGTAATAAATCCCACGGCGGAGCTCCGACTCCCAGAAGCCACCGGGGTTCGCATCTTTCAGGGTGGTCTCCCAGTTACGGGGGAACGCGTCGCCGATGGGTGGAAATCCAGCGGCCGTGAGGAGCTGCATCCACATCGAGGTGCCCGAGCGTTTCGTGCCGGTAACGATGATCATCGAGCGTCTGGCCGTGCTCCTAGTTGCAGACCTGGGCGGCGGCCTCGAACTCGTCCACGCAGCTGTTCCCTTCGACGTCTTCGAGCTCCGGGCAGCTAAGCGCAGCGCCGCATTGGAAGTAGCTGATTGCCGCGGCTTCGCATTCGCTGCTGATGGGTCCGTCCAAGGCATACGCCGTCGTCAGGTAGCTGACGCAGTCTTCGGTGTCGTCGTAGTATCCGGGAAAGCAGTCGATGAGTTTCATGCAAAACGCCTCCAGCGAGCTGGCCAGGGTCGTCCCATTCGTGCCCCCGGTTCCGCTGGTCCCGCCCGTTCCGCCCGTACCGCTCGAGCCACCTGTTCCGCCCGTTCCCGCACTGCCGCCCGTGCCCCCGGTCCCACCGGTAAACCCAAAGCCGTTCGGGTTGTCGGTCTCGCCGCAGCCGCTCAAGGCCAAGGCCGCCACGGCCAACTTCGGAATGACTCTCTTCGGATTGAACATCAGCAAAAATTCCCTTTCGAGCCTGAATTTACCCCTGAGACCTCTGGAGCGCATCCCGAATCCTGATTCCTCGACGCGCAGGGATGCGCCCGCGAAACCACCCCCCGCCGCCGTCTGCCCTGC
>SHLP01000192.1 GCA_004283055.1 Deltaproteobacteria bacterium
ACCGTCCAGATGTTTCTGCGCCTCTGCTCGGGGGTCGCGGTCGGGGTGTCCGAATACTGAACCCAGACGACGTGCGCTTCGCCGTTCGGGCTGAGCGCGAGCCGCGCGTTCTGGGCGCGGGTCTCGGGGTCGCTCTTGATGCGCCTCGCGGTCTCCCAGCCCTGGCCGGCGACGTAGCGGTTCGCCCAGAGCACTTCGCCATTGCCGCCGTCGGTCGGCCGCGTGTTCTCGGCCCAGATCGCGATCGCGTTTCCGACTCCATCCATCTGCACATCGACAGCCGAGGGCACCGAAGGCGTAGGCATGGTGTCGATCGGCTCGTTCGCGCCCCAGCCCGTGCCGAGGTCATAGCGCCGCGCGCGGACGACCTGCAGGTTGCTCGGGAACTCGAGCTCGACCCAAATCGCGATGGCGTTTCCGTCCGGGTCGGCCGCCACCGCGGGCCTCAGCGACGGCAGCACGCTTGCCTGAAGCCGTTCGGGCGTGCCCCAGCCCTGATCGACCTCGTAGCGATTCGCCCAAATGGTGGATTCCTGACTTCCGTCGTCTTTCCGTTCCTCCCAGACACAGAACGCGTTGCCCGCATCGTCGGCCGACAAGGACGGCTTGCGGGAGCCTCCGTCGCCGGCGTCGATCTGCTCGGGCTGGCCCCAGAGGTCGACGCGCGTGTAGCGGCTCGACCAAATGCCGGTGGGCGGGTTGCTCCCGGTGAGCGTGGTGGTGAACTCCCAGACGGCGATCGCGTTGCTCTGGGCGTCGACCACGATGCGCTGATCGTCGGACCGCCCGGTGCCGCTCGATTCGATCCACTCGGAGAGGCCCCACTCGCTGTCGAGGGTCTTGAAGACCCAGTCGTAGTCCTCTTGGAGGGTGGCTCCACCTTGGGCGGCGAGCTCGGTGGTGATCGTCGCCGTGAAGGTGGTGATCACGTCCAGCGGGTCGTCGGGCTTGAACACCACGACGCTCGGATCGTCTTCGTCGAGCCCGAGGTCGCCGACGATCTTCGCGCCCTGCGGATCGGTCACGAAGAAGGTGTCGCTCGAGAGCGTCGCCGGGTCGATCGGCGCATCGACCTGGAAACCGACGCGGGTTTCGACCTGGACGTCTGTGCGCGCGTCCTCGGGCGACACCTGAAGCACCGTGAGGTAGGTGATGCCGCCTCCGTCGCTCTTGCACGCGTATCCGAACATCATCAGCGCGGACAGCGCCAATGCATAAGCTAACCAACGGGTATTCATAAGGCCTCCTAGACCGGTATTGATACCACAGCTCCATCAGGGAAGCATTGGCCGAATCGAGCGGTGCTTGCCGGCAGCTACGGCCGCGCCGAGAAACGAGAAAACCCGCGAGCTCGGGCCCGCGGGTCTCTCTTTTGTAGGCTCGCCTAGGCGCGCTCTGCTAGTTGATCGGGCACGCGGGGAGCGTGGCCGGGTCGGTTGGGACGATGATGTCGTCGTCGACGCCGACACCGACGCAGTTGCTGCCCGGGCAGTCCGCGTCGCTGCCGCAGCCAAGGCCCGCGTTGGCGCCCGCGGCGCAGGCGCCGCCGTCACTTCCTGCCGAGCACTGAAGGGCGACGAAGAGGGCGCCGGCGACGTTCAGGCGAATGCCGTTGAGGCCGACCGACGCCGGGTTGTTGACCGGGTCGCCGTAGATCGACAGCGGCAAGATGAGCGCACCGTCGGGGATCGTGCCACCGCTGCTCGCGCAGCGCGCGTTGGCGTCCGGGCAGATGACCGTATTCGGGTCCACGGCCCAGTCGAAGGTCACGTCGCCCGGCCCGGCGCCCGCGGTGAAGGCTTCAGGACCGCCCGGAGCAGACAGCGGAACGGAGAGGTCGCCGCTGACGCAGAACGCGGGCGCAGCGGTGATGTTGCACTGCGCGGCGGCGCCGTCGGACGTGCCTTGTCCGATGTTCTCGCAGAAGCCGCCCGGGCCGCAGTCCTCGGAGATGGGCACGTCGGCGACCAGGACAGGAGGCAGACACGGGGCGACGACGCAGTCGCCGTCCACGACGCAGGTCTGGGCCTGCGGGAACGTGCAGAACGAGATGAGGCCCGGCGTGATGCCGGCCGGATCGGCCTGGAGCAGAATAGAACCGGTCGCCCCGGTGGCTTCGACGGTTGCGTTGAAGCCTTCGACGATCGCGGAGCGGACGCCGCCCGGGACGGTGCTCTGGGCCGCATCGAGGAAGAACTTCGGAAACGCACCCACGCCGCTCGCGTCGACCGTGAACGTCTGGTTTGCAAGCACGGCCTCGTTGACCGTGATGATCATCTGGTTCGGGAACGGCGACTGGGCCGTGGTGACGCCGTTGGTGCAACCGATCTGGACCGTCTGGGTCTGGGCCGCGCCGTCGTTGCACGCGGCCGCCATGCCGCCGCCGCCGCCCATGCCACCGGCACCGGCCATGCCGCCCATGCCACCGGCGCCCGCCATGCCGCCCATGCCACCGGCGCCGGCCATGCCGCCCGCACCGGCCATGCCGCCCATGCCACCGGCACCGGCCATGCCGCCCGCACCGGCCATGCCGCCCATGCCGCCTGCGCCGGCCATGCCGCCCATGCCCGCCATGCCACCTGCACCGGCCGTGCCGCCCATGCCACCGGCGCCGGCCATTCCGCCTGCACCGGCCATGCCGCCGCTGCCGCCGACGCCGCCGTCCATGCCCGCGCTACCGCCCGAGCCTGCATCTCCACCGGAACCGCCAGGCCCATCGTCGCCGGACGAGCTGTCACAGCCAATCGCAAACATCAGGCAAAAGCCCACGCTCAGACAAAAACACGAACGAATCATCAGACACCCCTTGGAAGTGAAAACGGGCAGCACCGCCGCCGCGAAAGCGGATGATACGCACAAGCCTCGGGCGAGCACAAGGCTCCTTAAACGAGAAAACCCGCGAGCCGAAGCTCGCGGGTCTCTCAGTCGTTCAAGCGTCTCTTACGAGAGCTCTCTTAGTTGATCGGGCAGAACGGCTTAGTGGCCACGGGGGTCGGAACGATGATGTCATCGTCCACGCCCACGCCAGCGCAGGTGCTGCCTGGGCAGTCGGCGTCCGAAGCACAGGCGAGGCCCGCGTTCACACCGGCGACGCATGCGCCACCGTCCGAACCGTCCGAGCACTGCAGGGCCACGAAGAGGGCGCCGGCGACATTCAGACGAATGCCGTTGAGGCCCACCGATGCCGGGTTGTTGACCGGGTCACCGTAGATCGACGCCGGCAGGATGTACGCGCCGTCGGGTACAGTTCCACCCGTGCTCTGGCACGCCGGAAGCTGCGTCGTCGGGTCCGGACAGGTGACCGTCGCGGGGTCCTGAGCCCAGCCGAACGACACGTTGCCCGATGCGCCCGCGGTGAGGACCGCCGGACCACCCGGAGCGAAGAGCGGAACGATGAGGTCACCGGTCACGCAGAACTCCGGTGCCGCGGTGATGTTGCACTGCGCGCTGGGACCGTCGGCGAAGCCTTGGCCCAAGCCCTCACAGACGCCGCCCGGACCGCAGTCTTCTGCGAGCGGGACGCCGGCCAAGAGCACCGGGGGGTTACACGGCGGAACGACGCAGTCGCCATCCGCGGTGCAGGTCTGGTCTGTCGGGAAGGTGCAGAACTGCGTCAGACCTGGCGAGATGCCCGAGGGATCGGCCTGGAGCAGGACGTCGCCTGTTCCGTTGACCGGTGACATCGTCACGTTGAAGCCCTCGACGATCGCGGAGCGAACGCCGCCTGGGACGGTGCTCTGCGCCGCATCCAGGAAGAACTTCGGGAACGCGCCAAAGCCGCTGACGTCCGCCGTGAACGGCGAGCCCGAGAAGACCGGCTCGTTGACGGTGACCTGGAGCACGTTCGGGAACGGCGACTGGGCCGAGGTCACACCGTTGGTGCAACCGATCTGGACAGTGCCACCGACGGTGCCGCAGTCTGGCGGTGTGAAGATACACGTGCCGCCTACGCAGCTACCGTCGCCAGCGCCTGGGTTGAAGTCACAGGTGCCGCCTTCGTTGGTCGGAGCCTGGCCGCAGGTGCCGTCCACCGGGTCGCAGGATGCGACCGTGCAGACGTTGCCGTCGTCCGGGCAAGCCGGGTTGAAGGTGCAGATGTCAACACATGCGCCTGCGCCGTCACAAGCACCCGAGGAGGCGCCAGCGCCCGCGTCACACGCGGTGCCGTTGGCCTCTGCGACCGGCGACAGCGGAATGCACTGACCCTCGGTCGGGCTGCCAACCACTTGGTCACAGGTCTGCGCGACGAAGCACGCGGGTGTGGTAGCGGCGCACTGTGCGTCGCTCGTGCAAACATCCGGCACACAAACGCCGGCCGCGCACACGCCGATTGCCTCGGGGATTTCGCTCGAGCAGTCGGTGCCGTCCGGAGCATTCGCTGCGACCGCGCAGCAGCTGCCGCTTGTCGAGCCATCGCAGGTAAGGTCGTCGCAGGTGCTGGATGTGCACACCGTGGCGTCCGCCGCGTCACAAGTGGCGTCGGCGCCAGCTTGCGTGCCGCCGCCCGCGGGTAGGCCGTTTTGAGCCTCGTCGTACAGCTGGCAAGGCGTGCTGCCCGGGCAGGTAACCTCGACCACCTTGGTCTTGTCGCAGTCGAGGTCACCGTCCGTGGTGACCGCGGTGCAGGTCGCCGTGGCGCCTGGCGTGCCGCCGAGAGCCGGCGGGATGCAGGTGAGGAAGAAGCCGCCCACGCCGGGTGCGCCCGGGAAGGCCGGGGGCTGCTGCTCGAGGTCGCCCACCGTGTCACCGGTGAAGGTGCAGGAGGCGTCCGAGATGCCGTCGCCCTGGCAGTCGAGAAGAGCGTCGGTGCAGGTCACCGTGGTCGAGACGCCTGGGTCCGGACCGGGGGTGCAGGTGAGCCCGGCGAGGCCGCTCGGGACACAGGTCTGGGGGTCGCAGCCCGCGCCGCAGGTGCTGTCGCCATCACGGAAACGGACCTGGCAGCCGGTGCCGGCAAGGGGCGGGTTCGGCGGAGGCAGAACGACCTGCTCGGCCGGGGCGCTGTCGATGCAGTTCAGGATGAACAGGTCGGGGCAGAAGTTGCCGACGTTGAACGAGAACGTTCCGTCGACGTCCAGCATGCCGACCGGCGCCTGGAAGCTGATGTCGCAAATCAGGACGATGTTGACCTTGGTGGTCGAGTCCGCTGCGATGTTGAAGGGCTCCTGCGCGGTGCAGATGACTTCGCCGTCATTGTCCCGGGCACGAAGCTCGATGGTGCACGGGCCTGGGGGGAGGTCCATGAAGCCCTGCCAGATCTCGGCCTGGCCGTCGATGGAAGGGTCGCCGTAAATCGCAGCGGCGTTGGTGCGGCCGTCCTGGACTTCGAGGTTACCGTTGAGGGTAATCGCGTCGTCGAAGCTGGCGTTGTTGTCGAGGAACGTATCGCTGTTCCCCGCGCAGTCGATCGTGTACTCCACATCTTGAATGTCGATGAGGGCCGGGGCAGACGACCCAGCGTCGTACCCGTTGGGTACAATCACATTCAGCTCTGTGTTGCCCGCAGTACCGCCCTCGCCGCT
>SHLP01000193.1 GCA_004283055.1 Deltaproteobacteria bacterium
CCGCGGAGCGCGACGATGCAAAAGACGCTCGAGCAGTTCTTCCAGCTCGCGCCGGGCTTCGAGGCGATGCATCCCATGAGCGCGACCTCGCCCGAGGAATGCGTGGCTATCTTCACCCAGTGCTTCAAGTCTGAGCAGCTTCAGGTGCAGTTCAATGTGCCGTCGTACCAGGCCTGGGTCGACGAAGCCGAGATGCGCACCACCTACGAGTACCACAAGCGCTTCCTTCAACATCTCCAGTCCGGCGGCGTGCGGGGAGGGCGCTGGGTGCTGAAATCGCCAGCTCACCTCAACCAAATCGACACCCTTCTCGAGGTGTACCCCGACGCGCGCATCGTCCACACGCACCGGGACCCAATCAAAGTCTGCGCGTCCATCGCAAGCCTCACGGCCATGTTGCGGGGGGCCGGCACCGACCACATCGACCTCCATGAGATCGGGCGCCAGCAGCTCGTGTGGTGGGCCAAGCTCGTCAATGTCGCGCTCGCGCAACGAAAGCGGTTCGCCGACCGAGACGATCAGTTCTTCGACGTCAAGCTCCGCGAGATGGTTGCCGATCCGATCGACGTCGTTCGCCGCCTGTACTCCCAGTTTGGCTTTGAGCTCAGCGATGAGGTCGACGTGAAGATGCGGCATTTCATGGATCGCAACCCGCGCGACAAGCACGGGTCACACACCTACATGCCCGAGGACTTCGGCATCGACCCGGTTCGCGATCGGGAGCCATTCGAAGAATACATCGAGCACTTCGGGCTCCAGGAGTAGAGAAGGACGACCAGCCTTTAGGCCTGCTCCCAGCAGACACCGGTCGTCGATTCGCTGACGTCCCAGAGCCTTCGCGCAGCCTCGTCGCGGAATGCGATCTTTTTGGGTTTGGCGATCCTGCAGTCTGCTAGGTACTGGCCAGTCACGCCTTCCATCTCCGCAGAGGCAGCCGCCCAGACGACGCACTTGTGTCCCTCGGACTCGTCCTTGGCGAAAAGGCCCCAAATCGATCCGATCAGCTTCTTGGCGAAATGAGAATTGTTGCCGAGGCCGAGGTTGGTGAAGATGAGGCCCGGGTGGACCGCATTGACCGTGATCTTCGAGCCTTCGAGTCGGCGCGCGAGCTCCCTCGTGAAGTAGATGTTGCCGAGCTTGCTCGCGGAGTAGGGGCCGAGCATCCAGTAGCGGCGCTCGAAGGTGAGGTCGTCGAAGTCGAGGCGCGCGATCGCGTAGCTGTTCGACGTGACGTTGACGACGCGGGCGCGTTCCGCACGGCGAAGAGCCGGAAGCAGCTTCAGAGTGATGGCAAACGGAGCAAAGTAGTTGACCGCCATCGTCTCTTCGAGACCTTCCGGGGTCAGCCGGCGGTTCTTGTTCACTAGACCGGCGTTGTTGACCAGAACGTCGATCGGCAGGTCGAGGGCGAGGATTTCGTCTGCTGTGCGCTTGGCGTCCGAGAGGAGCGACAGGTCTGCAATGACGGTAATCGGCTCGACGCCCCCGGCGTCCCGGATCTCGTGGGCCACGGCTTCGCATTTCGTAGGGTTTCGCGCGACGAGAATCACCCTCGCGCCACGGGCGGCGAGCGTTAAAGCCGTACCCTTGCCGATACCGCTCGTCGGGCCGGTCACGACCACGTTCTTGCCATCGAGGTCTGCTCCAATCATCTCGTTCCCTTCTCGCCTCGAAGTCTCGCCAAAACGGCTTCGTCGCCTCGGACCGGAAGACCGGCGGCGCGGTAGACCGCGTCGATGACACGCATGTTCTTCAACGAGTCGGCCACGGTCGTCACGGGCTGCGTCCGGCCGCGCACCGCGTCGACGAAGGCTTTTAGCTGTGCGCGGTAGGTCGAGCCCCCAGGGACGCGTTCGCGGCGCACGCCGGCATTGGAGCGGACCGTGAGTCGATGGCCGACTTCGGGCTTCACGTAATTGAAGACGCGGATGCTTCCACGGGAGCCACGGATCTTGATCGACAGCGAAAACACATGACGGCTGCGCATGCTCACGAGGAGCCGAACCTGCCCCCCGGCGGGGAGCTCCATTTTCGCTCGCATCCAGCGGTCGATCAGCGTGCCGTAGAGGCCCGCGGTCGCCTCGCGCACGACCGGCTCTTCTTCGGTGACCGCCCGGATGAACCCGATGGGGTAACATCCCATGTCGATGGTTCCGCCGCCGCCAGTCTCGTAATTGAATCGAAAGTCCGTGAACGGCCAGTACGCGCAGAAGCTGGCGTCGAGCGACTCGATCGCACCGATTTCACCGCTTCGAAGGATATCGCGGACCCTGTGGACGAGTGGGTGATAGCGGAAGTGCATCGCTTCGGCGACGACCAGGCCGGTCCCGTCGGCAACCCGCAGGACGCGTTCGACCTCTTTCGCGTTGGCCGCGAAGGGTTTCTCACACAGAACGTGCTTGCCCGCTTCGATGGCCTTGATGCACCAGTCTGCGTGCATGCCGATGGGCAGCGGGACATAAACCGCATCGATGTTCGGATTCGCGAGGAGCCCATCGAACGAGCGGTACGTCGACGGTATTCCGTACCTCTTGGCGTAGCGCTGGAGGTGCTCATCGGGGTGATACTCCTCGGCCACGGCCACGACCTCGGCGCTGTCGAGGCTGCGCGCATGCTTGATGACGGCGAAGGGCGCGATTCGGGCGGCGCCCAAGATTCCGAGGCGAAGGACGTCGGGCATGGTCGTTGCGCTTCGTACCACCGTTGCAATCCGATGGCGACTGCGGCACAAGGCTGCCATGAGCTCTGAGCCCCTCTATCGCTCCCGGCCCGGTGGGCATCAGATTCAGCCCGCATCGCAGCCCGAAGCCACGAGAATCAACGACTTCATCTATCTATCCGAGGGGCTGTCGAACGCGTTTTTGATCGCGACCCCCGAAGGTCGAATCGTCGTGAACACCGGCATGGGCTTCGAAGCGCCGATTCATAAGCGCAACTTCGACGCCGTCGATGACGGACCGGTACGCTACATCCTCTTTACCCAGGGCCACGTGGACCACGTTGGGGGAGCCGACCTGTTTCGCGAGGACGGCACCAAGCTCGTCGCGCACGCCAACAATCAAGCGCACCAGGCGGACGATTCCCGCATTTCGGCGTTCCGAGCGACGCGGAGCAGCTTCGCCTTTGCCGAGACCATCGCCAAGGCGTTCCAGTACATCCAGCAAAACATGGGAGGCAGCATTCCCCCACAGTCGCGTCCGACTCCCGACATCACGTTTGACGATCGACTCGAGCTGGAGCTTGGCGGTCTGCGCATGGACCTCTTGTGGACGCCTGGTGGAGAGACGACCGACTCGATGGTCATTTCGCTTCCAGACCACGAGATCGTGTTCACGGGCAACCTGTTCAGCGCATTGTTCGGCCATTTCCCGAACCTCGTGACGATCCGCGGCGATCGATATCGCGAGGCGTTGGTCTTCATCGAGTCGCTCGAGAGGGTGCGCGCGCTCGAACCCGAGATTTTGCTGCCGGGCCACGGCGGCCCGGTCGTCGGCAAGGAGACGATTCAGGAGGAGCTCATCCGATTGCGGGACGCGGTCCAGTATGTACATGACGAGACCGTGAAGGGGATGAATCACGGCAAGGCGGTGCACTCGCTCATGCGCGAGATCCAGCTTCCACCCGAGCTCGAGGTAGGGCAGGGGTACGGCAAGGTGTCATGGAGCGTCCGGGCGATCTGGGAGACCTACGCCGGCTGGTTTCATCACAGCTCCACGACCGAGCTCTACGATGTCCCCCAGAGGGCCGTGCACGGCGACCTCGTGGAGCTCGCTGGCGGGACCGATGCGATTGCGGAGCGAGCTGCCAGCAAGCTCGAAGCAGGGGAGCCGGTCGAAGCCATTCATCTCGCCGAGGTGGCGCTTTCGGCAGACGCGACCAACGTGGCGGCGGTCGAGGTGATGATCGCAGCGCACGAGAAGCTCGAATCCGAGAGCGAGAACTTCTGGCTCACCCAGTGGCTGCGCAAGCAGCTCGCCGATCATCGCGGAACGCTTGGCGCTGCAAAGGCCAAGAAGGCTCGGTCATGACGGAGCGCCCCACCGACATCCACATCGACGACCTTCGGGAGCCGGTGCTCACGCCGATGCAGAAGATGGTGCTCGAGAGCATGGCGGGGGCCGAGGTCGCTTTCACGGTGGACGCCGTGCTCGGCGATGCCAAGGAGCGCACGGGACTTTCCGACTTCGGCGCAGCCGACTTCGTCGAGCGGCTTCGGGTCTGGTGCCAATCTACGGACGAAGATGCCGGGCTAGGGCCGATGGGACGGATGCGTTTCTACAACGACATGGTCCGCTATGCGGCCAATCGCCTGCGCTTCCATGACCTGCTGAAGCGTCACCCGGAGATCCTCGAGCTCGAAATCAAGCAGCCGATCATCATCGCTGGGCTTCCGCGCTCGGGCACCACGCATTTGGTCAACCTCATCGCAGCTGACGCGCGCCTGCGTTCGCTTCCCTACTGGGAGAGTCTCGAGCCGATTCCGGACCCGGGCGTCGCGCCGGGGCCGAAGGAGCAGGACCCGCGCTACGTGAAGTGCGCAGGCGAATATCAAATGCTCGGACAGATCGCACCGCTCCTCCGCAACATGCACGATCTCGCGCCGGAGCACGTGCACGAGGAAATCGAGGTCGGCGCGCTCGACTTCTCGACGTACCTTCCCGAGTGGAACGCGATGACGCCCCGGTGGCGCGACTACTACTACGCGCACGACCAGCGGCCGCACTACGCGTACCTGAAGAACGTCCTCAAAGCACTGCAATGGCTGCGTGGCCCGGATCGCTGGATTTTGAAGTCGCCGCAGCACATGGAGCAGCTCGGTCCGCTCATGGAGACGTTTCCCGATGCGACGGTCGCGATCACCCATCGAGACCCGGTGTCGGTCGTCGCGTCGGCCATCACCATGCTGACCTACGGCGACCGGATGCGGCGAACCAAGGTCGATCCACCGGCTGTCGCGGCCTATTGGGCGGACCGGGTGGAGCACCTCCTGCGTGCGTGCGTGCGAGACAGAGATCTCCTACCCGCAGATCGAAGCATCGATGTGCTCTTTCACGAGTTCATGCGGGACGACGTTGCGACGGTGGAGCGCATTTACCAGGTTGCGGGCTTGCCTATGACCGATGACGCGCGCGGATCGCTCGAGGCCTACATGGCGGAGAACACGCGCGGCAAGCACGGGCGCATCGTCTACGACCTCGTCGGTGACTTCGGCGTGGACCCGGACGCGCTTCGGAGCCGCTTCGATTTCTACTACGAGCGCTTCCCGGTCGAGGCCGAAGGCATCTAATCTGCACGGCGGCGGACTTCGGCGGCCAAGCTTTGCCACGACGCCTGCCGCGGTGCGGCTATTGCACCACGACGCCGCCGGCGCCGCCAACGCCACCGATTCCGCCAGCGCCGCCGATTCCGCCAGCGCCGCCGATTCCGCCAGCGCCGC
>SHLP01000288.1 GCA_004283055.1 Deltaproteobacteria bacterium
GGCAAGGATGGTAACGATCCGTATTGCCTCCAGAGCGTCTCCCATCACCCGATCGACCTCTGGCCCCGAGTCCATCTTCCACGGTTCGTTCGCGGCCAGGTACTCATTCGTCTCGCGAATCAGCCGCCATGTGGAGTCCAAAGCCATCGGCGGCTGTGCTCGCTCCCAGTTGGCGATCGTCTCCCTGACCGCCTTCGCGGCGATGGGAGCCAGCGACGAATCAACGGCAGGCGCGGGCGAGAGGTCGCCACACTTCTTTCCGGCGACGGTGACGACCCGTTGGACGAGGTTTCCGTATTGGTTGGCCAGGTCGCTGTTGTAGCGGCTGATCATGGCTTCATAGCTGAAGTCGCCGTCCGGCCCGAAGGCGGGATCGCGCAGGAAGTGGTAGCGGAAGCCGTCGACACCGAATGCGGCGTAGCCAGCCTCCTCGTCCCCTTCGACGAGTTGCTTTGGACTGATGCTGTTGAGAGCCGACTTGGACATCTTCTCGCCGCCGATCAGAAGCCAGCCGTGCACGAAGTATTTGGGCAGGTCCGTGACCCCGGCGGCCAGCAGCATGGCTGGCCAGAACACACAGTGGAACCGGATGATGTCCTTGCCGATCAGGTGATGGACGGCGGGCCACCATTTGGCGAAGGACTCCTCGTCGGCTTCATACCCGGCCGCGGTCGCATAGTTGATCAGCGCGTCGTACCAGACATAAAAGACATGCCCGTCGTCCCACGGCACCGGGATTCCCCAGTCGATCGACGAACGCGAGATGCTCACGTCGCGTACTTCCTGACGGAGCAGCCCCAGCACTTCGTTGCGATAGCCGTCGGGTCGGACCACGTCGGGGGTATTGGTGAAGTAGTCGAGCAGCTGGTCGGTGAACGCGCTGAGCTTGAAGAAGTAGTTCTCTTCGCTCATCCGTTCCGCCGGCTTGTTGTGAATGAGGCAGTTGCCTTCTTCGTCGAGCTCATCCTCGGTGTAATACGCCTCGCACGACACGCAGTAAAGGCCCTCGTACGTGTCGCTGTAGATGAAGCCGTTGTCGTACGCCTTTTGCAGCAGCTTCTGCACGGCCGCGTGGTGTCTCGGTTCGGTCGTGCGGATGAAGTCGTCGTTGCTGATGTCGAGCAGATCCCACGCTTCCCGAAACCGCACGCTCGTCGTGTCGGCCTGTTCTTGAGGCGAGATGCCTCGTTCTTCCGCGGAGCGTTGAATCTTAAGGCCGTGCTCGTCCGTGCCCGTGAGATACATCGTGTCGTCGCCCAGGAGCCGGTGCCAACGGGCAAACGCATCGGCAACAACGGTCGAGTACGCGTGCCCGATGTGGGGCACATCGTTGACGTAGTAGATGGGGGTGGTGATGTAGAACGTGCTCACTCAAAGGAGCCTAGGCCGAAGCGACGCCCCGCAGTGGCGGCCATTCGCTCAGCTCCGCGCCCGTTTCCTCGTCGTCGTCGGACTCTCGGGCAACCTGCAACTCATCGATGCGATTCAGCTGCCGTTGCAGTTGGTTGCTTCGTGTACCAGCCAAAGAGTCAAAGGACTTCTGCGCCGTCGCCAGCTGCTTGCCGTGTCGATCCACCTCGGCGGAGAACTTCTCCCACTCGGTCTTGAACCCCGACAGGCACTCCATGTGGCAAACATTGTTCGGGCTAAAGCAACAACAA
>SHLP01000194.1 GCA_004283055.1 Deltaproteobacteria bacterium
ACGACGATGTCGGTCGAAACCTCGGTCGCCATGTCGGCAGGGACCGTCTGCACCAACTGCAACGTTCCGCCGCCGCCTTCGCCGCCTCCGCAGCCGAGGGTCACCGCCAACCCGGCAGTCACCAATCCCCTAAGAGCCCTTGCCCTAGACATCATTCGGACCTCCGCCGTAAGAACCATAGCGGTGTTCCCGTCAGTAGACCCCAGAGAGAGTGTATAGGCCCCTCGCCCACCGCTGGACCCACAGGTCGGGAAGATAGACGTAGCCGCCATCGCCGTAGCCATATCCCCATGAGTTCTTCGCAATGAAGTAACCAACGCCCGGCGAGGGCGGCGTGCCTGGGGGAAGCTCGGCGTTGGGAACGAAGCCGATCAGCAACATGGCATGGCCGCCAGTGCCGGCGGGTTCGAACGCCAAATGCTGCACAATGCCTTCGCTCTGTCCTACCAACGCCCCGGACAAGCCAACGACGGGCATGGTGAAGCTGATCATCACGGGCACATCGAGCCTGAGCATGGCGATGGCCCAAAAGGTACCCACCACACCGGGATCGTAAATGCCACTTCCGATGCCGGTCCCAAAGCCTGCGTCGGGCAAGACGTCCGTCTCCGGATTCACGAAGGCGGTGAAGCTCAAGCCGCCGACCGTGGTGGTGAACATCGACGCCTGATGGTTGGTGTCCGAGCAGTGCTCTCCCGAATAGGGCGTCGCCATGGTGTCAGCCCAGCAGGAATACAGGTAGAGCTGACCGTAGTCGAATTCGACCCTCTGCCTTGACGTGTTGTAATCCCAACTGGCTTCAAAGGAGTACCGATAGCCAATCATGCGGAACAACATCGTCGCCAGCGAATAATTGTCTCCGTAATTCGAGCCCTCCCACACCTGCTTGGCCCGGTTGTAGAGCATCTGCTCGGAAAGGTTGACCCAGCGGCCCTGATCCCGTGCGATCGTCAGCTCAACGGCGGCGGTCACGGCGAACGCTACGCATGAGCCCCGGCCTCCTTGCTGCTTGATCGAGGTATCGTACCACTTCAGGGGGAAGTCGACCTGGTCGCCGATGCCCGTCCGCACGGGATACATGGCCTCGTCCACGCCACCTCCATACCCCTCCTCGTCTTCCTTGCCGGTCGGATAACCTGGCGGTTTCGCACCCGCAGCCAGTCCTCGGAACGCCCCCCAATCCTCGGCGATGACGCGGTTGAGCTCGAAGACTTCCTCGTAGCTCAGGTCCGTGGCCTCCCCCTTGTCGGGCAGATTGCGCTCGACGATGTACGCGGGGTCTAAGCGCGCGAAGAATTCGGTGTAGACCGCCAATTGGTTTTCCTTCGTGCGGAACCGCTGGGTGCTCTCGACGAGCTCCTGATAGGCGTACCGCACGCCGGACAGCTGGACGGCCATCTCGTCATCGACCTGAAACCGCCAGTTTCCGTCGAGAAGGGGTGCAAAGTCGGGATGCGTATCGTGCGGTTCCACCGTGTGACGGGCGAGCACGTCCATCCGATCGCTATAAAGATCCGACGCAAGCTGCTTGAGCTCCTCGAGCTCCATCTCCGCTTCGGCCAGCTCCCGCGGGATGTCGTCCTTGGTCAGGAGCTGCAGGCTCCCGTCGTCCAACCTAGAACCGAAACTGTCGGGCTCCAGATACTGGGCCGAGTCCGGGATCGTGTCCTCGAAAGCGTTCTCGGCAATCAGTTCGGGATGGGTGTAGGGCTCTTCGCTGGTGCACCCCATGGACGCGACGATGGAGATTAAGGCCAACCCTGTGAGCCATGAAGGATTCAAACGCACGACAACCTCCTGTTCCGATCTTCCAATATCGAAGGGATTTCGATGCATTCGCCGTGCCATTGAAGCACACCCAATTTCATTGATCTTTGCGTGTCGCCAGCCGAAATGATTGCGTCCGCTCACGGCCGGCGCGACTAATCTGCGCCACCGATACGGCTCAGGTCGATTAATCCGGTCTAGACGAGTGAACTGTTCTCCTCGCTGAAACCCTCGAACGTCTTCATCGCGCGCCTGGATCCCATGTACATCGTCTTGGTTCCAGACCGCGAGCGCGTTCCCGTTCGGGTCGACCGCCACCTGGGGAGAGAAGGCATTGCCCGTGTTGTCGGTTTCAATCGGCGCGGCCTACTCGAACCGATTGGCCCAGATGTTGACGCGCGTCCCGTCCGATTGCTCCCAGACCGCGACCGCGTTCCCGTTCGGGTCGAGCGCCACCTGGGAAGCAGAGGCACCGCCCGCGTTGTCGGTTTCGATGCGCTCGGCCACGCCCCAACCCGCGGTGGGGCTGAACCGATTGGCCCAGATGTTGACGCGCGTCCCATCGTCTTGGGACCAGACCGCGACCGCGTTCCCGTTCGGGTCCAGCGCTACTTGGGGAGAGAAGGCACCCTTCGCGTTGTCGGTTTCAATCCGCTCGGCGACGCCCCAGCCCGCGGCCGGAGTGAACCGATTGGCCCAGATGTTGGTGCGCGTCCCGTCGTATTGCTCCCAGACCGCAACCGCGTTCCCGTTCGGGTCCAGCGCCACCTGGGAAGCAGAGGCACCGCCCGCGTTGTCGGTTTCGATGCGCTCGGCCACGCCCCAGCCCGCGGTGGGGGTGAACCGATTGGCCCAGACATTGTCGCGCGACCAGACTGCGACCGCGTTCCCGTTCGGGTCGAGCGCCACTTGGGGCCTGACGGCACTGCCCACGTCATCGGTTTCAATCGGCTCCGCCACGCCCCAGCCCGCGCTTGGCGTGAACCGGTTGGCCCAGATGTTGAAGCGCGTCCCGTCCGATTGCTCCCAGACCGCGACCGCGTTGCCGAGCGGGTCGACCGCCACCTGGGCGCGAGCGGCAGTGCCCGCGTTGTCGGTTTCAATGAGCCCGGCCACGCCCCAGCCCGCGCTTGGCGTGAACCGGTTGGCCCAAATGTTGCGGCGCGCCCCGTCCCATTGCTCCCAGACCGCGACGGCATTCCCGGTCGGGTCGACGGCGACTTGAGGCCGAGAAGCACCGCCCGCGCTGGCGGTTTCAATCCGGTCGGCTACGCCCCAGCCGGCGCTTGGCGTGAACCGATTGGCCCAGATGTTGTCGCGAGACCCGTCCGATTGCTCCCAGACCGCGACGGCATTCCCGGTCGGGTCGAGCGCGACCTGGGGAAAACGGGCACCGCCCGCGTTGCTGATTTCGATCAACACCGGCTCTCCCCACTGGCCGTCTTCCGTACTGAAGGTCCACGTCTCGGAGGTCTCGAGCGTCGCACCCGAGATGCTTTCGATCGCAGTCGTAAGCGTCGCCGTGTACGAGCTCAGGAGCCCGAGCGGACGCGAAGGGGTGTAGCTCGCGGTCTCTCCGTCCACCGCGACGCTTCCCTCGACGTCTGCTCCGCCGTCTCGCGTCAAGGTGAAGCTGCTGGTCGTCACGGTCGCCTCATTCAATGCGCTGTCGAGCTCGGCGGTCACCACGACGTCGGTTGGCACATCGGTTGCCATATCGGCCGGCACCGTCTGCACCAATTGCAGCGTCCCGGCGCCGCCCGTATCTCCGCCTCCGCAGCCGAGCGTCAACGCCAACCCCACGCTCAAAAACCCCCACAACATGCTTGCACTCCGCATCAGACCTCCAGTCCGCGGCATATAGCAGTCTCGCCCCGATGATCTACAGCCCCAATCGAAGTCGGGACACGACCGCAGCGTCTCCGACGGCCCGACGCTTTCGCGCTCGGATGAGCTCGATGAGAGCGACGGCCGCCGCTACGAGGGCAGGGTTATTGTGCGACCGGCCAAAGGTCCGAAGTCCTGCCGTTGGATCAGCCGTTGCGGGTGATCTTCACACCGAGGACACCAAAGCTGCTCCCCTGGCCCCTCGCCGTCGCACACTTCGTGTGAGTTCACGTGCACCCAGGCCGTCATCTCACAGTCGTCGCTGCCGCATTCGGGGCAGACCCAATCGAACTCAGGTTTCTCGGTTGCGCAAGTCATCTCAGTACTCACTTGCATGCATGAGGGTCAGGACCCGCACGGTCTCGGTGGTGTCGGAGGGGTCTTCGGCACCAAAGCGTAGCGATCGATCGTAGTAGTCGATCTTCCAGAAGTACCGCTCACCCTCGAGCTCGACCGCACCAAAGTCACGCTCCCCGTAGGGGTCGTTCTCCTCGCTAAAGGCGTCGAACGTCTTAACCGCACCAACAAGACGCTCGAGCACGTCCTCGGGTAGGGCGGTCACCTCCCGCGTCAGAAGCACCTTCGTCGATCCGGGCAGCAGTCCCTTGCGGGCCTTGTCGTTGAGGTGGGCGATCTTCTCCGTGGGGCTCATGGCTTCCTCGCTCTCTTGGTTCGGGTTCGTGAAGTGCAGGTCTCTCGGCCCAGTTCGGAGACCTGCGTTTCGCGAACCCTGTGGCAGCGCGTGAGCTCCTACGCGGAGCCACGCGATTGCCGTGACAGCTTTGCTGGCGCAGCAATCGCAGACGTGGAGCACTGTCGTGCTGCTGGTCGCGAGCGCCGGCGGCCCGGCGTCCGAGAGTTGGACCTGTGCCTTGACTCCGGTAAAAGGGCAGTCATGAACAGAAGTTTGGTCGTGTTGTCATCCTTCATCATCGGCGCTGCCGCCGCCGGCTGCGGGGACGAGGTCACCCTTTGCGATCCCTCCGTGGAGGGCTGCGTCTCCAACGAGCCGGGACCGGTTTGCGAGGTCAGCGAGCTCCTGAGTGCTGGAGAGACGGAGGAAATCCTGGTCGAGGTGCTCGACGAAAATGGCGCCGAGGTACAGGGCGAGGCCCGGCGTGTCGACTTCGAGGACGCCATCGACGCATTCTCGGTGCAGGGCTATTCGCTGGCGGCCGACGGCAGCTGCGAGCCCGAGAGCCCGGTCTTCAATCGCTTCGTGGTCCAAAAGTTCACCGACCGCTCGACCCCCATCTTGCTTGAGAAGGCAGCAGCCGGCGCTGTGTTGCAGTCGGTGAAGCTGTCGCAGCTCATCGACTCCGGCGAGGCCCGCTCCGTTCCCTACGAGTGGACTCTCTCGAACGCCTTGGTCGAAAACGTGCAGATCGCGTCGGACTTTCGGCAGCTCGAGCGCTGGACTCTGTCCTTCGAGCGCCTACAGCTCATCTACCGCCGTCTCCCAGATGACTTCGGGGCGCCGGAGGAAGTGGCGTTCTGCTGGGACCTAGTCCTCAACGAGTCCTGCGCGCCATAGCTCATCAATCCTCACCGTCCGCGCGCTTGCTCGGTGCTCGGCTCTCTTAGCCCATCAGGCGCAGACGGAGAGCCGAATTGCGCGGTATTAAATGTTATGTCGCATGGGGGTCGGAACTCGAGAGGGCGTTTGTTTCGGCTATGCTCCC
>SHLP01000069.1 GCA_004283055.1 Deltaproteobacteria bacterium
GCGCCAGCCGAGGCTGCCGGAGCCGCGCCAGCCGCGCCAGCCGAGGCTGCTGCCGGAGCCGCGCCAGCCGTGCCAAAGGAGGCGCCGGCCGCCGAGGCATCCGAAAACGCATCCCCCGAACAGGCCGAGGGCACGGAATCCCCCGAACCCAAGCGCGAGGAGGACTGACCCATGTCCGACGATCTCCGACAAGATTTTGACGTGGAAGCCGGTGGGCGCGGACGCGGCGGGCGCAAAAAAGCCCCCGGGCATTCGCTCCCTCCCGACTTCAAGTTCGACTACAAAGATCCGCAGCAACTTCGAAACTTCATCACGGACCGCGGAAAGATCACGCCTCGGCGGATTAGCGGCCTGAACGCGAAGCAACAGCGCGATTTGACCCGTGCGATCAAGCGGGCCCGCAACATCGCGCTGCTTCCCTACACGGCGACGAAGTGAGGCAGCCATGGCATCCACCGTCCAGATCGTACTAAAAGAAAACCTCGAGCATCTCGGCTCGATCGGCGATGTCGTCCGCGTCCGCCGCGGCTACGCGCGCAACTTCTTGTTGCCCCGTGGCCTCGCGGTCGTGGCAAGTCGTGGAAACGTCCGACAGATCGAGCACGAAAAGGCGATTCAGGCCCAGCGCATCGCCAAGCTTCGGTCGGAGCAAGAGAAGATCGTCGACCAGCTAGCCAAGGTCACCGTCATGATCGCCAAAGAAGCGGGCGAGGACGGCAAGCTTTTCGGCTCGGTCACCTCGAACGACGTGATCGAAGGCCTCAGCGTCAAGGGCGTCGAAGTCGACAAGAAAAAGCTCGTGATGCCGGCTCAGACCATCAAAGAGGTGGGAAGCTACGAGGTCGGCGTGAAGCTACCGTACGGCTTGACGGCGACCGTCCGGGTCGAGGTCAAAACCCGCGCCTAGGCTTTTGGATCGCTTGGCGCTAAAACCAAGCTCGAGGCGGCAAGGCAATCACTTCCGAGCATAGAACCGGGCAGGTCCCACCCAATTCCCTCGAGGCGGAGCGAGCCGTGCTTGGCGGCATCCTTCTCGAAAACGACGCGATGAACCTCGTCGTCGAGGTGCTGTCGGCCGGAGACTTCTACAGCGAGGCGAACGCCAAGATCTTCGAAGCCATGAGCGAGCTCTTCCGCCGAAGCCAGCCGGTCGATCACGTCACGCTTCGAGAGTCGCTCGTTCACAGCGGGAAGCTCCCCTCGATCGGAGGGGATGAGTACCTGCTCTCCCTGAGCAGCACCATCCCCAGCGTCACCAACATCCAGTCGCACGCGCGCATCGTTCGAGAGAAATCGGTCGTTCGCTCTCTCATCCAGGCCTGCCACGAGGTGGTCTCCCGGGGCTACGGGGACTACGGCCCGATGGAGGAGTTCCTCGACGACTCGGAGTCGGCGATTTTCGCAGTCGCCAAAGAGCGCGCACGGAATCCTTACGAGCACGTCAAAGACGTCGTGATGCGGACGTTTCAGGAGATCCATGAAACGGCGAACCGGGGCGAGGCGATTACCGGTCTTCCTACGGGATACAAGAAGCTCGACGAAATGACCGCCGGCATGCATCCCGGCGATCTAATCATCGTCGCTGGGCGTCCTGGCATGGGCAAGACGTCTTTCGCGCTGAACGTGGCTCACCATGCCTGCGACAAGACCAAGGCGCCGGTCGCCGTGTTTTCGCTGGAGATGCCCAAAGGCCAGCTGGTGCGCCGCCTGCTCGGCAGTCAAGCCCGCGTCGACGGAAACCGCATTCGAACGGGGCAGCTTCACAAAGACGACTGGCCGAAGCTCGCGGACGCAGCCGGGACCTTGAGCGAAATGCCGATTTGGATCGACGACACGCCGGCGATCACCCTTCTGGAGCTGCGCGCGAAAGCCCGCCGACTCAAGTCCGAGGTTGGGCTCAGCATGATCGTGGTCGACTACCTGCAGCTGATGCGCTCGGGCTCGCGCAACGACTCGCGCGAGCAAGAGATCAGCGAGATCAGCCGAAGCTTGAAAGCCCTAGCCAAGGAGCTCGAGATTCCGGTAGTCGCCCTCTCGCAGCTCAACCGAGGCGTCGAATCGCGCGGCGTCAAAGACAAGCGGCCGCAGCTGTCCGACCTGCGTGAATCCGGAGCGATCGAGCAGGACGCCGACACCATTTGGTTCATCTATCGCGATGAGGTCTACAACCGCGAAAGCGATGACCGGGGCATCGCCGAGATCATCATCGGCAAGCAGCGCGCCGGGCCGACGGGCACCTGCCGCGTGCGGTTCTTCAACGAGTACACCAGGTTCGACGACCTCGCCGAGTCCGATTACTACGGCGGCACCTCGCGCGGTGCGGCGGATTTTCGGGATAATTAAGCCCGTCAAACCGCAGGCGGCAGCACAATCGCGCTAGAGGTCCTTCACTTCACCGATCAGGCCCTGGAGCACCTTTTTTGCGTCTCCGAAGATCATCATCGTGTTGTCGTATTCGAAGAGCTCGTTCTTGATGCCGGCGTAGCCTGGGCTCAGGCTTCGCTTGACGACGAAGACGGAGCGCGCCTCGTGCGCGTTGAGAATGGGCATGCCTGCAATCGGGCTGGTCGGGTCTTTGCTGGCGATCGGGTTCACCACGTCGTTGGCGCCGAGAATGATCACCACGTCGGTGCTCTTGAACTCGGGGTTGATCACGTCCATCTCGAGGAGCTCCTCGTAGGGGACGTCGGCCTCTGCCAGAAGCACGTTCATGTGGCCTGGCATGCGGCCGGCGACCGGATGGATGCCGTAGGTGACCTTCGTCCCGCGCGCCTTGAGCAGATCTGCCAGCTCGCGGACGGCGTGCTGCGCCTGTGCGACCGCCAATCCGTACCCGGGAATGATGATGACGGACTCGGCGTCTTCGAGAACCATCGCCGCCTCTTCCGGACCGCAGGACGTGACGCTCGTGTACTCGTCGCTTCCGCCGCCGCCCGCGCCGTCCGTGACACCGAAGCCGCCGACCAGGACGTTGAGGAGCGAGCGGTTCATCGCCACGCACATGATCTGGGTGAGGATCAAACCCGCCGCGCCAACCATTGCGCCGCCGATGATCAGAAGCGGATTGCCGATGACGAAGCCGGCCATCGAGGCTGCGACGCCCGAATACGAGTTCAGGAGCGAGACGACGACCGGCATGTCCGCGCCGCCGATGGGGATCGTGAGCAGAATGCCTAGAATCAGCGCGCCACCGGCTAGCAGCAGGACCCATTGGACCGAGTCGCTGCCGGCCGCCACGACGGCGATGACCCCAAACACGATCGAAGCGAACAGCAGGCCGAACGTGATGAAATGGCGCGCCGGGAGCAGGATGGGCTGGCCGTTCTTCAGGCTTCCCTGGAGCTTCATCAGCGCAACGATGCTGCCCGTAAACGTGATGCCCCCGATGAGAATCGAGAGCATCACCGTGATCGCCTCGTCGGTGCCGATGACTTCGGCGACGGTACCCGCCCCGCCCTGTTGGACGACGAGCTTCCAGTACACCGAGGTCGCTACGAGGGCCGAGGCGATGCCACCAAAGCCGTTGAAAAGCGCGACCATCTCGGGCATCGAGGTCATTTGGACGCGTATGGCAAAGGCGGCGCCGATGATCGTGCCGAGGATCATGCCGCCGGCGATCCATCGGTAATCGACGGTGCCAAGCTCGAGGAGCGCGCCCACGATCGCCAAGAGCATGCCCACGGCTGCCAAGGTGTTGCCCTGACGGGCCGTCTTGACCTTCGAGAGCCGCTTGATTCCGAAGATGAACAGGACCGTGGAGACCAAATAGATGATCGGGACCACGGTCGACTGGATGACTTCGTGGCTCATTTCTTCTTCTTCTTTCCGAACATGCGCAACATGCGGTCGGTGACGAGGAAGCCGCCGACGACGTTGATGGTTGCCGTCACGATGGCCAGCGCGCCGAGGATGTTGGCGATGGTGGGTGGGGCGGTCGTCGCAGCGGCGACCGCGCCGACGATCGTGATGCCACTGATGGCGTTCGCGCCGCTCATCAAGGGGGTGTGCAGTGTCGGCGGCACCTTGGTAATCATCTCGAAGCCAACGAAGCTAGCGAGCACGAATACGTAGATGCCGATCAGCAGAGGTCCCAAGGTCACGTTCGGTCTCCTTTCCTAGAGAGCCTCGGCGGTTGGTCCGTGCCGGACCTCGCCGTTGTGGGTGAGTAGGGCGCCGTCGAGGACCTCGTCCTCGAGGTTCAACACGACTTCTCCGTCGGACAGCGTGCTGAGCACAATGGCCTGGATATTTCGCGCATAGAGCAAGCTCGCATCCGCAGGGGTCGATGCGGGCATGTTGGGGTGGCCGATGATGGTCACGCCGCTCGCGATCACCATTTCACCGCTCTTGCTGAGCTCGCAGTTGCCGCCTTGCTCGACTGCCAAGTCGACGATGACCGCGCCTTCGCGCATGTCTTCGACCATATCCTTGGTGATGAGCTTGGGCGCCGGGCGTCCGGGTACCAGAGCCGTGGTGATCACGGCGTCCGCTGCGACGACTTTCTGACGAACGATGGCCTGCTGGGCCTTGAGCTGTTCGGGCGTCAGCTCGCGTGCGTAGCCGCCTTCGCCTTCGCCGCTCTCGTCCATCGGAAAGTCGATGAAGCGTCCGCCGAGCGACTCGACCTGCTCTTTGACCGCCGGTCGAATGTCAGAGACCTCGACCACCGCCCCGAGACGTCGGGCCGTCGCGATCGCCTGAAGCCCCGCGACGCCTGCGCCCATGACGACGATCTTCGCGGGCTGAATCGTCCCGGCCGCGGTCATCAGCAAAGGGAAGTACTTGTCGAGGTAGGTCGCAGCCAGGAGAACCGCCTGGTAGCCTGAAATCGATGCCTGCGAGCTAAGCGCGTCCATCGACTGGGCCCGGCTGATCCGCGGTACGAGCTCCATCGCAATGGTGCTGATCTTTCGGTCTCGCAGAATGCGTATGGAGTCGAGGTTCTTGTGCGGGGACATGAAGCCCATCAGCAGGGCGCCCTCCTTGATCTTCGACGCTTCGGCGGGGGTGATGGGGTAGACGCGAAAGACGATGTCCGCCGATCCCCAAGCAGCCTCCGCCTCGGCGCCCGAGACGACCGTGGCGCCCGCCGCGCGGTAGTGTTCGTCGGTGAAGTGGGCGTGTCGGCCCGCTTCGCTCTCCACGACGACATCGAAGCCTTCTTTGACGTAGCGCTTCGTCGTTTCTGGGGTGCAGGCGACCCGAGTTTCACCTTCGGTGACTTCCTTGGGCACGAAAACCTGAGGCATTCATTCCTCCTGAGCGGGACCCGTGATGAGGCAAACCCGATTGAAACAGTCAACAACCGGTATCCCGCGTCCGGGTTTGTTAGTGGCCATTTAGGGTCATGTCCAGCGGCCGTCGAAAAACCTTCGGCGCACCTTTTGCGTTTGGGTGCGGCCTGCTAGATCGGGCGCGCGATACGAGGAGGACAACAGCATGGGGAACCCCGCGAAGCTCGACGAGCTCGCTATCAAGACGATTCGAGGCCTGAGCATGGATGCAGTGCAAGCGGCCAATTCGGGTCACCCCGGCACGCCCATGGCGCTCGCGCCGCTCGGCTGGGCTCTTTTCTCGGACCTGCGGCGGCACGATCCAGCCCACCCGGACTGGCCGGACCGCGACCGCTTCGTCTTGTCCTGTGGGCATGCCTCGATGCTGCAGTACGCGCTGCTCCACCTGAGCGGCTACGAGGTGTCCCTCGACGACATCCGCAAGTTCCGGCAGTGGGGCAGCCTTACACCCGGCCATCCGGAAGCGCACGTCACGCCCGGCGTGGAGACGACAACCGGCCCTCTCGGACAAGGAATCGGCAATGGCGTCGGCATGGCGATGGCCGAGCGGCACCTCGCGGCCCGTTTCAACAAGCCGGGGCACACCCTCGTCGATCACCGCACCTGGGTGATCGCGTCTGACGGCGACATCATGGAAGGCGTCGCGTCCGAAGCGGCATCGATCGCCGGGCACCTCGAGCTCGGCAAGCTGGTGGTATTCTGGGACGACAACCAGATCACGATCGACGGCCGGACCGACCTGAGCTTCAGCGAGGACGTGGCCGCCCGATTCGCAGCCTACGGCTGGCACACCGAAAGCGTCGACGACGGCAATGACATCGCTGCGATCGTCGCGGCATCCCGAGCGGCGGTCGCGGACGCGCGTCCGAGCTTGATCCGGGTCCGGACCATCATCGGCGATCCGGCCCCCAACAAGCGCGACTCCTCGGCTGCGCACGGCGCGCCGCTGGGTGAGGACGAGATCATCGCCACCAAGCAGCTCATGGAATGGCCGACCGAGTCGTTCTTCGTACCCGACGAGCTCGCCGCTGCCGCGGAATCGATTCGAGGGCGTGGGCTGGCGAGCTATCGGGATTGGGAGGCGCGTTGGGAGAGCTACCGCCAAGCGTTCCCCGAGGCGGCCGAGGACTTCGATGCGGCGTTCGCGGGAGGGCTTCCGACCGATTGGGATGCCGACCTTCCAACCTTCGACGCCAATCCCAAGGGAATGCCGACCCGAAAAGCGAGTGGGGCGGTGCTGAACGCGCTCGCGCTCGAGCTCGATGGGCTCGTCGGAGGCTCCGCCGACCTCGCTGGCTCGAACAACAGCCAGATCAAGGGCTTCCCGAGCTTCCTTTCCAATGCCGAGGGGATTCCACGCAACGTCGACTGGGGCATTCGCGAGCACGCGATGGGCGCCGCGATGAACGGCATGGCCCTTCATGGCGGCGTCATTCCCTACGGAGCGACCTTCCTGGTGTTCAGCGACTACATGCGTCCTTCGCTGCGGCTCGCGGCGCTCATGAAGCTTCACACGCGCTACATCTACACCCACGACAGCATCGGTCTCGGGGAAGACGGCCCCACTCACCAGCCCGTCGAGCAGCTCGCGGCCTTGCGCGCGATCCCGAATCTTGCGCTCTTGAGGCCGGCGGACGCCAACGAGGTTCGAGAGTGTTGGAAGGCCGCTCTACGCTGGGACGGGCCCGCGGCGCTCGCGCTGACGCGGCAGACCGTGCCGATCCTCGATCGAGACGCACTTGCGAGCGCCGAAAAGGCGAGTCGAGGGGCGTATACGCTGCGTGAAGCCGGAGGAGGCGGACCGGATGTGATTCTCGTCGCCACCGGGAGCGAAGTAGCGATTGCGCTCGAAGCCGCCGATGTTCTCGAGCAGGACGGGGCCGCTGTCCGAGTCGTCAGCATGCCCTGCTGGGAGCTCTTCGAACAGCAAGACGAGGCCTATCAGCAGGAAGTCCTTCCGCGCGGCAAGGTGGCGAAGGTCGTGGTCGAGGCGGGAGTACGCCAGGGCTGGGACCGCTGGGTCGGCAACGACGCAGCGTTCATCACCATGGACCGGTTTGGCGCCTCTGCGCCCTACCAGGTGCTCTACGAGAAATTTGGCATCACCGTCGAGCGCGTAGTCGCCGAAGCCCAGCGCCTGCTCTCTTAGCCGGCGGCAGCGATGGCGGCGTCGTAGTCCGGTTCTTGCACGATATCGGACACCATTTCGGTGTGAACGACTTCGTTGTTTTCGTCCAAGACCACGATCGCGCGTGCTGCGAGTCCCTTCATCGCGCCGTCGACCATCTCGACTCCGTAGTCCTGAAGGAAGCTCCCCCGGAACGTCGAGAGCGGCACCACGCCTTCCAAACCCTCGGCGACGCAGAAGCGCTTCTGCGCGAACGGAAGGTCAGAGCTGATGACCAGCACGACGGCGTTGCCGAGATTCGCTGCCCGCTGGTTGAACGTTCGCGCCGCGGTTTGGCAAACCGGTGTGTCGTAGCTCGGGTTGATCGTGAGGATCTTTTTCTTTCCCGAGAAGTCCGCCAGCGTTTTCTCACTGAGGTCGCTGGCGACGAGGAGGAAGTCGGGCGCAGCGCTGCCTTTGGCAGGCAGGTCGCGATTGGTTTGGACCGGGGTTCCTTTGAGGGCGGTAGTAGCCATGATTCTCCTTCTGGGGCACGAGACCCTCGCCTTATAGGGAATTCGGAGGGATTTCCAAGCGGTTGCCCTCGATAAAGAAATTCATTATCAAAACCCGGTGAAGCGGTCTCTCCTCGATTTGCCGGTCGGCCAGCATGCCGAAATCGCATCGATCGACTGCGAGCGCCGCCTCTCCCGGCGCCTCATGGAGATGGGCCTCCTGCCCGGGACCAGGGTCCGAGTCGTCCGCGTGGCGCCTCTCGGAGATCCGATCGAGCTTCGGGTCCGCAACTACTCTCTGTCCGTGCGCCGAGCCGAGGCGGCCAGAATCGCCGTCCGGCCGCAAGGTGCACCGTGAGCAGCGAGGCTTCCCCGCAGGTGCTCATCGTAGGCAACCCCAACTCTGGGAAGAGCACTCTTTTCAATGCCCTTTCGGGTGGCAGTGCCCACGTGGGGAACTATCCCGGCGTCACCGTCGACCGAACGAGCGCGACCCTTCATCTCGGTTCGGAGCAGATCGAGCTCGTCGACGTGCCGGGCATGTACAGCCTCACGGCGAGCTCGCCTGAAGAGCAACTCGCCGTCGATGCACTGACCGAGAGCAACACCAGGGCCGTGATTTGCGTCGTCGACGCAACCACCCTGCAGCGCGGTTTGTATCTACCTCTGCAACTCGTCGAATCCGGGGTCCCCGTCGTCGTTGCGCTCAACATGATGGATGCCGCTGCGCGCATCGGCCTACGCGTCGACGCCGAACGCTTGTCCGAGCTTTTGGGGTCGCCCGTCATCCCCGTCGTGGCGACCAAGCGGCGTGGCCTGGACGCGCTCCTGTCCGCGCTCGAGGTGCAGCTCCAAGCCAGTGCAGAGGTGTCGAAGCTCGCGGTCGGCTACCCGGCCGAGCTCGAGGCCGACCTAGCCGCGCTTGCCCCGCCGATCCGCAGCTGGCGTCCCGGGACGCCGGCCAGCCAGCACCGGGTGTTCGCCCTCTGGTGTCTGCTCTCCCTCGGGGAGGATAGTCTTCGAGATGTCCCCGACGACGTGCGGGAGGCGGTCAGCCGTATTCGCGCTGCGGCCTCCGAGGGTGGACGCAATCTCGACCTCGAGATCATCTCCTGTCGCTACGCTTGGCTCGACCGAGCGATCGCCGAGACCTGCTCCGTGCGAGGCCCCAAGCTCAGCTGGAGCGAACGCATCGACCGCGTCTTGACGCATCCAATCGCCGGCATTGTGATTTTTGCGACCGTGATGTTTGGGATTTTCGAGGCGCTTTTCGCGGGGGCCGAGCCCTTGATCGCCAGCATCGAAGCCGTCACCGGTTTCATCCAGACGCAGGCATCAGCGATTCTGCCCGACGGGGTCCTTCAGGATTTGGTGGTGCAAGGCATCATCGCCGGGGTCGGGAACGTGGTGGTATTCGCGCCTCAAATCCTGATGCTCTTCCTCTTCATCGGCTTTCTCGAGGACTCCGGCTACCTCGCGCGCGTTGCATTCGTGATCGATCGAGTGATGAAAGGGGTGGGCTTGCACGGTAAGGCCTTCGTTCCTCTGCTCTCCGGCTTCGCGTGCGCGGTGCCTGCCGTCATGGCTACGCGCACCATCGAGCGCCGTCGAGATCGCCTGGTCACCATGCTGGCGCTGCCCCTCATGAGCTGCAGCGCGCGCTTGCCCGTCTACATCCTCGTGGTGGGCACGGTGTTCGCGGGGCAGTCGCTCGGATGGTTCAGCGCGGGGGCCGTGGCGCTGTTTTCGATGTACACGCTGTCGGTCCTGGTCACGCTGGGCGCTGCAGCGGTCCTTCGGCGGACCGTGCTTCCAGGCCCTGCCCCGACTTTCGTGCTCGAGATGCCACCCTACCGCTGGCCCTCGGCCGGTATCCTTTGGATCAACGCGTGGCGCAGGCTCAGGGTTTTCCTGGTCGATGCGGGCACGATCATCCTGGCGATGACGATCCTTCTCTGGGCGCTTCTTTCGTTTCCAAAGTCGCCCGAGCTGACCGAGCACTACGCTGCCGAGCGCGCGCAGGTCTTGCAGTCCGGGTCGTCGGAAATGAGCAAGGCAGAAGCGCTACGGACGCTCGAGGCGCAAGAAGCCGGCGAGCAGCTCGCTCACAGCCTCGGCGGAAGGTTTGGTCACGCGATCGAGCCCGTGCTTCGGCCCATCGGATTCGATTGGCAGATAGGGGTCGGGATCATCGGCGCCTTTGCCGCACGCGAGGTCTTCATCTCGACGCTCGGCGTGGTCTTTGGAATCGGCGAGGCCGACGAAGAAAACAAACCTTTGCGGCAAGCCCTCCGCGACGCCCGCCACGCGGACGGCAGCCCGGTGATGACCCCGCTCAGCGGCGTTTCACTCATGGTCTTTTTCCTGCTGGCCTGTCAGTGCATGAGCACGATCGCGGTGGTGAAAAAGGAGTCCGGCTCGTGGAAATGGCCGGTGTTTCTGTTTTCATACATGACCGTGCTCGCGTACCTGGCCTCGTTGGCGGTTTATCAGGGTGGCCGGCTACTTGGTTACGGCTAGGGTTCGCATATGCCCTGGCAGCAAATCATGGCAGGCTTAATCATCGCGACGGCCTGTGTGTACGTCGTGAGGCGGCTCCGCGGCAAGAAGGGTCGTCGGCGTCGCCCCGGTGGCCCCGATGTACCCGTCTCGAGGCTGACGCGGAAATCCCCCCCGTCAGATCCGTGCGACTCCTGAGCAGAAGCACTACATTGATTCAGAAATGAGCCGATCGGCAACCATCGAGGGCCTGCGAAAGTTTCGAAAGAAGCTGCTGCGCGAGCGAGACCCCTGGCACGATACGTCTCGCCGGTTTCGCATTCGTCGCTTTGCAGGCCCCGAGTGCTTTCTCGAGCACCTCGAAGGGCTGCGGGTCGCGCATTTGACCGACATGCACGTTGGCCGGGTGACGCCAATGGAGGTCCAGTACGACGCCGTCTCGATGACCAACGCCGGCAAGCCCGACATCGTCGTCATCAGCGGCGACTTCGTCTGTCACAGCCAGGTGTACCTCGATGATCTCAGCGAAGTGATCGGCCGTATCGACGCGCCGGTCTTCGCCGTCCTCGGCAATCACGATCATTGGGCGGGCGCAGCCCCGGTGCGCGATGCGCTCCGACGGGCTGGAGCCGAGGTGCTCGACAATGCGAACACGACCATTCACGTCGGGCACCAGGCCTTGCAGGTCGTCGGCCTCGACGACGCGTATACCGGTCACGCGGACCGGCGCGCGGCGCTCAGGGGCCTACGCTCCGATTTGCCCGTCATCGGGCTCTCGCACATCGCGGAAGAAGCCGATGCGCTCTGGGAGTCTGGGGTTCCACTGGTGTTTTCCGGACACACTCACGCGGGGCAGATTACGGTCGCGCGCCTGCACGAGCTCTCGGTCGGGAAGCTCGCCGGACACAAGTACATTCACGGGCTCTATGGTTCTCGCGCCACCGAGGATCCGAAGGGCGCGGTCTACGTCGGCGCCGGGGTCGGGGCCGCGGTCGTTCCTCTACGGCTGGGTGAGCGCGCCAAGCGCGAGGTGGCGTTCTTCGAGCTCGGCACCCAGCCGGGCGCGTTCGACGAACATCACGGCGAGCAAGAGGCCCATCCGGGCCGCATCCCTTCCGAGAAGACCAAGGAGCGGAGGGCGCAGGCCGTGCTGCGCAAGCAGCAGAAGCGCGCACGCCGCAACGGGAACGGCAACGACGCCGGCTTCGATTCCTGAGCCGGGGCGGCCTAGCCGTGGTCTGCTAGAAACTGTTCGGCTTCGAGAGCCGCCATGCAGCCGCTGCCGGCCGCGGTGATCGCCTGGCGCCATTTCTTGTCTTGTACGTCACCCGCCGCAAACACCCCCTCGATGTTGGTTCGGGTCGAATCGGGCTTCGTCACGATGTAGTCCTGCTCGTCGGTGTCGATTTGACCGTTCAAGAACGCGGTGTTGGGAGTATGGCCGATCGCGAAGAAGAGACCCGCCACGGGAACGTCGCGTTCCTCGCTAGTTTTCAGGTCTTTCACCCGGACCGCTTCGAGGAAATCCGCGCCTTTGGCCTGCGTCACAACGTGCGACCAGAGGATCTCGATTTTCGGGTTGTCGAGAGCGCGCTGCTGCATGATCTTCGAGGCCCGAAGCTCGTCCCGTCGGTGAACGAGGTACACCGTCGAGCCGTACTTGGTGAGGAAGCTCGCCTCTTCGACTGCGGAGTCGCCGCCGCCGATCACCGCGAGTGGCTGATTGCGAAACGCCGGCAGCGCGCCGTCGCAAACCGCGCACGCGGAGATGCCCTTCTGCCAAAGCTCTCCGTCGTTCGCACCGGGGATTTCGAGCCGCTTGGCCGTCGCCCCGGTCGCGATGATGACCGAGTCGGCGCTGCCCTCCTGCGAGTCGGCCTTGAACCGAAAGGGCCGGCTCGAGAAGTCGATCTCGTTGACCGTTTCGGTGTGGATCGTGGTGCCGAAGCGCTCCGACTGGGCACGAAAGCGTTCCATCATCTCCGGGCCCATGATTCCCTCGGGGAAGCCCGGGTAGTTCTCGACGTCGGTGGTCGTCGTCAACTGGCCCCCCGCTGCGATGCCCCCGGCCATGAAGCCCTCGAAGAGGACGGGTTTCAACTCGGCGCGAGCAGCGTAAATCGCTGCCGTGTGCGCTGCAGGGCCGCTTCCGATGATCAAGAGTCGATGGCTCATGGTGCTCCTTTTGAACGCCCGGTTTATGCATACCCTGGGCCGGGAGCGCAAGCCCTAAGGGATGAGATCGGACACCCGGGCGCCGATCGCGAGGGCGGCCGTCAGCCCCGGGGATTCGATGCCGATCAGATGGACCATCCCGGGCTGTGACTCGGGACTGCGAATCACGAAATCCTCAAAGCCACCCCCCGGACCGACCAACTTCGGTCGGATCCCGCAGTAGTCCGGCGTCAAATGCTCGGGGCGAATCGCCGGGAGGTATCGCGCAACCGCTTCGGCGAACCGCGTGACGCGGGACTCGTCGACCGAGTAGTCGATCGTATCGATGAACTCGGCGTCGGGGCCGGCGCGTCGCGCTCCGCTGATGTCCGCTGTGATGTGAACACCTAGCCCTCCGCCCGAGGGCAGCGGGTAGATCAAGCTGTTTCGTGTCTCTGGAGCGCTGGAACCGAGCGCGAAGTACGAGCCTTTGCAGGGGTACAGCCGCCACGGTCGCTCAGCCTCGGCAAGCCCGGAGCTCTCTGCGACATCGAGCGCCGAAAGGCCGGCCGAGTTCACCACGCAGCGCGACACGAGCTCCGTCTCGCTCCCCGTGCTGTCGATGGTTTGTAGGAGCCAGCCCGATTCGATCTTCTCAATCGAGTCGACCGCGGTGTGATAGACGACCATCCCGTCTGCTTCGATGATCTCGTGCACGAGGCTCGCGATAAGCTCGTGCACGTCGACGACGCCCGACGTCGGAGAGTGAAGCGCCAGCTCGCAGCGAAGCTCCGGTTCCTCCGCGCTTGCCTCGTCTCGGGTCATGAGCCGAAGGTCACCCGCCCCTACGTCTCGGGCGTGGCGGGCAATTTTGCGAAGACGTTCCTCGTCCGCCGCGCTCGTCGCAACGATGAGCTTGCCGGTATGCTTGTGGGGTACGTCGTGGGCTTCGCACCAGGCGTAGAGCCTTCGGTTCCCCTCGATGCACAGCCGGGTCTTGCGCGAGTCCCGAGGGTAGTAGATCCCCGCGTGCACGACTCCGCTGTTTCGGCTCGAGATCTCGCGTCCGGGACCCGCTTCCCGTTCGAGGACCAGGACCGAATCGAACCTCTTCAAGAGCTCATGCGCGCACGCGAGGCCAACCACGCCTGCGCCGATCACCACGGCATCCACTGCTTCGGACATGTCTACCCACCTACCATGCCACTAGAAGGCTAGCGGATCGATGCGCGGCTCGGGTAGGTGAACCGAGAGCTGCGGCGTGGGGAGCTCCCGCTGCTTTCTGTAGGCCTCGTAGTGCACCAACACCTTGCGGACGTATCGGTGGGTCTGTGTAAAGGGAATTCGCTCCAATAGGACGTCGAGCGGGGCGTCTGCCGCACCCTCTTGAATCCACCGACGGACGTTGTGGGGCCCTCCGTTATAGGCCGCGATCGCGAGTGGAAGATGCCCGTCGAAGCGCTCCATCAAGGAGGTCAGGTACCAAGCGGCGAACTCGACGTTGAGGTCTGGGTCGAGGAGGTCCGCAGGACTGAAGCCGTCGTGACCGAGTGCATGGGCGATCAGCCGTCCCGTCCGCGGCATGATTTGCATGAGGCCTACGGCACCTGCGTAGGAGACGATGTGCTTTTGGTACGCGCTCTCGACGCGCATCACCGCAAGCAAGAGGTTGGGGTCGAGCCCGTATCGCTGGGCGGCGGGCACGACGAGCCACTCGTAGGCACGCGGCCGCGTTTCGATGAAGCCCGGACCCGCAAAGCCGCCGGCTGTACCCACGTCGCCGAGAGTCGCCGCCACCATCGAAAGCGTCGCCCGATCTTCATTTGAGAGACCGAGGCGCGCGGCCCGAACATCACTCGCGATGGCTTCCCGCGACCGTCCGTCTGCGCGCGCCACGCAGTTCAATCCAGCTCGCGCGACGGGCTTACCGAGTGCGTCTCGCCAGCTGAGATAGGCTTCGAACAACTCGGCCGTTGCGGCGTCCCGCTCTCCCAGCCGAAGAAGCTCCGCCGCGCGCGCGATCCACGGGTAGCTGCTCAGATGCCGCTTGCCGATCGGAGCGAGCTGTTTCGCCAGCGCGCGATTGGATGAGCGCGGCGGGCGAGGAACGAGCTGTTCTTCGGGCGTCGAGAGACCCTCCTCCGCAGTCTTCGTCGAGTCGTGCTCCACGCGGAGCAGTCCGCTGCTCGCCCAAAGCGCGTAGTACTCGTCCCCGGCAAGGGCGGCTTCGGATTTCGCCCTTGCGAAAAACAGGGCCGCCTGCGCCGGCCGCTGGGCCCGCTCGTGGGCTCTGGCCAGGTGATAGACGGCGGCTATTCGGTAGCGCGAGCCCGGGCGCTTCGCGATCTCGTTCAGGAGCCCGATGATCAGTCCTTCGCCGCCCGTTCCCACCGCGGCCATCGCAGCATCGAAGAGAACGCCGGATGGCGCCCCCGCTCGCTTACTCAAAGAGATCAGGAAACCATCGACCTCCTCGTGAAGTCCTGCCGCAGAAGCTACGCCGATCATGTCGACGAGGCGGTTGGTCGGTATCGATGCGTCGGAGCGGCCCGCTCGCAGCTTGGCCAGCTGCTCGCGCGCTCGTTCTGGGTCGCGCGCGCCCACGGTCTCAGCCAAATCGTTTGCGCGGTTCTCGATGTGCTCGGCCATCGCGACGTCTTCGATCGGAAAGAGCTGTGCCCGTCGCAGGTACGACTCCGCCGCCTGCCAGCGTCCCTCGTCTCGTGCGAGTCGACCTGCCAGGTAGTGCACCTCGGCGTGTAGGGCTCCCGACAGAGGGCTGCCGAGCAGCTCTCGGATCGCGGCATTGGCTTCGTCGAGCGGGCCTGTGCGGACCAGAAGGCGCGCCCGCAGCACTCGCTCGTCGTCGGTCATCGACGGTGCGTCGTGGCCTCGGGCGTCCAGGCGGGCGAGCTCGGACTCGGCCCAGGCGGCGATCCGGGTTCCTGGGAACTCGACGCGAACCGTGTGCATCACGGTCATCGCCTCCTCGTACCGCGCTCGTCGCATCAGGCTGTGTGCCTGCTCGAAGAGAAGCTCGTCCGCATTGGGCACCGAGGGGTAGGTCGATAAGAGCTCGTCGAGCGCCTGGTCGGCGCCGGGGTCATTCGAGCGAAGAAGCGCCAGAGCTCGGCCGAGTTCCGCTTCGACGCGGACGGATTCATGGGGGCTGTGCGATGCCTCCCCGAAGAACGCCGCGGCCTTATCCGGCTGATTTCGCAGAAGCTCGAGCCGCGCGATCTGTAGTGCGATCCGGTCGCCGATTTGCGGAAGCCCCCGATGGGCCAGGTCGAGCTGCAGTCGGGCTTCTTCGTAGTTCGCGGCGAGGATCTGCTCACCGGCTTGCCGGTAGGCCTCGACCGCACGGGTCCTGAGCGGCCGCAGCTCCGCGACCGCAAATGCATCGAAGTACGGACCGCACATGGGAGCGCGCCATGGTCTGCGCTCGATCGGAGCGGCGCTCGCGTTGGGCGCATCCGCCATGCACATCGGCAGGTCGGGCGCCGCGGCGACCTGTACGGAAAGCGATGCCAAGAGCAGCGGCGCAAGGGCCGCCGCAACGGTAGTGCGAAGAGCCAAGTTCCCTATAATATTACAAATTCTAGGGGTCGGACGCAAAGATCGAGTTGCTTGCACTCCCCTTTATACGCAAACGCCCCGAGAGGGCTTCATTCCTGCAGCGCTTCTTCGGCGCGCTGCTCCTCGCTCGACTCGATTTCGCTCGCCGGTTCGTCGCTTCGCTCGTCTTCGACTTCGGGTTGCAGCACGGTGACGACGCCAATTCCAACGAGGACGGCGAAGCCGATCAAGAGCAACCCGGTCCGCCACTTCGCTGTTTCGTATCCTTGCTCGTCTTGGGGCATCTGCTCAGCTCTGTAGCGCGGCCATGGCGTCTCGAACGGCGTCCGCGGCGTCGTCCATCGGCACGTCGCGAGACTCGTTTTGCGTTCGCTCCTTGAGCTCGACCGTGCCCTGCTTGAGGCCGCGGGAGCCAACCGTGATCCTGAGCGGAATCCCCAGCAGATCGGCGTCTTTGAACTTCACGCCCGGCCTCTCGGAGCGGTCGTCGAGCAGGGCGTCGACGCCCTGTGCGCGGAGCGCCTCGTAGATCTCGGTGGCCTTGGCCAAAGGCGCCTCGTCTTTCCCGATTGGGGTGATGATCACCTGAAAGGGAGCGACGTGAATCGGCCAGCGAATTCCGTCCTCGTCGTGATGCTGCTCGATGATGGCCGCGATCAGACGGCTGACTCCAATACCGTAACAACCCATGACGATCGAATGGCTGCTTCCTTCTTCGTCGAGGAAGGTAGCTTGCATCTTGTCACTGTAGTGGGTGCCGAGGACGAAGATGTGTCCGCCTTCGATCCCGCGATAGAGCTCGAGCGTGCCGTCGCAGCTAGGGCAGGGGTCGCCGGACGCAGCTTGACGAATCGGCACGACCTCTGCTTTGAAGTCGCGGCCGTGGTTGACGTTCTTGTAATGGTAGGGCGTTTCGGTCGCGCCAGCGATCGCGTTCCGGACGGCGACGGCGTCAGGGTCTGCGAGGATGCGTCCGGAAAACCCGACTGGGCCGACGAAGCCAATCTCGGTCCCGGTTGCCTCCTTCACGGCCGCATCGGACGCAAGAACGACCTCTTCGACGCCGAGGTGTCGCGCCAAGCCGAGCTCGTTGACTTCGTGGTCGCCCCGTACGACGGCCAGGCAGACTTCCTCCCCGGCCACGTACAGCAACGACTTGAGGGTGTGCGCTGCGTTCGTTTCGCCGCCGAAGAAGCTCACGACCTCTTCGATGGATCGAGTCTCAGGTGTTTCCACCTTTTCTAACGGCTGAGGCTCCGCGGCGCTGCTTGCGGGCGGTGCAGCAAGGCCGGCTTTGGCGACTTCGACGTTGGCCGCGTAGTCGCACGAACTACAGGCGACGATCCAGTCCTCGCCCGTCTGCGCCAAGACCTGGAACTCTGCGCTCTGCTTGCCGCCAATCGCTCCGCTATCGGCCTCGACGACGCGGTATTCGAGCCCAAGCCGTGTGAAGATGCGGTGATAGGTGTCCCGCATCTGCTCGTAGCTTTGCACGGCCGCCTCCTCGGAGACGTCGAAGGAGTACGCGTCCTTCATGATGAACTCGCGGCACCGTAGCAGCCCTCCCCGAGGTCGTGGCTCGTCCCGGTACTTGAGCTGGATCTGGTAGAGGTTCAGCGGAAGCTGGCGATAGCTCTTCACCTCGCGTCGCGCGAGGTCGGTGACGATCTCTTCGTGGGTCGGCGCAAGATGGTACTCCCCGCCCTTGCGATCCTCGATGCGCAACAGGGTTGGGCCGTACAGGTCCCAGCGCCCTGTTTCCTTGAAGTAGTCCCCCGGCACGAAGGTCGGCATCAGCAGCTCCTGTGCGCCGGCAGCGTCCATCTCTTCGCGGATGATTCGCTCGATCCTGTGGAGGACCCGAGTCCCCAGCGGAAGCAGCTCGTAGATCCCCGCTCCAACCATGCGTGCGTAGCCAGCGCGGAGCATGAGCACATGCGACGGCATGGTCGCGTCCTTGGGAGCTTCTTTGAGCGTCGGAATGAAGGCGCGCGAGTATCGCATCGCGCCGTCGTAGCAGGGAGGGGGGAGGGTTTCCACCGGGGTCCCGCGACCCCGGTGTCCCCCGCCAAGAATCAGGTTCCGACTACGAAGCTGCAGCTCGTTGTGCCGGAGCCGCCGATGTTCAGGGTCTGGACGTTCTTGGCCCCTTCGACCTGGTAGTCGCCGGCTTCGCCTTTGACCTGCTTGACCGAGTCGAGCACCTGGCGGACTCCCGTCGCGCCGACGGGGTGGCCCGCGCCGATGAGACCGCCGCTCGGGTTGATCGGGGTCTTGCCGCCGAGGGCGATGTCGCCGGCTTCGATCGCCTTCCAGCTTTCGCCTGGCGCCGTGAGGCCGAAATGGTCGATCGCCATGTATTCGGAGGTGGTGAAGCAGTCGTGGGTTTCGATGGAGTCGATACCGCTCACGTCGGCGATGCCGGCGCGCTTCATGGCGCTGGTGACCGTGCTCCGCACGTGCGGCAGAACGTACTCCGCGCCCTTGCTTTCCGCGACCTTGTCCTCGAATTGCATCCGAGCGGTGTTGTGCCCCCAGCCCTTGATGC
>SHLP01000195.1 GCA_004283055.1 Deltaproteobacteria bacterium
TAATTAGCACATAATTTAGTGCTAAATTTTCCTAAGTTGCTTGACCCTAGGGTGGTTCGGTCATAGCTTGGTTGAGGAACGGCGCGATGCTCGTGCCTCTCCGGCGAGCCAAATCATGACCTACGACCCAGAGGCAAACGAAGCGATGCAGAAGCCAAACGCATTGGCTCCGTCGGCCTCTGATGCGAGCGAGCGAGAAGGGGCTGACAAGCCCAAGGCGAACAAGAAGAGCGGCAGCAAGCCGAACAATGTTCGCAAGATTCGGATCGAACGCATGATGTCCAAGGCTGAGTTGGCTCGACGCGCGAACCTATCGGTGTTGACGATTGATCGTGTCGAGAAGGGTTTTGGATGTCGGATGGACACAAAACGAAAGATTCTCGAAGCTTTGGGTCTGAGGCTCGCCGATCGGGTACGTGTGTTCGGCGAGGAGGAGTAGCGTGCCTACATGGCGTCTGAGGGGAAGAACTTAATCGGCGTCGACATCGGTTCGAGCGCGATTAAAGTCTGTGAAATCAAAGAGGGGCGACGGGGAGCTCGAACCATTACGAGGTTCGGTTATCACCCTCTTCCTGCCGAAACCATCGTCGATGGCCACATCATCAACTCCAGCGCGGTCGTGGAGGGGCTGGAGAAGCTGTTTGCCGGGAGCAAGCGACGAAACGTCGCGCTTCGGGCCAGCGGTCACAGCGTGATCATCAAGAAGATCTCGATGCCCTTGATGACCCCTGCCGAGCTCTCCGAGCAGATCAACTGGGAGGCCGAGCAGCACATCCCGTTCGACCTGGAAGAGGTGCACGTGGACTACGAAGTGCTCCACGAGCGCACCGATCACGGTCAAATGGACGTTTTGCTCGTTGCCGCAAAGAAGGAAGAAATCACTGATTTGACCAACCTGGCGATGGAAGCTCGACTTCGTCCGATGGTCGTCGACTTGGATGCGTTCACCATTCAAAACGTCTTCGAAGTGGGTTACGGCGCCGCCGCAGCGGATGAAACGACCGTGCTCGTGCACTGCGGAGCGTCGACCACGACCGTGAACATCCTCGCAGACGCCACGACCGCCTTCACGCGAGACATCGCCAACGGTGGTAACTCGATCACCGAGGAAATCCAGCGGCAGCTCGGCATCGGTCGCGACGAGGCCGAGTCGTACAAATGCGGTGGGGAAGGTCGCGGGATCGTTCCGCGCGAGGTTCCCGAAATCGTCAATCAGGCGGTCGAGCAGCTCGCAGGGGAGATCCAGCGCTCGCTCGATTTCTATCTGGCAACCAGCGGCGACCGTGAGCTGAGCCGCATCTGTCTGTCCGGCGGTACCGCGAACATTCAAGCGCTTCTCGATATTCTTCAAGAGCGCGCCCAGGTGCCCGTCGAGGCGCTCGACCCAACGCGTGTCGCCGATGTGGACGAGAAGGCCGTGGCAGAACTGCAGGGCAGAGCTTCGCAGGCCGTGGTCAGCATCGGCCTTGCGCTGCGCAAGGAGCGGGAGCGTCACTAATGATTCGCATCAACCTGCTGCCAACCGATAAGAAGAAGCGCACGCGCCGCATGGCGCCGTCGCCCATGCCCACCGGCGATCTCAATTTGGGCACCTGGGGAATAGTCTATGGGGGCGCAATCGCCGTCTGGCTGCTCGTGCTCGGTGTCCTGTACTTCGCGCAAAGCGGAGAAATGGACGAGATCGCGCAGGAGAACAAGACGCTCGAGGCGCGCCGCGACGAGCTCACTCGGAAAACCAAGGGCTTGGCCGAGGTCGAAGGCCGGCTCGAAAAGAGCCGACGACTCGAAAAAGTGGTCCAAGACCTCGAGCGGGCGCGGCGCGGGCCCACCCGAGCGGTGATGGAGCTCTCCCGGGTGCTGAGCATCCCCGGCGGACCGACGATCAATCCCGCCGAGCTCGAGCGAATGAGGCAGGAAAACCCGCTTGCCGGGTTCAACGAGTCCTGGGACGTGCGTAGGCTCTGGATCTCACGCTTCGAGGAAGTCGAGCGCGATTGCAAGATTACCGGCATGGGGCGGTCCAACGAAGACGTTGCCGAGTTCTTGCGCCGACTGACGCTTAGCGAGATCTATGACGGCGTGACGCTCCAAAGAACGCGCGCCGCGACTGACTCGGACACGGGACTCACGATGGTGGGCTTCGATATTACCTGCAAGGTGAAGTACTGATGGCTAGTCTCGAAGATCGATTTGTCGCCATACCGGGTTGGGGAAAGGCACTCGTGCTCGTCGGCCTGCTCGTCCTGCTCGGCGTGGGGTACTACGCGTTGGTCTACAGCAGCATCTCGGGCGATGTGAAGCGCGCCCGTCAGACGCAAACCCAGCTCAAAGATCAGATTCGCGATGCCGAACGCCGCGAAAAACAGTATCTCGAGCTCACGCAGGAGCTCGCTAACCGCGAGGTCGCAGACCGGCAGAACCGACGCATCTTGCCCGAGAACGCCGAGATTGCCGCGTTCCTTCAGGACCTCAACCGCGTTGCCGAGCTCAGCGGTCTGACGATTCGGCTCGTCGAGCCACGCCCCGAGCAGCGCGAAGAGCTCTACGCCAAGATTCCGGTGGTGCTCGCTCTGACCGGGCGATTCCACCAAATGGGGAAGTTCTTCTACAACGTGAGCAAGCTGGACCGGGCGATCAGCCTGGAAAACATTCGTATGACCCAGCCGAAGCTGATGCCGTCTGGGGAGGTGCTCATCGATGTGGATGTCCGCGCGACCACCTACCGGCGTCCGCCAGCCGAAGGGAAGAAATAGGCAGCATGAGCTTCAAGATTCGAGTTTTCGCACGTGTCCTTCTCATCGCCAGTGTGGCCACTGCGGGGTGTGGCGGGGACGAAGACGAATTCGGTACCGGATTCGGACTGGGCAAGGGCACTGAGGGGAGCGCCGACGAAGGCAAGTCCGCAAAGGACGATGAAGAGGCGGCCGCCGCGGAGCTGGATTCCGGCCCGATCGTTTACACCGATGACGACTTCGCTGAGCGCGACATCGAGAACCGCGACCCATTCCGCTCCTACGCCAGGGCGTTTCAGGCGCAATCGGCCGCGCCCGCACAGCGGCGCGTGCTGCTGCCGAGCACGAGCTTGGATGAGATGAACCTGATCGCAATCGTGACGGGCATCGCCACGCCGCGTGCTATGCTCACCGACACTGCGAAGGTCGGACACGTCATCCGTCGAGGGGACTACATCGGTCGTCCCGAGGTGGTACAGACCGGAGGTTCAGAGGGTATGCCAGTCACACTGAACTGGCGTGTGGACCGCATCCGTCCAGGTTCCGTCGTTCTCACCCGTGAAGACCCGACTGCGCCCGACAAGCCGCCGTTGACCCGCGTGATGCCGCTCCACGAGGGCGGCGAAGCGCCGCAGTTCACGACGCCGTAGTCGCCGAAAACTTTTCGCGCAGAAAATCGGTCGTTTTCTTGCCCCGCCCATCGCTGGCGTTCGATGATTAACGTCAGCTGGCAGAGGAGTCAGGAATGCGTATTCATTGGGGTCTTGCAATCGCCTTGGGAGCAGCTTTCGCGTGGGTCAATCCGGCCCAGGCGGCAGGGCCGAAAATCGAGAGTGTCCGTATCGACGGCGCGCGTAACGAAGCTCAGGTTTCGATCGACGGTGCGTTCGACAATCGGAAGTATGCGGTTCGCACACGCGACGATGGTCGGCTCATCGTCATCGACGTCGAAGACGCGACGTTGCCGCCCGGTGGGATCACGAGCACAGGAAGCACGTCGCTCGTCGCACGCACCATTGCGAGCAACACCGCACAGGGCGCGCGCATCGAACTGCTGCTGACAGGCAAAGCGACGTATCGAGCGCGCTCCACCGGAACTGGCATCCGCGTGAAGCTTCAGCGGGGCGAAGGGTCTGGCACGTCCAAGTCAAAGAGGTCGAATGCTTCCGCCGCACCAAAGGTCGAAGGTGTTCGTCTCGAGCAAAAAGATGGTCGCGACCGCGTAGTGGTCGAGCTTGCCGGCGCACCTGAGTTCCGCGTCTCGACGCGGGCAGGCGCCCCCCCTCGGCTCGAGGTCCTCGGCGCCCGCATCGATTCCGGCGCCAAGCGACGGATCGAAGCGCCCCGGGGCTCACTCATCGGGTCCATCGAGTTGGAGCAGAAGGGCGACCGTGCGGTAGTTGAAGTCCATGGGTCGGAAGGCGCGGCCGGGACCGCGATTCGCTCGGGCAGTCAGATCGTTTGGATGTTCTCGCCGACCAAGAGCGACACGCGGCCGCACACGCGAACCATCGCGAGGGAAAAGGACTATGCGGCAGAGGTGGACGGACCCGAGGTAGCGGGGTTCCTCAGCAAGATGCCGATGCAGGCCGGTGGCAAGGCCCGCCGACGCTACTCCGGTCGTCGCATCGACCTCGACTTCAAGGACGCCGACATCCACAACATCTTGCGGCTGCTTTCCGAGGTCGGTGGGGTGAACGTCGTTACCGCGGACAACGTCGGTGGCACCGTCACGATTCGAATGAGGGATGTCCCGTGGGATCAGGCGCTCGACGTCGTCTTGCAGGCGAAGTCCCTCGGGATGATTCGCCAAGGAAACCTGCTTCGCGTTGCTCCTCTCGCTCAGCTCGAGCAGGAACGTGAAGCGGCCATCGCGCGCCAAAAGCAACAGCAGCAGCTGGCTCCGCTCGAGACACGCCTGGTGCCGGTGAGCTATGCGACTGCCGCCGAGCTCCAGCCGCGCGTTCGTGAGCTGCTCACCGAGCGTGGCTCGGTCTCCGTCGATCAGCGTACCAACATGCTGATCGTGCGCGACATCGTAGGTCAGCTCGATGACGTGGAAGACCTGGTGCGCAGTCTGGACACGCAGACGCCGCAGGTCCTGATCGAATCGCGCATCGTCGAAGCGAGCAGCACGTACTCGCGAGACATCGGAATTCAGTGGGGTGGCAACGCGGTGATGAGCAGCGCCACCGGAAACCCGACCGGCCTTCGTTTCCCGTCTGACATCGGCATCGCCGGCGGTGCACCGGTCGGCGAAGCGCCCACGGCCGGGCTCTCTCCGTTCAATCCAGCGGTGGCCAATCCAAACTTCGCGGTCAACCTGCCCGCGGTCACCGGCGCCGGTTCCGGTGGTGCGCTCGGCTTGGCCCTTGGTAGCCTGAGCGGCGCCGTGAACCTCAACGTTCGCCTCAGCGCTGCCGAGGCGGCGGGCTCCGTTCGGATCATCAGCTCTCCCCGCGTCCTGACCTTGGACAACAACGAGGCGTCGATCTCACAGGGTACCTTGATTCCCTTCTCTCAGGTCAGCGCCCAGGGCGTCAACACGGCCTTCCAGGAGGCCAAGCTCGAGCTCA
>SHLP01000196.1 GCA_004283055.1 Deltaproteobacteria bacterium
CCCCTGCTAAGCCCCCGTGCGTTCAGTACACCCACACAAGTCTACTAATGCCGCATGGTGGCGGTCAACATGCGCTAAGTTGGAAGCTCCTCCAGGAATTTCGTCGAGATTCGGCCCTCTTCGAAGGCCGGGTGCTCCAAAACCCTCTGGTGAAGCGGAATGTTGGTGCGAATGCCCCCGATGATCGTCTCGCCCAGGGCCCGCCGCATTTTGGCAATCGCCTGCGCACGTGTCGGTGCATGTACGATGAGCTTCGCGACCAGGGGGTCGTAGTGCGCTGGGACGCGCCCTCCGCCAAAGATACCGCTATCGACTCGGACGCCCGTTCCGCCGGCCATGTGAAGCTCGGTGATGACGCCGGGTGAGGGCGCGAAAGTGTCGGGATCCTCCGCGTTGATTCTGCATTCGATCGCGTGGCCGCGCGGGGTCAGCGACTGTGAGGGCAGAGCCAAGGGCTGACCGTCGGCGATGCGGATCTGCTCATGGATCAAGTCGATGCCCATGACCAGCTCCGTCACGGGATGCTCGACTTGAATGCGTGGATTCATCTCGAGGAAGGTCAGCTCCCCGCGCTCATCGAGCAGGAACTCGAGGGTCCCGGCTGACAGGTAGCCGACCTCGCCCATTGCGCGCCGGATCGTAGCCGACATGTCGCTTCGCATTTCCTCGGTCAGCGCAACGCTCGGCGCTTCTTCGATGATCTTCTGATGGCGCCGTTGGATCGAACACTCACGCTCGCCCAACACATGGATGTTCCCGTGCGTGTCACCGAGGATCTGGAATTCGATGTGCCGTGGACGCTCCAGGTACTTCTCGAAGTAGAGCGAGTCGTTTCCAAACGCAGCCCGGGATTCAGCGCGAGCGGTTTCGAACACGGACCGTAGCCCTTCTTTCGACTGCAGCACGTGCATTCCCCGGCCGCCACCGCCTCCTGAAGCTTTCAAGAGCACCGGGAAGCCTAGAGCCTCGGCTTTTCGGACCGCATCCTCGATGTCTTTGATGATGTCGGTGCCCTCGAGCGTGGGGAGGCCGAGCGACTTCGCCAGCGCGCGAGCGCTCACCTTGTCGCCCCAGAGCCGCATCTGCTCTGGGAGCGGTCCGATGAATTCGAGTCCGCACTGCGCGCAGGTCTCGGCGAATTCAGAGTTTTCCGACAGAAACCCGTAGCCGGGGTGAACGGCCTCGGCGCCCGTGATCTCAGCCGCTGCAATGATTGCGGGGATATGCAGATAGCTTCGGCGGGGGTCGGCTGGACCGATGCAGATCGCTTCGTCCGCGAGACGGGTGTGCAAGGCATCCGCATCGATCTCGCTGTGCACCGCGACCGTGCGTAGACCGAGCTCGCGACAGGTGCGGATCACGCGGAGCGCGATCTCCCCTCGATTGGCAATGAGGACTTTCTCAAACACAGCTCAGCCGATTTCAATTCGAAAGAGCCGGTCGCCGTACTCCACGGGCTTTCCATTCTCGACGAGAACCTCGACGATCGTGCCTGCGACTTCAGCTTCGATCTCGTTCATGAGCTTCATGGCTTCGACGATGCAAAGCACCTGCCCCGGCACCACGGAGTCTCCAATGTCGACGAAGGGTTCACCGTCGGGTGAGGGGGCGCGATAAAACGTGCCGACGAACGGCGAAGTAATGTAGGCGCCATCGTCTTCCTCCGGCGCCGATGGAGCGACGGCCGACCCAGAGCTCTGAGCCTTGTGCGCTGCCTTCGATTCGCTGCTGGGGACCCCGACGGCGGGCGCGGGATCGCGGCGCACCCGAATGCGATCGTCGTCCTGCTCGACTTCGATCTCGGTGAGATTGGCTTCGTCGAGAAGCCGAATGAGCTCGCGCAGTTGATCCAGATCCAGCTTCATTTTGTTTTCGGCGGCGGTTTGATCAGCCGGTAGCGTTCAAATAGTCGATTAGCGCGCGCAGGCCAAGGGCGTAGCTGTCCTTTCCAAAGCCAATCACCGAACCCACGCACACCGGCGCAGTGACGGAATGATGACGAAACGATTCGCGCGCCGCGGTGTTCGAGAGGTGCACTTCGACGACGGGTAGGCCGGTTGCCGAGATCCCGTCACGCAGGGAGACGGAGGTGTGAGTGAGTCCTCCCGGGTTGATGACTACTCCGTCGAACGAATCGCGCGCATCGTGGAGCCAGTCGATGAGCTCGCCTTCGCGATTCGACTGGCGGCACTCGACCTTGGCGCCCAGGGCTTTGCTGAGCTTCTGGAGCGCCTGCTCGATGTCGTTCAGAGTCGTTGCGCCGTAGACGTCGGGCTCGCGGGTCCCCAGCAAGTTCAGATTGGGTCCGCTGAGGACCAAGACGCGTTTGACCGGAGCCGTCATGGAGTTAGAGGTTTTCGAGCAACTTGGGCGCGCTCGTTCGCAGCAGGTAGCGCGCCTTGCCGACGTTTCCGCCGGGCGCAACGGCGAGCGCCACGAAATACTCCTCTGTGAGCATGCGAACGACCGTCGTCAGCCGCTCGGTTTGAACGGAGACCTCGTTCGTTTCGCCCGTGTCGAGCATCTCGCCCGCGCGCTGAACGCCTTTGAGCACGACGCTGTATTCCATGCCGACCGCCTCGATGTCGAAGGGGCCGTCACCCTTGGAGTATTGGTCGACCGCGATCCCATCCGAAGCCATCAGTAGCCCGGCCACTCCTCCATCGGTTCGATCGACGAGGTCTTGAAGTATCTCTTTGAACATCGGCCCTCCGCCGCGCAATTCCCGCACGGACCGGGGTTCCGGTCAAGTATCGGGTTGAGCGATCGTTGCTGCGCTAGCCGGCGTGAATCAGCTCGACGGTGAGGCCGCCGCCGTGCGTGTCTCGGAGCGCGAGGCGCAGGCCATGACGGTCGGCGACATCGCTCGCGATATGAAGTCCAAGCCCCATTCCATGAGGGTGCCGCGTCCGTGCTTCGCTCCCGCGGAACGAAGGCTCGACGACCCGCTCGCGATCCGCAGGAGCAATGCCCGGTCCGTCGTCGACCACCCGAAGCGCCCATTGGTTGGCGGATCCCTCGAGGATGACCGCCACGTGACCATCCGCGCGGTTGTAGCGAATCGCGTTCTGCACGATGTTGCCCAGCGCCTGCTCGAGCAGGGTGAGGTCGCCTGGGAACTCGATCGTCGTCTCTGGAACCGCGAGATCGAGGCTGATCTGCTTGCGCTTTGCAATCGGCTGGTGACGATCGACGACACGCTCCACGAGTCGGTTCAAGTCGATCGGATCACGATGGCTGAGTCCCTCGTGGGCTTCTAGGCGCGCGACGGCGTTGAGGTTGTGAAGAAGCGAGCCCAGGTACTGCGACTCCTCCAGGCTCGGCACGAAGGCCTTGGCATCGAGCGTGTCGCCGGCCTCGATCCTCTGCTGGAGAGATGCGAGGTGGCCCTGCAGGACGCTGAGCGGAAGCATGACGTCGTGGGTCGTATTGGCGATGTAGTTGCGGAGCGCCGCCTCGCGTTCGCGCAAGGAGGCTAGCTGGGCCTCAATGGTCCGGCGGCTTTGCTCGAACGCCGCGCCTAGCTCCGCGATTTCGTCGTTTCCCTCGACGTGAACGGGCTCTTCGGAGTCGCTCCCGATCCTTCGGACCGAATCGGTTAGTTGGCGGATACGGCGCACCATCGGCCCTGCAGCAAGGAGAGCGACTAGGATGACGACGAGTGCGACCAAAAATGCGGGCATCAGCACGGCGGCGGAAAACCACGGAGGTGGACCCTTGGAGCGCATGAGCAGGACCGCACAGGGGCCTTCGTTCCACGGCATTCGAACGGCAATTTCCGTGCGGCGCCGCTTGGGCGAGCGCTGGGTTGCGACATCGTCTCCAGCCTTCAGTTGACGCGCGAGGTCAGGCGGGAAAGCGGGGCTGTCGGGATTGGCGCTGATGAGATTCGCGTCGTAGGCGAAGACGCGATGCCGTGGAAGTGTCCGCTCGGGAGGTCCGGGCGGCCGTCGACGCCGCCGCGCGTCTCTGTCTCGGGGCCAGCGTTCTGGATTGGCTTCGCATCGCTCTCGGCCGCCCGATTCCATTCGGTGCACGGCGGCCTCGGCGAGCGCGTCCACCCGGATCCTCGACTGCCAGCGCGACTGGCCCCAGCCGAGGAGCACGAGCAAAGAGATCGCCGCCAGTCCGAGGGTCACGGCCAGTCGCGCGCGAAGCTTCATGCGCCCCCGGAGAGGCGGTAGCCGATGCCCCAGACCGTTTCGAGCTGAATCGCATCCTCGCCGAGCTTGCTGCGGAGCCGTGAGATGTGGACGTCGAGAGTCCGCCGGCTGCTGTCGTGTGCCGGGTCGAGCGCGGCGTCGACGAGGGCCTCTCGAGTAACGGCCGAGCCTTTCCTTCGCGCGAGGAGCGCCAGGATCTCGAACTCCACCGGAGTCAGCGAAAGGGTTCCCTCGGCGTTGCTGACTTCACGCCGCTGGAGGTCGATCTGAATGGCCCCCGCGACCAGCCGTTCGGTTCCGACTAGATTCGGGCGGCGCAGACAGGCCTGGATGCGCGCGAGGAGCTCCTCGGGAAAAAACGGTTTGGTCACGTAGTCGTCGGCGCCGAGCTTCAGGCCTCGGATCTTGTCCGCGGTGTCGTCTCGGGCGCTCAGGATCAGGACCGGAACTTCGGACTTCACGCGGTAGCGCTTGAGCAAGTCCATCCCATACGTGCCTGGCAGCATGAGATCTAGAACGATGACGCGGTAGTCGTCGGGGTCGAGGCCACGCGCCGCGTCGCCGTCCTGGACCCAGTGCGGGTCGAACCCTGCCTGCGAAAGAGTTTGTACCACTTGCTGTCCAAGGGCGACGTCGTCTTCCACGAGCAGGATTCGATTGGACACCGGGCTCTCCAGCTAGTTCTGGTCTTGCGAATGATAGCGCTCGAAGCGCCTCTCCATCCGTTCGACCTTGTGCTCTCGCTTCAGCAATCGAAGATCCTCGCGCTGTTCACAGCTGAGGTTCGCATAGATTTGGTCTTCGGTCGCGAAACGGAGCTCTTTCATCACGGTGAACTTCTCTTTGCCGCGCGGCATGTCTCGGATTTCCTCGCGCTGCGCTTGGGCCCGCTCCATGATGGCGCGGATACTGGCTTCCTGCGCGTCGTCGAGGTCCAGACGCTGGGTCATCTCAGCCAGGTGCTCCTCCATCTTTTCAGGTGACCACGGGCCTCCTTTTCCGTGAGGGCCGCCGTGGGCGAACGCCACGCCCCCCACGGTCAGCGCGATCGCCGTGACGCCTCCCAGCAGGGCAGCGACGATGGTTGCTTTGTTGATGAACTTCATGAGTTTTCCTTTCTCGGAGGTTC
>SHLP01000197.1 GCA_004283055.1 Deltaproteobacteria bacterium
CTTCCGAACGACGGGCAGTTCCACTGGCGCGCCAACGGTGAGCGTCACATGTGGAACCCGGAGACGATCTCGAATCTGCAGGTCGCCGCCCGCGCGAATAGCACCGATGCGTACAAACGCTTCGCCGAGCACGCCAATGATAGTGCACGCGACCGTTGTACGCTCCGCGGCTTGATGAGGTTCAAGAATGCGCAGCGAATTCCGCTGAGCGAGGTCGAGCCGGCGAGTGAAATCGTGAAACGGTTTGCGACCGGCGCGATGAGCTTCGGCTCGATTTCGATGGAAGCGCATTCGACGCTTGCGATCGCGATGAACAGACTTGGCGGCAAGTCCAACACGGGCGAGGGCGGGGAATCGCCCGAGCGTTACCTCCCGCTGGCGAACGGTGCGATGAATCCGATGCGTTCGGCGATCAAGCAGGTCGCGTCGGGGCGCTTCGGTGTGAGCATCAACTACCTGACGAACGCCGATGAAATTCAGATCAAGATGGCGCAGGGCGCCAAGCCGGGCGAGGGCGGTGAGCTTCCCGGCCGCAAGGTCGACGAGAAGATCGCGGCCGTACGCAATTCGACCCCTGGCGTCGGTCTGATCAGCCCGCCGCCACACCACGACATCTACTCGATCGAGGATCTCGCGCAGCTGATTCACGACTTGAAGAACAGCAACCCGTCGGCGCGAATCAGCGTCAAGCTCGTCAGCGAGGTTGGCGTGGGCACGATTGCGGCTGGCGTCTCCAAGGCGCACGCCGATCACATCCTGATCAGCGGCCACGACGGCGGCACCGGCGCTTCACCTCTCACTTCGATCAAGCACGCGGGCCTTCCCTGGGAGCTCGGCATCGCCGAGACGCACCAGACTCTCGTCATGAACGACCTTCGGAGTCGCGTCGTCCTCCAGACCGATGGCCAGATGAAGACCGGCCGTGATGTCGTCATCGGCGCGCTGCTCGGCGCTGAAGAGATCGGCCTCAGTACGGCGCCGCTCATCGCGATGGGCTGCATCATGATGCGAAAGTGCCACCTCAATACCTGCCCGGTGGGCATTGCCACGCAGGACCCCGATCTTCGAAAGAAGTTCAAGGGCAAGCCCGAGCACGTGATCAACTACCTCTTCATGGTTGCTGAGGAGGCCCGTGAGATCATGGCTTCGCTCGGGTTCCGCACCTTCCAAGAGATGGTGGGCCGCGTCGACAAGCTCGACATGGCCGACGCTCTGGTCCACTGGAAGGCCCGTGGCATCGACCTGACTCCGATCCTCACCAAGGCCAAGAAGAAGAACGCCGTGACCGACGTCTACTGCACGAAGCAGCAGGACCACGGCCTCGACAAGGCGCTCGACAATCGGCTCATCGAGCTCGCCCAGCCTGCGATCTGCGACGCCAAGCCCGTTCGCGCTGAGATGAAAATCAAAAACACCAACCGCACTGTCGGTACGATGCTCAGTCACGAGATCGCCAAGCGATGGGGGGAAGACCTTCTTCCCGAAGGCACGGTGCATTTCAAGCTCATCGGCTCCGCCGGGCAGAGCTTTGGCGCCTGGCTTGCCAAGGGCGTCACCCTCGAGCTCGAAGGCGACGCCAACGACTACGTCGGTAAAGGCTTGTCGGGTGGCAAGCTCATCGTCTACCCGTCGAAGCAAGCGACCTTCGTCCCCGCCGAGAACATGATCGTCGGAAATGTCGTCTTGTACGGCGCGATTGCGGGCAAAGCTTTTTTCCGCGGCCGCGCGGCGGAGCGTTTCTGTGTTCGGAACTCCGGCGCCTGGGCCGTCATCGAGGGCGTGGGCGACCACGCGTGCGAGTACATGACCGGCGGCCGAGCCGTGATTCTCGGGGAAACTGGGCGCAACTTCGGCGCTGGCATGAGCGGGGGCGTCGCGTACGTGCTCGACCCTGAAGGTGACTTTGCATCGAAGTGCAACCAAGAAATGGTCGAGCTCGAGCAGCTGGTCCACGAAGAAGAGATCGCGATCGTGAAAGGCCTGATCGAGGAGCACCTCGAGCATACGGGTTCGGCCGTTGCCCAGCGCTTGCTCCAGGATTGGGAGACCACCCTTGGGCAGCTCATCAAGGTCATGCCGACCGACTACAAGCGAGTTCTTCAAAAGACAGGCGACCTGTCGGTGGGCGTTCCCGGACCCGATGCGGTTCGACTTCAGGGCCTTCCGGCGGCGGAGTAAGAAAATGGGAAAGCCAACTGGGTTCAAAGAGTTTCCGAGAGAAACGGTTCCATACAGCGACCCGCTGAAGCGTATCGAAGGATGGAGTGAGTTCACCGTCGACGTCCCCGAGGAGCAGCTGCGAACGCAGGGTGCACGCTGCATGGATTGCGGGGTCCCTTTTTGCCAGTCCGCCACCGGCTGCCCGATCGACAATCTGATCCCCGAGTGGAACGACCTCGTCTATCGGGGGCACTGGCGCGAGGCGCTCGATCGCTTGCACAAGACCAATAACTTCCCCGAGTTCACCGGCCGCGTTTGTCCGGCTCCCTGCGAAGGCGCTTGCGTCCTCGGGATCAACGACCCGGCCGTCACCATCAAGAACATCGAGATGGCGATCGTCGACAAAGGTTTCGAAGAAGGCTGGATTCATCCCGAGCCGCCCAAGGAGCGGAGCGGGAAGAAGGTGGCCGTCATCGGCAGCGGCCCGGCGGGGCTCACGGCGGCTCAGCAGCTCAATCGAGCCGGGCACAGCGTCACCGTGTATGAGCGCGACGACCGGATTGGCGGCCTGCTCACCTATGGCATCCCCAACATGAAGCTCGACAAGGGCATCGTCGATCGGCGCGTCGATCTCATCCGCGCCGAGGGGGTCGAGTTCGTGACGAATGCGCACGTCGGAGTCAACAAGGACGCCGAGAAAATTCGCGCTGAGAACGATGCTGTGATTCTAGCCTGCGGTGCCACGCGGCCGCGAGACCTTCCCATCGCTGGCCGCAAGCTCGAAGGCATTCACTTCGCAATGGATTTCCTCCTCAAGAACACCAAGAGCCTGATGGACAGCAAGCTCGAAGACGGCGCTTACATCAGCGCGAAGGGCAAGCGGGTAATCGTCATCGGCGGCGGCGATACGGGTACCGACTGCATCGGAACCTCGATTCGGCATGGCTGCGCCTCGTTGGTCAACTTCGAGCTCTTGCCGAAGCCGCCCGTCGAGCGTTCGGACGATAACCCTTGGCCGGAGTGGCCTGTCATTTTCCGGGTCGACTACGGCCACCAAGAGGCCGCTGCCAAGTTCGGGCAGGACCCGCGCGAGTTTCGCGTCCTGAGCAAGCGATTCCTCGACGACGGCAACGGCAAGGTCGCCGGGATCGAAACCGTGCGCGTCGAATGGGTCAAGGATGCGCACGGCAAGTGGCAGATGAGCGAAGTCCCGGGCTCCTCCCAGATTTTCGAAGCCGACCTCGTCTTGTTGGCGATGGGCTTTCTGGGCCCCGAAGATACGCTGGCCGAGCAGCTCGGCCTCGAGCGTGACCCTCGCAGCAACTTCAAGGCAGAGTACGGAAAGTACGCCACCGGCACGCAGGGCGTGTTTGCAGCGGGTGACTGCCGCCGCGGCCAGTCCCTCGTCGTATGGGGCATCGCGGAGGGCCGAGGCGCGGCCAGGGCAGTAGACACCTTCCTCATGGGCAGCTCAGACCTCAGCGCGCCTGACTAGCTTTCTACAGGCACCGCTACGTAAACCCTATGGGTGACTCCTTTGCCCAAATCCGCGAGCGCTTCCTTTATTTAGCGCCCTGGCACCCGTCCATTGCAACGAACTGAACGCATAAATACTTGATTTTTGCGTTACTGACGTAATACTGCGTCTATGCCTTTGTTTTTTGGGGGGATCATGAGGTTTAGGCTCACGGTGGCGCGCACTGCGCTTTGGATTCTGAAATCGTCGCGACCATTGCCTCGACCAGTCCGTCTCATGGCTCTGTGCCTAGTCGCCGCCGCGCTCCTGCCGGTCGCCAAAGCCGAGGCGCAATGCGTCGGCGGCGCGCCAGATGGGATGACCGACATCACGGAGTCCTGCGATGACGGAAACACCAGCACCGGGGACGGCTGCACCAACGCGTGTACCGTTGAGCCCGAGTGGAGCGCGGCGAACGCGATTACCTTTTCGACTTCGGCGCTAAGCACCAACGACTATCCGGGCGCGGCAGGCTCTTGGACCTTTGCTCCCGACAACTCCTGGACCACCCAGAACATCAACACCAACGCGCCAACCATCGGCCTGTTCGGGGTGGATGCGATGCGGGGAACGTACGCGCTCGAGTTCGAGGTGGAGACCACGGACGACGACGACTTCATAGGCATCGTGTTCGGCTTCAACGACGGCGATACGAGCAACACCGCCGCCGACTATCTGCTCCTCGATTGGAAGCAAGCGACGCAGACTGTCGGTGCAAGCACTGGTCTCGTCGGTCTTGCTCTCAGCCACGTCCAAGGTATTCCGGATGGGTTCGATGATTTTTGGCCGCACAGGTGTCCTGCTCCCGGAACGACATGCGTAAAAGAGCTGGCCCGCGCCGCGAGTCTTGGGAGCACGCCGTGGACCGATAACTTCGGCCACATTTTTCACGTCACCTACAGAGCCGATCGCCTTCTGGTCATGGTCGACGGCTTCGTTCAGTTCGACGTCTCGCCAAGCGATTTTCCAGGCGAATTCGCTGGCGACGTGTTCCCGTCGGGAGAGATCGGCTTCTATTCCTTCTCGCAGGCCAGCTCCACGACGCGAAACATCGGCATGATTGGCCCCTCCGTCCTGAATAAGACCACCGTATCTGACGCTGACCTATACGTGACGACTGGGAGCGGCACGACGACGATAAACGTCGCCGACTACTTCAGTGACACGGACGACTCGCTGGACATGAATCTAATTTTGGTGACCAGTGTTACCGGCGCTGCGACGACATCGGATCCGGCCAGTGGCGCACCCGGGGGCACCATCGAGCTCACGCCGGATGACGATACGGTACCGACGACCTATGCGGTCACGTACACCGCTTGCGACGACCACCCAGTCGTTCCGGACTGCGACACCGCAACCGTCACGGTGCACTACGAAATTGCCTGCGGAAACGGTCTCCTCGAGACGGGGGAGGGCTGCGACGACGGCAACACGACGTCTGGTGACGGTTGTAATGCGACCTGTTTGCTCGAAGATGGCGGGAGCTGTACGTCGGGAGCGCAGTGCGAGAGCACGCTCTGTGACACTGTTGGCGGCAACGCGTGCGAACAGCTCGACGTCTGTGGCAACGGCGTCCTTGAACCGGCGCAGGGCGAGG
>SHLP01000070.1 GCA_004283055.1 Deltaproteobacteria bacterium
GAGCTCGCCTCTATACGCTTCCAAGATCCCGGTTTCGTCGAGGAACGCGCCTTCGCTCCAAAGCTCGCTGATGACGTATTCGACACGCTGCACGCGATCGAGCGCTTTCGGCATCTCTACAGACAGGAGCACCCCAACGATGGAGTAGCGGAGCGACTTCTCGCCCGCCGCGCTCGGGAGAGTTTCACTCGCGGAACGGTCACGCCAGGCAGCGGGACGGACAGCGGCGATTGTCACCAGCTGCGCGTCAGGTGCTAAGAGCCAGAATCTCCTCAGCCGCGCGGCGTCCGCTTCTCAACGAATGATCCATGTTGAAGTACTGCCACTCGCCGAACCGCCCCACCGTCCAGACGTCATTCTCCCTCAAGAAACCGCGGATGGTTTCGACGTTGCGCGCGTGATCGAGGTCGTAGATGACGTACGCAGGCGAGATCTTCTCCGTGTGAACGAGCTCGATCGTGTCGTCCTCGCGAATCAGGCCGGACGCTTTGAGGGCCTCGATGGTCGACTCCACCGCGTTTTCTAGTTCGATGGGTCGGTATTTCGAGAACGCGACTTCAGTCGCGATCGCGCTCTTTCCGGGCGGAACGGTGTCTGGGCTGAAGTTGGCCGTGAGGGAAACCCGATGGAAAGGGAAGAGGTCCTCGTAGAAATAGATCCAGTGCTTGTCCGAGATCCTCTCGCGATCGATGCCGACGTTGATGCAGTAGATGCCCTGGTACTCGAGGCCGGCGCAGGCACGCTCGACCTCGGGCGGAAGGTTGGCAATCATGCGTGGCAGAAACGGAAGTGGCAGCGAGTAGACCATTCGCCGAAACGGCACCGAGTTGCCGTCCTCGAAGAACAGTCGCTTCTCGGAAAGGTCGATCTTCATCGCTGCTCGCTCGAGGTGAATGTTCTCCACCCGAGCCGCGAGGGCGCGCGGCAGCGGCTCGATCCCGCCGCATTTGGTATACCAAAATTGAGAGGTCGCCCCGACCTGCGCGACGTCGTTGCTCAACGCGCCGCGGATGATGCGCTCCACGTCCGGCGTCGGCACCCGCCGGCCAATCCAGCTGAAGTCCATGAGGTCTGGCTCGATGGTCCAAATCTTCTTCGCGTAAGGGACCATTAGGTGGTCGGCGATTCCATCCCCGAAAAAGCCACGCATCCACTCTAAGTAGTTCTTCGGACGAAACTCGCCGCGGGCCTGACTCTCCACCGCGCGAAGCAGTCCGTGAAGGCAATCCGCGACGATGTTCGTCGGCAGGCCGTACAGGTGCGCTTGGAACGGGAACCGCGTGTAGAGGTCGTGCGCATGATGGTAGATGTAGGCTTCGCGATCCTGGGCGTGGAAGTTTTCACCGAGCAAGTCTTGGATGAGCTCCCGGATCTCATCGTCGATCGTGAAGAGGATGTGCGGGCCGTAGTCGAAACGATAGCCGTCGATTTTTACCGTGCGCGCCAGCCCACCGGGCTCCGCGTTGCGCTCGTAGACCTGCCACTCGGACTGCCCGGCGTTTTGGAGCGTGTAGGCGGCCGACAGTCCAGCCAACCCGGCGCCCAAGATTACGTCGTGCCGCTCTACCATCAGTGCGACAAGCTCTCTTCAACTGCCTCGCCATCCGTGAGAAGCTGAAACTGCGGATGTGCCATCCGCAGCTCGTTGTAGGTTCCCTTCGCGGCAACGACGCCGTCTTCCAAGAACAAGATCGCGTCGCAGTTCTTCACCGTGCTCAGTCTGTGGGCGATGATGATGACCGTCTTGCTCGGTGCGAGGCTGTCGACAGCGTCCATGACGAGCCGTTCGGTCGCATTGTCCAATGCGCTGGTGGCTTCGTCCAAGACGAGAACATCGGGGTCGTTGTAGAGAGCTCGGGCGATCCCGACGCGCTGCCTCTCCCCGCCGGAGAGGCGAACACCGCGCTCCCCCGTGCGGCTCTCGTACTTCTCAGGGAATTCGTCGACTACGAATGAATGAAGACTCGCGAGCTTCGACACCGCCTCGACTCGATCCTGGTCGATGGCCTCTTGAGGAACGCCAAACGCGATGTTTCCAGCGAGGCTGGTGTCAGCGAGGAAGATGGTCTGCGGAACATACCCGATTGAGGCCTGCCAAGACCGCAGCTGCGCCTCGTCGATTTCCCTCCCGTCGACCAGTATGCTTCCCGCTGAGGGTCGCAGCAGCCCCAGGATTAAGTCCACAGTCGTCGTTTTGCCCGAGCCTGTGGCGCCGACGATCCCGACCTTGGACCCTGCCGGGATCGTGAAGCTCATGTGCTTGAGTGTGGGAAGGCCGCTGCCAGGGTAGCGATAGACGAGGTCCCTGAACTCGAGCTGCTTCTTCAACCTGACCCGTGCGCCGGCTGCTCGCTCGACGTTGGAGGTTTGGAGCTCCCTTTGCGGCTCCTTTGCGAACCGAAGCGGGCCCTTTAGAGACGCGAGCGCGACGGACGAAAACTCCATTTCGGCAAGGTGCACGTAGATCCGCTGAAGAGCCGGCATCATCTTGTAGCCGGCGAACGCGTAGAGTCCGATGATCGGAAGGCCGGCCGAAAACCCGCCGCGCGTCGCCAGGACGTACAACACCACCAGCAGCATCCCGCCAAAAACAATCGCTTGCATCGCGATCGAGGGTACTTGTCCTATGACTTTCGACCAAATCATCGCGTCACACATCCGACGCGATACAGACTCGAACTGCGCGGCAAACGACTTCTCCGCGTGCAAGACCTTCACTTCCTTGATTCCAGTGAAGGCTTCCGCCAACACATGATATCGGCCCTGGTTCGACTCGAGCCACGAATCCCCCGCTCGAACGATTCGACCCCGGAGAAAGCGGTACGTAGCCCAGTACGCCCCAGCGAGAACGAACACGGTCGTCGTAGCCAGCAAGGGGTCGATGATGAGCAGAAACACGAACACTGCAAGCGCAACCAGCGCATTGCTCGCAATCATGAGCAGCGGCAAGACCGCGTGGTAAATAACCTGATTTACTTCGTTGATCGTGGTCGCAGAGAGTTCTGAGCTGTGCCTCGCCAGAAACCATTCGTAGGGCTGCCGCAGATAGGTCTCCACGATTCGGCAACTCCAAGAATGCATGAGGTTCCCGGCGTACCGAAACTGAGCCCAGACGACGAGCGCCTGCAAGACCAAGGCGAAGACCACTAGGAAAAAGACCATGGTGCCTGTAAGCAGCATCAACTGGTCGGCAGATGTCACACCTGTCAATGCAGAGAGCGTCGCTAGCGCCGAATTGGTCTCGATCAGCTCCGGCGACGAAAGGATGGCCAGAAACGGCAGGATTGACGCGACCCCAGTGGCTTCGAGAAGCGCGAGGGCGCCCATCAGGAACAACAACTTCAGGGCACCTCGTTTTTCGGAGGGCGACAGCATGGCATAGAGCTGGCGAACCGACTCGATCACTTGGTCTGATCCTTCATCTCGGCTGATCGTCCGCTCCGGTACGCGATGGTGCGCTCCACGCGCTGCAGAAGAGCCTCGACGTAGATCCTAAAGGTATGACGCCGTGCAAACTCGAGACCCCGTTCACTAACTCGGGCCCGCAGCTCGGAGTCTCGATGGAACCGATCCATGGCCGTGGCGAGAGCCTCCGCATCGCCCGGCGGGACCAGCAAGCCGGTCTCTCCGGATTCGATGTAGTCCACGGTCCCGACCGTTTCCGTCGCGATGACTGGCTTTCCAATCGCCATCGCCTCTAAAATGACGACCTGTCCCGTCGATCGCGGGAGATCGGTGAGCGGCACGACGACGAAATCGCAGCCGTGTAGTAACTCGATGTACCGGTCGTAGGGCTGGTCGACGAGCAGCTTGGTGCGGTCCGGAAACGTGAGGCCCTCCAGGCTATGGACATCGCCGAGTACGACCAAGTCGAGATCCAGCCGTTGAGCGGCCTGAGCCAGAACCGCGTAGTCGCGTCCTGACCGCCCCGCACTGAACGCGTACCCCCGTTGCTCACCGACCGGTCCCGGATTCACGACGTTTGTATGAAAGGGAATGAAGCTGAAGCGTTCGCGAGGAATGCCAAGCCTGTCGCTGTAGATGTCGACCTCCCCCCGCGCTGACGTGACGAGCAGGTCGGTCGAGGCGAACGCGAGCCTCTGAAACCCCCGCTTGAGCTTCCAGAGCAGCGAATCGCTTTCTTTGTCGAGCGTGATCTCCGTTTGGACGTGAACCGGCCGGCGAGTGCCGAGGACGGTGCGCAAGAAACCGACTATCTGCCCAGCTCTCAAATCGCCAGTGACGACCGCGTCGTAGTCCGATTGATGGATCAAGAGCTTGAGCGCCAAGAGAAGCGCGTTGGACTTGCTCTTGCGATCCAGCCAGGGCCCCAGTCCACCGAGCGAAGGTGTCTCCACCCGGCCGATGAAGTCGGTGGCCTGCGTCCAGAGGGCATCCTGGTGGATGTCCGTGTCCGTGAGGACGCTGGAGCTCCCGATCGCTCTTGGCTCGGGTACTTGTTTGGTGAGGCTCGTCACTGGACCGGTACGTCGGGGAATGGGTGCTGCAAAAAAGCTCCGGGTTGCTTGCCGATCTAGGGCGTCTCCGGCTCGAAGGTTCCTCCACCCACGATCGTGAAGTGGTTTCCGCCGACGAGGTCGGATACGTTTTCTTCGCCCGTGAAGTTTTCGTCTCCCATTCTCCAAAGGCTCTTCACAGAATTCGCGGATTCGTACCCGGGAATGTCGAATCGAACGTTCTTGGGTTTTCCTTCGTTGTACACCGCCTTGATTTCTTCGCTTCCGAGACGGCTGTCCCAGAAGGCCACTTCGTCTAGATATCCGTGGAAGAAGTTCGCGTCTGCGCCCGCCCTGGCGAACACGATGTTACCGACGGCGGTAAGCGTCGTGCTCTGATCCCCGGAATCCACCGGGTCTCCGTTGAGATACATCGCCACGTTCCCGGATGCTGCTCGAGCATCGAACGTGAGCATGAGATTGTTCCACTCCTGCGGCTCAGCCACAGCGGCGGTCAACGTCGCGCCAGGGTCACCCTCGAAATCCGGGGTGACGTGAAAGGCAACCTGCGTGGGGCTGCTCCAGTAGAGACGAACTTGCATCGAGTTTCTACCCGTCTCGAACTCCGGGTTGAGGTGAAGCATGGTTGCGTCAGCCGCGGGCGCACCCATCGCTCTGAACCAGATTGAAATCGTAAATACGTCGACTGGGTTGCCGAGCGTGCTCGAGATATCGCCAGCCGTTCCATGGCCGTCCACGCCGTTGAAGAGCAACGAGACTTCGTTTTCGGTACTCCCAGGGAAGTTCGGTCCAGCGTCGTCGTCGGACGAACAATGAATGCACATCAGGGAAACCGTGAGAATTACAATCGTCTTTGCACAAGTCATCAAACACCTCTGGATATCCAAGACAACGGGTCGAAAAACGGACCCAAGAACGCGGGCATAGGCCTATGGGTATGCGTTCGGGTGGGAGGAGCTTATAGTCCAAAACCGGTCAAATAGCCGCCGCGCGCGAGATTTATTTGGGCCTGCCCCGAGCCGGTAAGGCCGGCGCTGTTTTGCGGCGGCCATCCGGCGGTGTCTTTCGATCGCGTGGATTCTTGAAAACGAGAAGTAAAGTGACATCGCTCACGAATCACTCTGCGCTCTGGGCAGCCGCGGAAGCAGGGCGTCAGACCTAGCGACCATGCCGTCGCCGTCGCGGTCCAAATCGTCGTGAAGTCCGGAGCCCCCTGTGCTTGACTCTGTGCTCGGTACAACTTGGTGAATACGAAACGACTTCTTTGGATCACCCCGAAATGGCCGCTGCCGGCCAACGACGGGGCGAGGCAAGCGACGACACAACTGGTGGCCGCCCTATGCTCGAAAGGTTGTGTCATCGATCTCTTGACCCTCCTCCCGGAGGGCGAGGCGGCCTCAGAATCTGAAGTCATCGCGGCGCTGGGCGTCCGGAGTGCAATTGTCGTACGCCGTCCGAAGCCCGGCCCAAGCCTTCACCTCCGGAACTTGCTCCGGCACCCCTTTCGAGCGTTAACGCTGTCACAGTACGCGACGAAGGATTTGAGCCGAAAGCTTGTGCAGGCGGTCTCCGAACCCGACACGGTCGTCGTGTTCGACGGGTTGCACACCGCAGCTTGGCTGCAGGAGCTGCCGCGATGGCCCACTGTCCCTCTGATCTTCCGAGCTCACGATGTCGGAGCGGACCTCTGGTCGAGAGCGGCCTCCCAGAGAAAGGGGTTCGCGGCGCGCTTGTTGGAATGGCAGGGCCGCGCCGTCCAGCGATTTGAAATCGCGCTCTGCAATGCATCTGCGATCGTGTTCCCCGTCTCGGACGCCGACACCGCTCGATTTCGGCAGCTCGCGCCCAGAGCCAGCATCGAAACCCTTCCGATCGGCATGGACTCCAAGCCCCAGCGCACTCGGCCCGCTGAGGATGACAGGATCCTTTTCATCGGTCGACTGGACTGGCCGCCGAATCGCGATGGGCTGAAGTGGTTTTTGGAGCGGGTTTGGCCCAAGGTCACCCGGCCGTTCGCACTGGATATCGTGGGCTCCGGGGAGAGCAGCTGGCTTGCGCCGCACCTGCGCGATTCAAGAGTGAAGTTCTTGGGCCAGGTGGAGTCTGTGATTCCGCACTACCACTCGGCGATCGTCAATCTGGTGCCCATCTTCTATGGAAGCGGAACCCGCGTGAAGGCGATTGAGAGCAGCCTCTTTGCGACCGCATGCCTTTCAACGGAGCGGGGAGTCGAGGGGATTGGGCTCGATCCGAAGCAGGACTACTTCCAAGCTGAATCAGAATCGGAATGGATCGAAGCCCTGAACACGCTCGAGCCAGAGGCCGCGCGGCAGAGAGGAAAGAACGCGCTGGCCCGCGTGGCTCCGCGGTATGATCGAGACCGTGTTGCCGATCACTTCCTACGAACGGCGGACGCATGGCTCGACGTTGCGAGCACCCCGTGAAAACCATATACAGCCACGGCCAGCTAACCCGATAGGAACCATGACACAAGCACGAACTCACCGCGTCGGCCTCGTCGGCGCCGGGAACATCAGCGAACATCACGCCTATGCGCTCCAGGACCTTCGCGGCTGCGAGCTGTTGGGGTTCGTGGACCTCGACCAGGAGCGCGCCAAGGCTGCGGCCGAGCGTCATGGCGTGCGCGCATTCGATTCGCTCGAAGCACTCGTGGATGCCGGAGCAACCGTCGTCCACGTCCTCACGCCGCCGAGCAGCCATGCTCAGGTAGCGCTGCAGGCCCTCGAGCTCGGTTGTCACGTGCTCGTTGAGAAGCCGCTGGCCGAAGACATCGAGGATTGCCGCAGGGTCGGCGAGCTCGCGCGCGAGAAGGGCCTGGTCGCGTCGGTCAATCACTCCCTGCTCTACGACCCACAGATCGTCCGTGCGTTCAACGCCGTGCGCGCGGGCAAGCTCGGGCGCATCGTTTCGGTCGATATCCTCCGCGGCTCAGACTACCCGCCGTTCGAGGGCGGCGCGTTGCCACCGCAATATCGCAGCGCCGGCTATCCATTTCGCGACTTGGGCGTCCACTGCCTGTACTTGATTCAGGAGCTGCTCGGGCCGATCGAGAACGTCGAGGCGGCGTACCAGAGCTTGGGCGGGGATCCCAACCTCGCATTCGACGAGTGGCGGGCGCTCGTGAAATGTCGCGATGGGCTCGGCCAATTCCAGCTCTCGTGGAACGCCAAGCCGATCCAAAGCCAGCTCGTCATCCACGGCACGAACGGCATCATGCGGGTGGACCTCTTCGCGATGTTCCATGCCAAGCGCGCCGCAACTCCGCTGCCCAAAGCGGCCGAGCGCGTGCTGAACACCGTGACCGACTCCGTGCAGCCGCTGGTCGACGTGCCGCGCGGGGTTTGGAAGTTCGTACGCAAGGAGATCAAGGCGTTCCAGGGGCTGCGCGACCTGATCGCTGACTTCTATCGTCGACTCGATGCGGGCGAGCCGCCGCCTGTAGACATCGGGGATGCAACGGTCGTCGTCGACTGGGTCGAGCGCATCGCGCGGCAGGCCGACGACGCATACGCGGCTCGCACCGCCGAGCTCCCGGTGTCTGACGAGGTCCCGGTGCTCGTCACCGGCGCCTCCGGCAAGCTCGGGCGCGCCGTGGTGAAGCGGCTCCTGCACGACAGCCAGCGAGTGCGCATGTTTCAGAGGCGCGCTCCGGGCACGGTAGCGGCAAACTGCGAGGTTGTCGTAGGCGATCTCGGCGATCCAGAGGCCGTCGACCGGGCGGTGCGGGGCGCGCGGGTGGTGATCCACGCCGGCGCCGCCGTCAAGGGAGGCGCCCTCGAGCACGAGACCGCGACGATCAAGGGAACCCAGCATGTGCTGGACGCCTGCGAGCGCCATGGCGTCGAGCGTCTCGTACACATCAGCTCGATGTCCGTCGTCGACTGGGCCGGATCGTCCCTCGGCGACCCGGTCACCGAGAACACTCCATTGGAACCGCACGCGGAGCGCCGGGGCGCGTACACGCGCTGCAAGCTCGAAGCCGAGAAGCTCGTAGCCGCGCGCGCGGCCGCCGGCCTCCACGCCGTCATCCTGCGTCCTGGGCAGATCTTCGGTAACGACTTTCCGCTGGTCACCGGAGCGGTCGCTCGGCGCCTCGGGGGTCGCTGGCTCGTGCTCGGCGACGGAGAGCTTCCGCTGCCGCTGGTGTACATTGATGACCTGGTCGACGCGATCGTCTTGGCCAAGGACAGTAGCCTGTCGAACGGCGAGGTCCTGCAGCTCGTCGACACCGACTCCATGACGCAAAACGAAGTACTCAGAGCGCTCGGCAACGAGGCATCGGTCATCCGCGTGGGACGACCACTGGTGTTCCTGGCGGGCAAACTGTCCGAGCCGGTGTTTCGCGCGCTCAATCGGCCGTCCCCGGTCGGCGTGTACCGTCTCAGGTCGGCGCTGGCGCGCCTTCAGTTCGACAGCGATCGCACCCGAGAACTGCTCGGTTGGCAGCCTCGCGTCGGCGTGCGTGAGGGCATTCGCCGCGAGGCAGAAGCCGGCCGCACTCCTATCTGAACGTGGCGCGGGGCTCGCTGGCCGGCGCTCCGCTAGGCCTCGACACCAGCGCCCAGGGCGATGGTATGGTGAGCTAGCTCACGATTCTCGCCAACCTGGCAGGTCACGAGCCGGCTGAAACCAACACGCTCGAGCAGCTCATGTACCGCAACCGGCACATCGACCAGCTCCAGACGGCTACCTCGCACCCGCAGGTGGGAATAGAGCCGAACGAGCATCGCCAGCCCCGTCTCATCGATGCGGCGCACCTTCCCGAGCGACAGCACGACGAGCTTCGCGCTTGCCAGCTCGGTGAGGGGGAGCCGGTCGGCCAAGGTCAGAGCTTCATGACCCCAGAAGTCTCCATCGAGCTCGATTCGCAATCGGCTGCGGGTCTCTGCTTGCATCGTCATTGCCCGTGTACGTAAGCACGCATCGTGCCAAGGTCGTCGTCGGAAGGCGACGTTTCCTGATCGGGTTTCCAAATTTCGTACATCGTCGCGGACTGCGCGAACAGGATGAACAGAAACCAGCTCCAACATTGCGACAGGAAGAATGCAGCAACGCAAAACCCAACCATGGACGGAAACAGCGACCGACGAACCGCCCGTTCCACCGGGCTGTCTTCGGGCACCTCATCCTTTCGGAGGTGGTAAGCGGTCCGAAAGGTGAGACCGACGAGCATCATGAAAGGGATGAAGCCGAGGAGCCCCGTCTCGGCGGCCGCCTTGATGAAGGAGTTGTGCGCATCGCGTGGCCCCCACACGACCGGAGTTCGCGCGTAGCTCTCGAAATTTTCGGGGAATTGACCGAAGCCAACGCCGAATACGGGATTGTTCACGGTCATCCGCAGTCCTGACGCCCACATGTCGAGCCGCCCCTGCGCGGACTCATCGAGCTGGCCAGGCTTGAACGCGCCGCTCGACCGGTCGTTCACCCCTGCGATCAGGAGCATGCCAACCACGACGGCCGCGAGTGCCGGCGCAAGCAAGAGGCGGAGGCTCCAGCTACCGCGGTCGTAGAACGTGAACGCCAGCGCGGCCATGAGTCCAAGAGCCCCTCCTCGAGACACCGTGACGAAGACGCCGGCGACGAGAATGGCAAGCAACGCGCCCCAGAGAAGCCGCCCGGCACCGCGGGTCCCGAGCGCAAGCTCGGCGAAGAGCGGCACGTACACTAGCAACAGGAGGGCGAGGTCGTTCGGGTCGCTCAGCAAGCCGACGATGGCGGCTCGATTCCCCTCGATGGTGGCCAACCCCGAGCTTCGTACGTAAATCGCGAGAAGCGCGAGCCCCACCGTGCATAGCGCGAGCACGAGGTTGAGCCTGACCGATTGGGCCTTGTTGGTGACCAGGTGCACCAGCAGCCCGTACATGAGCAGCATCTTGACGAACGCATCGGTGAACAATTCGAGGCTCGCCGTGGCGTTGCTGCTCATGATCGAGGAAGCCAGGACGCCCCCGGTCAGCGCCAGCATCCACTTTCCCTGCGGTGCGCGCGACAGTCGCAGGTCACCGTGAAAGAGCTTTGTGACGACCAGCGATAGGATGGCAACCAGCCCAACCAGCTTTGCGGGCTGAATCGCGGCGAGCGCCGGGAAGTGGTCTGCAGGCCGAAGGACGAGGACGACGATGAACGCAAGCGTCGCGTTGAGTGCGTTCGAAAGAATCCAGACGATCGCGGCGACACCGAGCACCACCCCGACGGCGGCCATCGGATGCAGCGCGGCAGCGGAAGCCCCAACCGCAACCGCAAGGCCTCCGAGCAAGGTTGTGTGCCGCAATTACGCCTCCCCTCGGGGCATCCTGCCGAGGGACGGCGCGCCGAGCGCGTCGGCGAGCTCCTTCTCGCCCCGAAGCGCATCATCGAAGACGGACGAGAGCCCAACCGCGAGGAGCGCAAGAATCAGGCCCGCGAACAGCGCACCGAGGAGCACGATCCAAAGCGGCGGAGTGAGCGAAAGGGTCGGCAACACCGGCTCCTCGACCGTCCAGACCTGGCTGCCTTCGGCAAACATCGACAGCTCTTCAGTGACCAGACGCTGCCGGAGGAGCTCCTCCTCGGCCGCAGCCTCCTTGAGTTCCATGAGCAAGGCCTGGTGTTTTTGGGCCGCGCTCATTCCCGATTTCGGACCGGCCCCGGGTTCGTCCAGTTGGCCCGTCGCCGCTTCGCCGAGCGCTGCCTCGCTCGCCCTGCGCTGGCTGTTGACCGCCTGCTGGAGTGCCCGGACTCGTCGCTTGGCCGCCACGAGCTCCGGGTGGTTTTTTTCGTAGCGGTACTTGATCTCGATCAGCTCGGCGCGCGCCTGCGCCAGCTCCTTTCGAAGTTGCCTGCTTCCAAGGCTATTCCCTGGGGCCCGCTGCTTGAGGTTCTCCCCGGACGCTTCGACCGCCTGCTCCGCGGCCGCGAGCCGAACCTCCGCCTGCGCCAGGGCTCTTCGGACGCTGAGCCGGCCGCCGAGTCTCGTCTCGTCGGCCTCGGGCAACTGGCCTGCGCTCGGCTCGATGTTCGTGGTTTCACCGCGGAATCGTTCGAGCTGCTCTTCGAAAAACGCGGCCGACGCGCGGACCGTCTCACGCTGCGGGCGCAGAATTTGTTCGGTGAAAACTCGGACGAGCTCGGTCGTTGCTTCGTACGCCTCTACGGGGGTCTCGCCATTGACCTTGAGCAGGATGAGCTCGCCTCCCAGCCCTACGACCTGGAACGAATCCTGAAACCGCTCCACGGCTTCATTCACTTCCTCGGGGGTCGCCGCATCGTCCAAGCGCCCGAGTCTGCGTAAGACCTGCTCTGAGGTGCCGTGACTCTGGAAAATGCTCTCGACCAGCGGCATGCGCTGCTTCGCCGACCACTCCTGCAACATGTCTTTCTGGAAGGGGTTGATCGTTTGCTGGTCTTGAATGAGCAGCCGAGCGGTCGATTGATAGCGGTCGGGGGAGATCTGCCAGGCGAGGCCGGCGGCCAAGAGCGTGAGCAGGGGTATCAACAGCAGAAGGTCCCATCGACGCACCACCAGGTGAAACAGCGAATCCGAATTGAGCTCTCGCGAGGAATTCCTCACGACCGCCACCAAAACGATCGAGTGAAAACACCAGGAGGCAGCCGAGGCGGCCAGGTGCGCAAACCCGCCCGGATGGTGCGGAGGGTTTCCGCGGGTGGCGCACAGTCGGAGTCATTCCAGATGCCGCCTAGCACGGGCATACCCAGGGTGCGGAGTTGAGCTGCGCAATCGGCGACCTCAGCTCGCGTGGTGACCATCCCTCGAGCGACCAGCAGCGCGCCGTCGACAGAAGCGCGAACGGCCGGAGCGAGCACCGCGGCGCCGTCCCCTTCGAGCAACGTCACGCCATCGACCCAGACGTATCCCGTCGGGCTTTCCGGCCTGGGTGTCGGGGGGCCAAAAGGCTGAATCTCGAATGGCTTGTCCGTCACCGCGCTCGCGTGCCGCTGAATGCAGCGCGCGAAGTGGGATTTGCCGTCTCCGGTGTGCGCGGAAACCAAAAGAATGCGCCAAGCGTTGGCTGCTTGTGCGGCTTCGAAGGCACGTGCGACCAGGCGGTGCTCCGCGCGCAGCAGTTGGGGGGACCGGCTCACTTCGTCTTCCCTAAGCAAGATCGGATCCGAACGCAAGATCTGGCTCCAATGCCGCGGGGCGAGGCGATTCTCGCTGTCGGCTCCACATGAGAACAAGGTGTGTTTCGTTATGAAACGCCGCAGATCCGCCCCGTCCTCATTCGGGACACACCGAGGGCCTTGCTCTGTGGCTCAATACTTGCTTTGTTCGTCGCTCCCGAAGCCGTTCGTCCCCGGAGTGCTGCTTGAACACGGACCCGAAGTCGCGCCGGCCCCTACGGGTCGCCCATCTGATGCAGTATTTCGCGATCGGTGGGCTGGAGCGCCTGGTCGAACGGCTCAGCATCGAGTCCAGGTCCCGAGGCGTGGACAGCCTGGTCATCGCGTACCTCGAAGATGGGCCGATTCGAGCCGCGCTCGAGGAACAGGGCGTCCGAACCCTGGCACTGGAGAGCGGCCCAGGCCTGCACCCCGGGCTCATTTGGCGACTCCGCTCGGTGCTTCGCCGCGAGCAAATCGACGTGCTGCATACCCATCATTTGGGCCCCTTCATCTACGGGGCGCCCGCGGCGGTCCTCGCCGGATGCCCCCGAGTTCACACCGAGCACTCCCACGAGCTCTACGACAACACCCGGAGGAAGCTGCTGGGGGCGATGATGGCACCTCTTGCCGAGGTGGTCGCCGTGACACCCGAGATTTCGGAGTTCCGAAAACGTTTTCCAGGTAGGTGCCGGGTCATCACGAACGGGGTCCCTCTTCACCCGGTCGAGCCTTCGATGCGCGCCCGAGGGCGAGCGCTGCTCGACGCGGAAGGAGACCGCTTCGTGCTGGGCTGCGCCGCCCGACTGTCGCCGGAGAAGAACCACTCCGGGCTCATCCAAGCATTTGCCCAGCTCCGCAGGGACGAGCCGCGCTCGCTTCTCGCATGTGCGGGCGATGGCCCCCTCGCCGAAGAGCTTCGATCGGAGGCGGCGCGGGCGGGCGTGAGCGAGCACGTGCGATGGTTGGGCTCGGTGCAGAACATGGACGAGTTCTACGCGGCACTGGATGTTTGCGTCCTGAACAGCACGCGTGAAGGTTTACCGCTTTGCCTTCTCGAAGCGATGTCATTTGGGATTCCCGTGGTTGCGACTGAAGTCGGGGGCGTTGGCGAGCTGCTCGCCCAGGGAGGCGGAATACTCGTGCCGTCGAAGGAGCCCATGGTTCTCTCCGCCGCCCTTCGCTCGCTCGCGGCCCAACCCGAGCTCGCAAAAGAGCTAGGCCGCGCCGGGAAGTCGATTATTGACGAGCGTTACAGCATCGACCAGATGGTCGACCGCTACGTGGAGCTCTACCACGAGATTGCCAAGAAGCCGTTTGCGCGAGTCAACGTGGATTCCGCACCGTGCGCATGAGCCACATCATCGCACCGGGCCTCATGGCGGGCGCGGAGAATGTCGTTTTGCACGGCTGCACGGCCTTGGTCGCCAACGGACACGAGCTGTCTCTCCTCGTCATCGTGGATGAGCGCTGCCGCGAATACGGGGAGACGTTCTTGGAGACAGCGCGCAAACGGAGCATCCCCGCTGAAGCCATCGAGGTCCGTGGGCGTGTCGATCTCCGGGCCTTGATGAAGCTTCGCGCGAGGTTCAGCGCGCGGCGAACCGAGATCGTTCATGCCCATGGGTATAAAGCGCTCGCGTACGCCATGCTCGCTCGGAACCGAAGACTGAGCCTCGTGGTCACCCACCACGGCGAAACCGGGCACGATCGGCTGGCACGGTTCTATGAGGGTCTCGCGCGAACCCTGTATTCGAGGGTGGACTGCGTGTTTTCGGTGTCGAGCGCGACCACCGAGTTGCTGGTGGCCGCAGGCGTTCCACGCGCCAAGCTGCGAACCGTGCCGAACCCGATCTCGCTCCCTCCGCCAAGCTCCGACCCGGGGGCCGGCCCATCGAAAGGCGCGCTGCTCTTCGTCGGTCGGCTGAGCAAGGAAAAAGGCCTCGACGTGCTTCTGCGCGCGCTCGCATCGTCGCGCACACCAAACCACCTCACTCTGGACGTCGCGGGCGACGGCCCTTGCGCCGACGAGTGGAAAGCGCTCTGTTCAAAGCTCGGGCTCGATAGAAGAGTGCGTTGGCTGGGCGTTCGATCCGACATCCCTGCACTGTTGGCCGAGGCGCAGGCGCTCGTGCTACCATCCCTGCGCGAAGGGCTCCCGCTCGCGGTCCTCGAGGCGGGCTCGTCCGAGGTTCCCGTGCTCGCCAGCCGAGTCGGCGGCGTGCCGGAAGCCGTTTGGGAGGGTGAAACAGCGGTGCTCATCGCGCCGGGCGAGGTCGACGAATGGGTCAATGCGCTCGAAGCCTTTCCCGCGCAGGCCGAAACGCTTCGAAACGGCGCTCGCCGACGAGGTGCCGAGATTCGCGCGCGCCACGCGCCCGAGCGCTGGGCCGAGCGAACGACCCGTCACTACCGTGAGGTCGCAAAATGATGGTGCCGGCTCGGTGGACTCCTAGTTGGCTCGTTTCACTTTGGTAAATCTCGGACGAGCGCTGTTTCAGATCTAACCATCGGTGGACGACAGCTTGCAACGACGCCTCGAAAGCCCATGAATATCTGTACAGACCATTTGGTCTGACCGTTGCATAAGGCGACGCGCACCCGTTTGCGTCGGAGCGGCTCGAGGCGTTGTTATGTCCATCGGCATTGATATCCTGATCATTGCGTTCTTGTTTCTAGGGCTGGTCTCCCCGTACCTGCTCTACCCGCTCCTCGTTCGATACGGGTTTCCGCCCCGCGAGCGAAGCGTCGTAGAAGAAGCCGAACGTCTGCCAAAGGTCAACGTCCTGATCCCAGCGCATAACGAGGCCGCGCGCCTCGACCAGAAGCTGCGAAACACCCTCGCACTGAGCTACCCGCGCGATCGCATCGAGATCCTGGTCGCGTCAGACGGCTCCGACGACCACACCGCGGACGTCGGGCGGGCATACGAGGACTCCGGGGTCCGTGTCTTCGAGCTTTCGGAGCGGGGGGGCAAGCTTGCTGCCCTGAACCACCTGCTGGCGCACGCCCAGGGCGAGCTGATCCTGTTCACCGACGTCGGTGCGGACCTCCCCGAAAATACGGTCTCTGAGCTCGTTCAGGACCTCGCAGACCCGGGCGTCGCCGTCGCCATGCCTCGGTACGCGTCGGTCGGCGACAAGGGTGCCGCCACCGCCGATGGAGCATATTGGAACCGCGAGACTCGCTTGAAGAAGCTGGAAGCGGAGCGCGACATGCTCTTGGGTGCGCACGGGGCGTGCTACCTCATGCGCCGCCATACGATCGCCGCCGTTCCGGCCGATACCATTCACGATGACTTGCTTTGGCCCTTGCTCGCGCGCGCGGCTGGGGGCCGCATCGTCTACCGGTCCGACATCGTCGTCCCAGACGCGGCTCCGGTTCACCTCTCAACCATCTTCGAGCGAACCGCACGCATGGCGCACGGCAATCTTCAGATCCTCTGGCGAAACCGCGCGCTGCTCAGCCCACGCCATGCGCGAATCGCAGCGAGCCTCATCGGACACAAGCTGCTGAAGACACTCGGGCCGGTCTGGATTCTAAGTCTGGCGCTCTGGGTCAACTACCGCGCCCTGAGCGCTTCGGCCCTGGTGCCCTTGGCGATCGCGGGCGACGCGCTCGTCCTCTTTCTGCTGGGGGCCGCGATCTGGCGAACAGCAGGCCTTCCCCTGCCCCGCAGCGTCGCGATGGGTGTGCACGCGCTGGTCGCAATGACGGCGTGCGGCGTGGGGATACTGCGTTTCCCCCTCCGGGCAAACGGAACGCGCTGGCGTCGTCCCCCCGAGAACGACGTCCTCGCACTGCACCGCCCTGCACTTCCGCCGCGTTCGGTCAGAGCGGTGAAGCGCACGCTCGACATCACCGGCAGCCTGATTGGCATTCTCTTCGCGCTGCCCCTGATCCCGTTCATCGCTCTCGCCATTCGTCTGGACTCGAAGGGGCCCGTCTTGTACCGGCAGGAGCGCGTGGCGAAGGACTACATGGGTCGGCCCCGCAGCTTTGCGATCTGGAAATTTCGAACGATGCGAGTCGACGCGGAGGCGGACGGGCAGGCGGTCTGGGCAGTCGAACGAGATCCGAGGATCACCTCGGTCGGCCGGTTTCTGCGCAAGTTGCGGCTCGATGAGCTGCCTCAGCTCTTCCAGGTGCTTGGCGGCGACATGACCTTGGTTGGCCCGCGTCCGGAGCGTCCCTCCATCACCGATTCTCTTGCGGTGCAGCTGCCGAGCTACGATGACCGACACGCACCGTGCAAGCCTGGGATCACCGGCTGGGCTCAGGTGCATACCGGATACGACACCTCTGTCGACAGCGTCCGCGAGAAGCTTCTCTACGACTTCACGTACAACGCACACCTCTACGGGCTGCGCAGTTACCTCGGGATGGAAATCCGGGTCATCCTCCTAACGCTCGCGGTGATCATCAACAGGAAGGGCGCGCACTGATGGCTCAGCGCAGCCCGTACTTCTGCAGCTTGCGATAGAGCGTCGTTCGACCGATCCCGAGTGCCTTTGCCGCTTCGGTGAGCCGGCCGTTCTTGTCTCGAAGCGCGCGCTTCACGGCCCAGCGCTCCAAATCTTCTAGGGTCAAGGGTAGCTCGGCGAGGGATTTTGGAGTCGGCCGTTCAGTCGACCGTTCGGCTGCGCTCATGCTCGGGTCTTGGGAATCGGTCGGACCGAGGTCGTTGGGACCTCGCGGAAGCACGGTCCACCTTGGCGACTCCGTCGAGCCCCCATCATGCTCTCGAACCCTTGCGGGCAGGTCCTCGAGATCGATCTCCTCGCCGGTGGCAAGCACCGCGGCGCATTGCAAGATGTTCTCCAGCTCCCGAACGTTTCCTGGATAGGGGTAGCGCTCGAGCGCCTCCATGGCTCGCTCGGTCAATCGGCGAGGCCCTGCCCCGAGATCGGCGGACACGTCGTCGAGCAGTCTCGGGACCAAGAGCCGGAGATCGCCCTCACGCAATCGAAGCGGCGGAAGCTCGATTTCGAACACGACGATCCGAAAGTAGAGGTCTTCGCGGAACCGATTCACCTCAACCATGTCGCGCAGCCCGCGGTGCGTTGCGGTAATCAGCCGAAAGTCGCTTTGAACCGCCCGAATCCCACCGAGCCGGTCAAACGACCGCTCTTGGAGCACGCGCAAGAGCTTGGCCTGCACGGCGAGCGAAAGCTCAGCGACTTCGTCGAGAAACAGTGTTCCACCGTCCGCCCGTTCAAAGCAGCCGGCGCGCGCCTTGTGTGCTCCGGTAAACGAGCCGCGCTCATGCCCGAAAAGCTCGGAGTCCTGCAGTGACTCGGGGATCGCTGCGCAGTTGATCGCGACGAAGGGGCCCCCTGCGCGACGGCTATTCTCGTGGATGGCCCTGGCGATGAGCTCCTTACCGGTTCCGCTGTCACCCCGAATCAAGACGCTGATGTCCCGCCCAGCGACGCGATCAACCTGACGGAAAACCTCGCGCATCCGAGAGGAGCGGCCGATGACGCCCGAGTAGGACACCTCTTCGACGGGGTCCTCGCTGGGCGCAGACTGCGTCAGGTCTGAAGATCGCAGGGCCCGCTGAGCGGCCGACATCAGCCTGTCCCGGTCGACCGGCTTTCTCAGATAGTCGTTGGCTCCTTCTCGCATCGCTTCGACGGCAGACTCTGGTGACGCATCGGAGCCGACCACTAAAACAGGGACGCTGGGATGCCGCTCTCGCACCGCGACCAGCGCCTGGCGGCCGCTCATGCCAGGCAAGCTGCCGTCGAGGCACACCAAAGCCGGCAAGTCGGAGCGGAGGCTCTGGAGGAAGCTCTCGGCGTCCGCGCACTCGACCGTCCGCATTCCCGAATCGCTGAACCAGCCTGCGGCCGCCGCGCGCGACTCGGGGTCGCGATCGACCAAGACGACCAGCGGGCCAATTGCTGGGGATTGCATCGGGGTCGCTCCTTGAATT
>SHLP01000071.1 GCA_004283055.1 Deltaproteobacteria bacterium
GCAACGACAACGACGACCAAAACCCGAACAACCCTCTCGACGGCAACATTCCAGGTGGAGCCAGCCCCGCGGGCCTCGCCGCGCTGAACCTGGCTGGCAGCGATCCCGCCGATACCAGCAACTGGCCGGCCGAGTCCTGGTCGGCGGTCGTCAATGCGCTGGCCGCGGACCCGGGCGACTGTGCAGGGCAGGGCACGCTCGTGGTTCCCTTCGATCCGGACGGGTCCATCATGATCCAGAAAATGCGGAACGTGCAGACCTGTGGCGATCGGATGCCGCTCGGTGGCTCGATCAGCGAAGTACGCATCCAGGTCGTCGAAGAGTGGATCGATCAGGGAGCGCTAAACAACTAGTGGCACGCGCGCACATCATCGCGTTGCTCCTGCTCGCGCTGACTTCCACCGGCTGCAAGTCGGCCCCGGCCTGTCCTCTCCAAATGCGCAGCGATGCACGCAAGGCCCTCGACGACCACAGAGATCAGCAATCCGGCTGGCGGGCTATCAAAGCGGAAGCTCGCGTGACGCAGTGGGCGCGGGATGGACGAATCCGGGGCACCGTCCTGATGTTTTTGCAGCGGCCCGACCGGGTCCGCTTCGACGTGATGACCCAGGTTGGGCCGGCCGCCGTGTTGACGAGCGATGGGGAGAGCTTTCAGCTGACCGATTTGCGTCAGGGCACGTTTCTGCAAGGCCCGACCTGCACTGAGAACATCGCTCGCCTGCTGGGGATCTCGGTAGACGCAGAGAATGTGCTTCGCCTCTTGACCGGTGACACGCCGATGATCGAAGCGACCCAACAGTCTATGGAGTGCCGCGACGGGCGCTATGTCGTCACGCGGTTTGCCGCCGATGGAACGACTCAGGAAGTCTCGTTTTCCGTCGACGATGACGACCTCGGGAAGGCGCCGGCCGAGCAGCGCCTCAGCCTTCGGCGCTCAGTCGAGCGAGGCGCGAACGGAGACACTCGATGGGAAGCAACCTACGACGAGTACGTCGAGGTCGCCGGCCATTCGTTTCCCAGCAAGGTACGGTTCATCGACCAGGTCAACGATGCCGATACGTCGGTCCGGGTGAAGTCCATCGCGGTGGATCCAGAAGTTCCCGACGGCGCGTTTCATCAATCGCCAAGCCCCGGCATGTCCGTTGAATTCGCACCGTGCCCCTGAAAAGCACGGGATTTCGCCGCTGGTGCTAAGGTAGCGCCGCATGACGGAACCGCTGCTCAGCTTGCGTCACCTGGTCACCGCGTTCGAGACGGATGAGGGGTATCTGAGAGCCGTTGACGACGTCTCGTTCGACGTGTTTCCCGGCAAGACCCTCGGCATCGTGGGAGAGAGCGGCTGCGGCAAGAGCGTAACCTCTCTGTCGATTATGCGCCTCGTCCCGAGCCCGCCCGGCGTCATCGAATCGGGGGAGGCGCTGTTCGATGGACGCGACCTATTGCGGATTCCCGAGTCGGAGATGCGAAGCCTCCGCGGGAACGAGATCTCGATGATCTTTCAGGAACCGATGACCTCTCTCAATCCGGTATACACGGTTGGGTCGCAAATCATCGAAGCGATTCGGCTGCATCAAAGCGTTAGCCGTCGCGCTGCGAAGGCGCGCGCGGTCGAGCTCCTGGATCTGGTCGGCATCCCTGCGCCCGCCGAGCGCATCGACTCGTATCCACACACGCTGTCGGGTGGAATGCGGCAGCGCGCAATGATCGCGATGGCGCTTTCCTGCGAACCGCGCCTCCTGATCGCAGATGAGCCAACGACTGCGCTCGACGTGACGATCCAAGCGCAAATCTTGGACTTGCTTCGCTCGCTTCAAAGAGATTTTGGAATGAGCATCGTTTTCATCACTCACGATCTAGGCGTAATGGCGGAGTTCGCGCACGAGATCGCCGTCATGTATGCGGGCAAGATCGTCGAGCATGCCGAAACCCGCGCTCTCTTTCGGACGCCGAAGCACCCGTATACGAAGGGGCTGCTGCGCAGTCTCCCCAGCGTGCGCAACCGCGGGGAGCGCCTTCCGACCATTCGGGGAGTGGTTCCCGACTTGCGCGAGCTCCCGAGCGGGTGCCGTTTTCAGGACCGCTGCGACTTCGTTACGGACGTCTGCCGCGTCGAGGAGCCAAACTTGCAGCGACTCGAACAGTCCGATGTCGCATGCTTTCACGCAGAGGTGTCGACGTGAGCGAAAAAGCGATCGTGCGTGCCGAAGCCCTGCGCAAATCATTTCACGGGCCCTCCCGCGGCATCGGGCGCGGTCGAGCGGAGCTTCGCGCAGTCGACGGGGTCAATCTCGAAGTGATGCAGGGCGAGACCTTGGGGCTGGTCGGCGAATCGGGCTGCGGGAAGAGCACGCTCGGACGACTGCTCTTGAGGCTGCAAGATCCCACCGGAGGCCGCATCCATTTCGAAGGGCAGGACATCACGCACCTTTCGCAATCGGAGCTACGGCCATTTCGCAGCAAGATGCAGATCATTTTCCAAGATCCGTACAGCTCGCTAAACCCGCGAATGACGGTACGCGCTGCTCTGTCTGAGGCACTGCGCGTACACCGGAAGACGAGCTCCGCATCCGAAGAAGAGGAGCGGATCGCGGCCTTGCTCGAGCGCGTGGGCTTGCGACCTGAGCACATGCGACGCTATCCGCATGAATTCTCCGGCGGACAGCGGCAGCGCATCGGCATCGCACGAGCCCTTGCTGTGTCCCCGACGTTCATCGTGGCGGACGAGCCTGTCAGCGCCCTGGACGTGTCGATTCAAGCACAGATCGTCAACCTGCTTCGCGATCTCCAAGAAGAGCTCGGCTTGAGCTACCTCTTCATCGCACATGACCTGCACGTCGTGGAGCACGTTAGCCGGCGCGTTGCCGTCATGTACCTAGGGCGCGTGGTCGAGCTTGCCGAGTCGGAGCAGATCTACGCGCGGCCTCGTCATCCTTACACACAGGCTCTCCTCAGTGCGGCGCCCGAGCCCGACCCGACCGCCCGTCCGCATCGAGTCCTGCTCAAGGGCGACGTCCCGAGTCCTCTCGATCCACCCACCGGCTGCGCGTTTCATCCTCGCTGTCCCATCGCGAAGAAGGGACTTTGTGATCGGGAGGTTCCCGGACTTCGAGCCATCGAGGCTGGGCACGAGGTCGCCTGCCACCTCGTTGAATAGCGGTTGCGGCCTCTCGGCCTCCTGCGATAAGCACGGCAGATGGAGCAATGGGCCGAAGACTCCGGAACCGACACCCCTAGGCGCGGCTTCTCTGCGGGGGAGACGCTCTTTTACGCTGGCGCACCGGCTACCGAGCTCTACTTGATCGGCACGGGCCGGGTGCAGCTCTTCAAGCGCGCCCGCGGGGTCGAGCGCAGCATCGGCCTCTACGGGCCGGAGGAGCTGCTGGGAGAAGAGGCTCTACTCCCAGGGACACATCGAAATGCCACGGCGCAGGCCATCGAGCCAACCCAGGCCCTCGTCATCGAAAGTGACACCTTTCGCGCACTGGTGCGACGACGTCCAGAGCTCGGCGAGCGTGTGATGCGGCAGCTCATTCGGCGGCTTCAACGAACCGAAGAGCAGCTCGACAACTTCCACCTCGCAGATCCGACGATCCGCGTCCTCAACACCCTCCTTCGCGCATTCGACGATTCGGGCGAGGAGTTGCTCGAGCTTTCGCCACTCGAATTATCCACTCGAACTGCATTGGCTCTCGACCAGACCAAAGCCGTGGTCGCCCAGCTGCGCGATCGCGGCTATCTCTCGGTAGGTGATCAAACGATCACCATTGGCAATCCGTCTGTGCTTCGCCAACTTCAGGCGCTCCTTTCGCTCAAAGAGGACGTTCGGCATGGCCTGGCCTGTCGGTAATCCGACACCCCTTCTTGACCGCGCTCCAAGCACTAAGTAGACCCAGGGCGTGGTCCGAGCTTGGGGAGTTGTGTGGCTAGCCTGCCTGGCCATGGGGTGTGTCACGACGTCGGCAGCGGGAACGCCTGACGGGGAGCGCTCGTATCGCGAGTTCCAGCTCGCGGCCAGCCTTCGGGACGAGGGCCAGACCGCCGGAGCGATTGAACACCTCCGCAAGGCGCTCCAGCTCGACCCCGAGAACGCCGAGGCCCACCTCCTTCTCGGCTTCATCCAGATGGAGCGCCGGACCTACCAAAACGCGGAGGCGCACCTGGCCACGGCGATCGAGCTTCTCGAAAAACAGCAGCGCGGTGGTTCCACGCTGGCCGAGGCACGTAACATCTATGGGCTCTGCCTGATCGAGCTCGGTCGCTACGACGAGGCTGTCGTCGTGCTTCGTGAGTCTGCGTCGGATGAGCTGAACACGGCTCCGCATCTGGCCTGGGGCAATCTAGGGCTGGCCCAATTTCATCTGGCCGAATATCAAGAGACCGTGACCTCGGCGATGGAGGCGGTTCGAATACAGCCACGGTTCTGCGTCGGCTACTATACGATGGCGCGCGCCTTCTGGCGCCTGCAGCAGTTGAAAGACGCCGAGCGCGCGCTCGTGGGCGCGCTCGAAGCAGATCCTTCTTGTTCGAAGAGCGTCGAGCTGCAGGGAGCATGGCGGCTCCGCGGCGAGGTCCGAGCGCGATTGGGCCATCGCCGAGATGCCGTAGCCGATTTGGAACGCTGCGTGGAGCTCGACCCTTACTCGAACGATGGGCGAATGTGTCAGACGCTGCTCGAGGATGCGCGATGAGAACGGATTCGATCGGCCATTGGTTGAAGTCGGAGCGCGAGACGCGCCGCCTTTCGATCGAAGAGGTGGCAAGCACGACGCGCATACCACGCAAGACGCTCGAGTCGCTCGAAGAAGATCGCTTCGAAGATCTACCAAGCGGGGTGTTCGTTCGCGGCTTCATCAAGGCATACGCTACTGTGGTCGAAATGGACGCGGACGAGGTCCTTGCCCGATTCGACTCGGAGCGCCCGCAGGCCCTGCCGCCCGCGCCGCTAGCGACAGTGCAGAGGCGCCGCGGATACGGGGCCCTCGTGCTCGCCATCACGACATTCGCCCTTTTTGCAATCATCGTCGCCACGTTTTCGCTCGTTCGGCGCGCGCCTGCACAGGACGATCCGATTGAGCTATCCTCCGCCCTGCCGTGCCTAGTCGAAGCCGCCAAAGCCGAGCGCTCTTACTACGGTCCGTCGACTACCGTGACACCGATCGAATCGTCACTCTGCTGACCGAGGACTACGGCAAGCTCTCGGCGCTCGCGCGGGGCGCACGAAAGAGCCAGCGCCGATTCGGCGGGGCGTTGCAGCCATACGTCTTGATGAATGCGCAGTTCCGACCCGGCCGTGGTGAGCTTGCGCATCTGGAGCAGGTGTCGGTCGACCGTTCGTTCCACGCCATCCTTCGAAGCCTCGAGGCCATCGGGGCCGCCGGCGCGGCCCTGGCGGTAATTCGGGAACGGGTGCCGGACTACGAGCCCGAGCCCGCGATTTTCGACACGGCGGTGAGCTTCCTTGCATCGCTCAATGACGGCGCGCCCCCTGAAGAGGCTTTGCTTTCACTTCAGATTCGAGCGCTCGCAATACTCGGTTTTGCGCCCATGCTCGACCGCTGCGTACTCTGCGGCAAGACGCTGGCGGCATCGCGATCGGCGTCATTCGATGCTGCGCGCGGGGGAATCGTGTGTCGGGCTTGCGGCGGCGGGCGGCTGGTCTTGTCAGCGGCGTCGCTTCGCCGCTGGGTTGTGGTTCAGTCGACGTCTGCCTTCGCCGAGGAGGCTTGGGCCGACCGCGAGCGTGAAGAGATCCGCGACGCACTCGCCCAACTCGACGCGAGCCACGCAACCGTCACCGTTCGCGAGCGGACAGCGGGGGCCTCGGGCAGCTGGGAAGGGCGATTGTCGTGAGTGACGCATCGGAGCCGGTCGAGCTGCGTGCGCCGCGCGGCGCCCGAGTCATGGAAATCGATTGGGCTGACGGGCACCGCGGTATCTACCCGCACGAGCTCCTGCGCGGTTTCTGTCCGTGTGCTCAGTGTCAGGGTCACGAGGGTCCGATCCGCTTCGTTGGGGGCGGGGACCTGGACTTGAGCGATGTCCAATCTGTCGGAAATTACGCGGTCCGCCTCGCATGGGGTGACGGTCACCAGACTGGGATCTACAGCTACCGCTTTCTTCGGCGCCTGTGCGCCTGTTCATCCTGCGCCGAAGATGACCCCAAGTCCCGCTCGTTCTGGCGTGAATAGGGCGAGTCCCCCCCTCTCGGTCTCTGTTATCCTATGCGTGGGGGTTTCGGGTGACATTTCACACACTCATCGTCGATGACAGCAGCGCCGTGCGCGCGTTCGTCCGTGCCGCTTTGGAGGCAGAGGATTTTGCTCGAGTGCAGGAGGCCGAAACGGGCTTCGAAGCGCTCCGGCTGCTCGCGACAAACGCTTTTGACGTCGTCATCGTCGACGTCAACATGCCGGATATCAACGGCCTGGAGCTACTCGCCTTCATTGGGAAGAGTCCCCGGCAGCAGGGCGCGATCAAAATCCTGATCAGCACGCAAGCCGACGGTCCAGATGCCAAGCGGGGAGTCGAGCTCGGCGCAGACGCCTTCTTGGCGAAACCGTTCGGGGTCGACGACCTTCGAACCCTGATCCAAGGCTTGGTCCATGGGCGCCAGGAGGTTTCGGGGTGAGTGACCTGCGCGACAACGTTCAGCAAGAGTTCTTGGCCGAGGCCCAGGAGCTGGTCGAGGCGTTGTCACGCGACCTGTTGCTGCTGGACGAGGCTCATCAGCGAGCGGAGCGTCCTGATGCTTCTCTCATCAACGAAATCTTTCGCAGCGTGCATACCCTCAAAGGCATCGCCGGAATGTTTGGCTACAAGCACGTGGGCGCCATCGCCCATGCGCTGGAAGATTTGCTCGACGACTTGCGCCTCGGCCGTCTCGACATCGGCGACCCTTTGCTCGACGTGCTCTTCGATTCGGTCGAGCGATTTCAAAGGCTTTTGTCGCTCGAAGATCCCCAGTCGCCCGAAGAGACTCCCGAAGTCGACGCTTACGTCGCCATCGTCCGATCGATTGGTAACCAGCCAGCGTCAGACGATGGCGATCCACTGCATCGGTACGCCATCGGTTCGGCCGTCCTTTCCGTGCTGACGGAGTACGAAGAACATCGGCTTCGTGCGTGCATTCGTGAGGGAATGCAGCTCTATCGCCTCCGCGCGACATTCGACCTGACCGCAATTGACGACTCCATCGAAGCACTCCGAGATGTGATTCGCGATGACGCCGAGATCATCACCTACTTGCCAAGCCTCGAAGGGGGTAATGACGAGTCGATCGAGCTCGTCGTGCTGCTTGCAAGCCGGGTTCCGGAATCGGAGCTCAAAGCACACTTCGAGGGGCAGTATGGAGCGGTCGAGGCGATCGAAGAGCAAACGCATCTACCGACGATTCCTCCACAGCTCACCTCGATTCCTCCAGGCACGCAAAGCCTCCTGCCGCAGCCCGAGGAAGAGTCGGGTCAGGCTTCTCTGCGTTCAGTAGCCAATTCGGTTCGCGTGGACATTCGCAAGTTGGACGACCTGATGAACGTCGTGGGCGAGCTCGCGTTGGTGCGCACTGCCGTTGGCCGCGCGATCTCCGGGCTCGACGGTGACCCCAAGTACAAACACTCGCTTCGAGAGCTCGATCGCCTCGGCCGAGGTTTCGAGCGTCAGCTCGCCGAGCTGCGCACGAGGATCCTCGATGTCCGGATGGTCCCCTTGGGACAGGTATTCAGCAAGTTCGCCCGCATCGTCCGGCAGGCAGCCCGGGAGCACGATAAACAAGTTCGCCTCGTCGTGACAGGCGCCAATACCGAGGTAGATAAGCTCATCGTCGAGGAGCTCGCCGACCCACTGATGCACCTGGTGCGCAATGCGATTGATCACGGCATTGAATCGGTCGAGACGCGAATGCGACTGGCCAAGCCCTCGGAAGGCACCCTTGCTCTCAACGCGTACCACAAGGGCCGCAACGTCGTCATCGAGGTCGAGGACGACGGCGGAGGCATGCATGCCCAAAAGCTTCGCGAGACGGCGGTGTCTCGCGGCTTGCTGACCGCGGAGGCCAGCCACGATCTCACGCGCCAGGAAATGCTGAACCTAGTTTTCCTTCCCGGCTTCAGCACAAACGAGTCCGTCACCGATTTGTCGGGGCGTGGCGTAGGCATGGATGTAGTCAAGACCAACATCCTGCGGATGGGAGGGGTTGTTTCGATCGCGAGCGAGCAGGGCATTGGCACCAAGATCACGGTGACGCTCCCGATTACGCTCGCGATCATCCGCGCCCTCATCGTCAAGGTCGGGGGGCGCCTATTTGCGCTTCCAATCAGCGCAATTCGCGAAGCTGTGCCTTTTTCCCAACAGGACGTTCGGACGATTCAAGGCCGCAAAGTGATCACCATGCGCGGCGAGACGCTTCCGATTTGCGATCTGACCCCCTGGTTCGGCCTACGAGAAGTAGAGCACCAAGCGAGCCGATTCGTGATCGTCTGTGAGATGGGAAATCGAGAGCTCGGATTCGTGGTTGACGACCTGGTGGGCCAAGAAGACGTGATCACCAAGTCGCTTGGCCAAACGCTCTCATCCGTTCGTGGATTTGCAGGAGCCACAGACTTGGGCAATCAGAGGCTTGCCCTCGTGCTCGACACGCCTGCGCTCTTCTCCGAGTACTTCAGTAGTTCCGAGGTGCAGCCATCGATGGAGGCGCGCGCGTGACCGCCGGTGCACAACGAGCGACTCTGGTCCCAGATCCGGGGAGCCAAGATGCGACAATCCCCGTCCTGGCGGTAGCGGCCGGGACAGAGCTGTATGGCTTTCCACTGTCCGCGGTCCGCGAGATTCTCATGCCGCCGCCACTCACCGAGGTTCCCCGTGCGGCGAACCACTTCCTGGGGGTCATCGCTGTCCGAGGCGAGATCGTTACAGTAGTGGATTTGTCCGAGCTCTTGCGTCTCGAGGACCGGGACCGTCAGCCGCTTGGACGCGTGATTCTGGTGGACGTAGCTGAAGAGCTCATTGGGGTCGCCGTGGACCGCGTCGTTCAGGTGGCGCAGCTGCAGTCCGATCAGATCGAGTACGCCAGTGCGATGAGCGCTGACCTCTCCGAGTACGTAGTCGGAGTTGCGAGGATTCCCTCCGAGTCCGTGGCGACCAGCGAAGAGATGGTGATTCTCATCGACCCGAGGGCATTGCTGGGAGGCCTGACGTGAGCAAGAGCAGGATCCAGGGTCTCGCGATCGCCCGGGACCTCATCCGAGTCGAGGTTGACTCGGTCATGTACGCCCTCGAGATCGCCCGCATTCGCGAGATCGTGAATCCGCTCCCGCTCATCGACCTTCCCCGCGAGCACGCTGCAATCTTGGGAGTCTCTGACTACCGCGAAGAAGTCGTGGCGGTCGTCGACCTGCGGCGGCTTTTCGGTCTGCCATCCCAGGAGCCGACGCGGCGCACGAAATGGCTCATCCTCGAGACGCGCTACGGCCTGGTCGGGGTCGTCGTAGACGCGGTTCACGATGTCTTTTCGTCTGGGGATGACCGGCAGCGGGAAGTGCCGATCATGGATGAGCGTCATCTCGAGCGCGGCATCAAGTCCGCCCACCGGTACGACGAGAGTCTCGTGTTTCTTCTGGACGCAGACCGGGTCGCGCAACCTGGCTTCGACGTCCTACCTGGCCAGATGCCGTCCATCCCGTCGGAGACGACATGACCCCAGATCGGCTCGACGAGGCGTTCCACTCGGCCGATCCGGACGTCCGGCGCCGTGCCGTCCAGAGCATGAGCCTTCGTCCTCGGGGGACGCCGCTCGAGCAGATCCTAGATGCGCTGTCGGACTCGGACTGGCGGGTTCGCCGAGAAGCGATTTCGCTAGCCGCGCAAAGTGCGGAGAAAGACGAGCTCATCGATGCGCTCCTCTTTCGCCTCGTCGAGACGGAGAACACGGGCCTCCGCAACGCGTCGATAGAAGTCCTCGGGATGATCGCTCAAGGTCAGGCGCAGAAGTTTGCCAGCACGTTGGCTGCGGCAGGCCAAGGCGCGCAGAAGTTTCTCGTCGAAGCCATGGGCAAGACGCGCGATCCCATCATGATCGATCATTTGAAGCCTTTGGTCGATGGCTCCGACGCGAACGTGGCAGCTGCAGCCGTGGAAGCCCTAGTTTGCATCGGTGGACGTCGCGCAGAGGCTCTTCTCAAGGAGCGCCTTTCGACGCCGCGGCTGTTTCTTCGCATTTCCATTCTCGAAGGGCTCACTCGGCTCGGAACGCGGCTGACCTGGAACGAGCTTGCGCCGGCGGTCGATGACGTGATCGTTCGGAGGATCGCCGCGGAGCTTCTCGGAAGGACTGGCGAGCCTGAGGCTCTGGAGTTCCTCCTCGACCTCGCGAGCGACCCGTCACCGCAAACGTCATCCGCAGCTCTTCGGGCCATAGCCGTGCTTGCGAGCGAAACCGAGAGCGACAAGAACGAGCTGATCGACCGATTGACCGGGTCGAACGACTCGTTCAGGCGAGCCATTCACGAGGCTCTGCTGCACGGCGATACGCCGACCCGTCAGGGAGCGGCGTATCTCGCCGTGCTCTGCCAAGACGCAAGCTCGCTCGAAGCCGTCCTCCAGGCGGTGGCCGATGATGTCGCGAACCCGGAAACCGTTGCAGCCCTCAGGGCGTCGGGAAGCGCGCTCATCGAGCCGCTCCTCATGCAGAGGGGTGGGGAATCGCGAGTCTGGGCAATCGCCCTCGAGCTCGCCGCGGAGCTCAGCTACCGACATTTGGACCAGGTGCCGGCTGCCACCCGCGATCGGATTCGAAGCCTCATCGAGCGAGACCTTACGGACGCATCAGACGCTGTCAGGGCCGCCGCTGCCGAGAGCCTCTTGTGGTGGGGTGACCCTCGCGATTGCCGAGCTCTCGTCGAATGCCTCCGCAGTCCTTCTCATCAAGTACGCGCCGCCGCGACCAGTGCTCTCGAAGGGCTGGTGAAGCGGGTCCCGGTCGCAGTTGAAGAGGCGCTTGCTGAGGCCGACCTCGATGGCCCCGGCGGCGCCGACATCGCGCACGTGCTCTCGCGACTCGATTCACCTCGCGCCGAGGAGCTTCTGAAGCGCGGATTGCACAGCGGCGACCCACGCACCCGCAGGGCGGCGGTGCAGGCACTGGCGATCGCGAACGCAAGCGAGATCGCGCAGTTGATCGGATACGCGGTCGCCGATGAAGACATCGACGTACAGGTCGCTGCGGTTCGAACGCTCGGGCAAATGCGCACCAAGGAGGCGGACGTACCCCTCCGAACGGCGCTCGACTCTCCGTTCGCACCCACCCGTGCGGAGGCGGCCCTGGCGCTCGGCCGGCGTGACGCCAACGGGGCAATACCCAGGATTCGCGATCTCTTGGAGGACAGAGAGCCGATCGTCGTGTCCGCAGCCCTGGATGCCCTCGCCTGGTTGGGCGACTCGGAAGTCGCAACGGCCGTGGAGCGCGCGCTCTCTCACGCCGACGACGAGATTTACCAGGCCGGCCTTCGCGCTGCTCGAACGCTGCCGGTCGGCGACGCAGAACGGTTGGTAGCCCACGGACTCGCACATTCTGCCTGGAACGTTCGAATGTTGGCGATCAATTTGCTCGTGGACCTCGATACGGAGCACACGCGAAAGCTGCTGCAAGACGCCTTGACCGACGAGACTGATTCCATGGTCCGGCACGCGATCGAGACCGGCCTTCGGCTGGGAGTCTGAGGTGACCTTGCTACACGACGCAGGGCCGAGTCTGGAGCTGAGCGATTTTCGTTTGCTCCGGGACTTCATCAATCGGTTCTGTGGCATCTACTTTGCAGACGACTCCGCGTACATCGTCGAACGGCGTCTTCGCGAGCGACTTCGGGACTTGCGGGTAGGGGATTTCGCGGAGTACTACCGATACCTGCAGTACCACCCCAAGGCAGAAAAAGAGCTCGAAGCAGCAGCCGAGGTCCTGACTACCAACGAGACGTATTTCTTTCGAGAAGCGTACCAACTTCGTGCGTTCACCGATGAGATCCTCCCGGCCGTGCGGTCGCAGGCGCTTGCCCGTGGGTCGAAGCGACTCGACGTTTGGAGCGCAGGATGTTCGAGTGGGGAAGAGGTTTTCACGATCGCCATGCTCATCGATTCAAGCGGTCTCTTCGATGGCTGGAATGTCCGTGTCTTTGGAAACGACATCTCACGACGAGTCTTGAACAAGGCGCGTGCGGCCAGCTACAGCTCGGCGAGCTTCCGGGCAATGATTCCCGAATACGCAAAGTATTTCATCGAATCGGAGGAAGGCCGGCAGGTACACCCGCGCATCAGGGCGATGTGCCACTTCGGTCATCTCAACCTCATGAACGAGCGGCGCGCGGCGATCGTGGGACGCGTCGACGTGACCTTCTGTAGAAACGTACTCATCTATTTCGACGACGCTTCCCGCCGGAAGGTGTTGGATACGATCTACCAACGTTTGAATCGCGGAGGCTATTTGCTCTTGGGTCACAGCGAGTCGCTGCTCCGGGCGAGCACGGCGTTCGAAATCACCCAGCTCACTACGGACATCGTGTACCGGCGCCCCATCCCATTTACCGACATTCCGCCGAGGCTAGCTTAGGTGAAAGAGCTCCGCGCGCTCGTCGTTGATGACTCGTCGCTGAATCGCCGCACGATAGCGGCAATTCTCGAAGACATTGCTGGAATCGCGGAGGTCGACGTTGCGCGCGACGGAGCCGACGCGCTGCGGGTGGTCGAAGCCAGCCCACCGGACATCATTACGCTGGATCTCGACATGCCGCGGCTCGACGGGTTCGAGTTCCTTCAACTTCTCATGGACCGGAATCCGCTTCCAGTCGTCGTCGTATCGGGCCTTTCAGCCAAGGAGAACATTTTCCGCGCGCTAGAGCTCGGCGCGATCGATTTCATCGAAAAACCACAGGGTGGGGATGCTCCACTTGAGTGCTTGAGAGACCAACTCGTCGAGAAAGTGCGCGTCGTCCAGCAGCTCGCGCCCCTCGCGCTGCGGCACGACCTTGCCGATGTCCTCGGGCTCGACGACGACGGTGACGCCTCGCGTCGTCGAATGCCCGAGCCCTCCGTCATCAAGAGGGTGCCCTCCAAGGTCATCGTGATCGGAGCTTCGACCGGCGGGCCGCGCGCGCTCGTCACCCTGTTTCGTCACCTGCGCCACGATCTCGACGCTGCACTCGTGATCGCTCAGCACATGCCCCCTCGGTTCACTCGCACGTTTGCCCATCGGCTCGATCGATCGAGCGTTGCCACTGTCTCCGAGGCAAAGACCTACGAGCGACTGGCGCGTGGGCATGCGTACGTCTGTCCCGGAGGTCGCTGCGTAGAGATCGTGCCCTCGGACCGTGGTGCCGCGATTCGAGTCGTAGCGCCCGACTCAGGTTCTCACTACGTCCCCTCGGTCGATCGGCTCTTCAGCTCTGCGGCTCGAGCGCTTGGTGACCGGGCCATCGGCGTCGTGCTTACGGGGATGGGAGACGATGGCGCGAAGGGCGCGCGCGACATATTCGCTCGAGGAGGCAGCGTTTTGGTCGAGGCCCCGGAAACCGCGGTGGTTTCGGGAATGCCCTCGGCGGTTCAACGCACGGGGGTGCAGCACCATTCACTCGGAATCTGGGCCCTTGGCGACATGCTCGCCGAGCTAACCCGACCAAGCGAGCGATGAGGCTGGAACTTTGAGTGCGCCGGCTCGTATCGTAGGATTGACCTAGCCATGCAACGGTACCGCTGCCTCGTAGTCGAAGACTCAAAGACGATGCGCAACATGTTGGCGGAGTCGCTGCTGAGAATCCCTGGAATGGAGGTCGTCGAGGCCGACAACGGCTTGGCTGGAATCCGTGCGCTTGCGGCGGCCCAGTTCGACCTCGTATTGACTGACGTCAACATGCCCGTGATGGATGGGCTCAAGCTCGTACGCCACGTTCGAGGCGACCCGCGGCACGAGAAGACGCCCATCGTGATCATCACTACGGAAAATGCGCCCAACGACCGCGACCGTGCAATGGCGCTCGGAGCAAACGCCTACATCGAGAAACCAATTCAGGCGCCGCGTGTGATCAGCGCGGTCAAGAGGCTGCTCGAGGTTTGACAAGTATGAGCGATGAAGACGGCAAGTCCATGGGTAGAGGAATCCTGCATCCCGAAGGGATGCGGGCTACTAGAGACGTTGCCGGAGGCGTCGTTCACGAGATCAACAACATCCTAGGCGTGATCATCGGCAACGCGCACCTCGCCAGAAAGAACGCGTCAGACCCTGCCGCGATCGAGAAATACCTTGGCGAGGTCCGCAACGCCGCAGACGAGGGGCGTGACCTGATGCGTGACCTCGCCGCGTTCGCGAGCGACAACCCGATTCAAAGCCGCGTCCTGTCTCTGAACGATCTCGTGCGAAACGCGGTGTCGGACTTCGAGGTCAGTACGACGCTGGACCTGAGTCCCCGAGATCCAGTGGCCCAGCTCAACCTCTGGCTGGCCCAGGACGCTCTCGGCCAACTGATCGGTTTCATGGCGGCAACGAAGACGGTCACATCCATCCGGCTCGCAACTCGAGTGGTCGGTTCTGCAGCCGTGCTGACCATCGAAGACGATGGCGTGAGCCCAAACGAACGAGAACTCGCAACGTTATTCATGCCCTTCGCCAAGATTGAGCGTCGCCCGAACACAAAGCTCGGGCTCGCCAAGATTGCGGACTTGGCGTTCCGCTCGGCCGGTTTCGTCACCGCTGGCGTGCGTGAACCGCACGGCCTCCGCGTCGTCTTGACCCTGCCCGTCGACGAGGACGCGCCCTCAGGTGACGGTCCAGGTGTGCCCTTGCCGCAGCAGGGCGTGTAGGTCCGGCTCTCCGAAGCGCTCCTTCGCCAGCTCTTGCTGCGTTGCTACGCTTTCGTTGTACACCGGCGAATGCTGACGGTACAAGACCCCCAATGCAACGACGTCCGGCAAGTCGGTGAGCATCCAGGCGAGTTGATGATTGGTCTCGTCGTGGATGACGATGTCTTGCTCGGTGACGCCGTTTTCGCCGATGGTTACGACCTCGAGGCTGAGGGTCTTGGCGTCGAAGCGAAGGCCCTTTTCGCTGTTCGCGCCAAACCTCATGGGCTGCCCGTGTTCGAGCCAGAGCTGGTGCACCGGGCCCGTCTTTCGATCTGTCACCAGGTCGAAGACGCCGTCATTGAAGACCGGACAGTTCTGCAGAATCTCGATGAAGGAGGCGCCTTTGTGCTCACGCGCCGCCATCAGTGCATCAGGAAGCTTCTTCGAAACATCGAACGCACGCGCCACGAAAGTCGCTCCTGCGCCCAAAGCGAATCGTGTCGGTACGACGGGCTGATCAACCGAGCCGAGCGGACTCGACGGTGTGACCTTCCCGAGCTGCGAAGTAGGCGAGTACTGCCCCTTCGTGAGCCCGTAAATCTGGTTGTTGAACAACATGATCTGCAGGTCCACGTTTCGTCGAAGAACGTGAAGAAGATGGTTTCCGCCGATGCTCAGGCCGTCGCCGTCACCCGTGATCACCCACACGTCCAGCTCTGGGTTGGCGAGCTTGACTCCGGTCGCCACCGCAGGCGCCCGCCCGTGAATGGTGTGAAAACCATACGTGTTCATGTAGTAGGGAAAGCGGCTCGAGCAGCCGATGCCGGAGATGAACACCGTGTTCTCCGGCGTCGACCCAAGGCTAGGAAGGGTGCGCTGCACGGCCGCAAGAATCGCGTAGTCGCCGCAGCCGGGACACCAGCGCACCTCTTGGTCGGATGTGAAGTCCTTACGCGTATAGGCTTTCTTAGGACTGTTAGGACTCATTCGGCGCTCCGTTGAAGTCGCTCTTCTACCGCTTCGACGAGGCCGGCGACTCGAAAAGGCTGCCCGGTCACCCTGGTGAGGCTCTCGGCCGGCACCAGGAACTCAGCTCGAAGCAGCATCGTCAGTTGTCCGAAGTTCAGCTCCGGAACCAAAACGCTGTTGAAGCAGCGAAGCAGGTCGCCAAGCCCTTCGGGGAGCGGCCAGATGTTTCGGAGGTGCAGGTGGGAGACGTCGTGACCTCGCCCGCGGAGGACCTCCACTGCTTGACTGATTGCGCCGTAGGTCGAGCCCCAGCCGACGACCAGCAGGTCCCCTTCCGCCTCGCCCTGGTCGACCTTTGCGCGCTCGATGTCCCTGGCGATTCCGGCCACCTTCTGGTGGCGGATCTTGGTCATTCGGTGGTGGTTGTGCGGCTCGTATGAAATGTGGCCCGTGGTCCGGTCCTTTTCGAGGCCGCCGATGCGGTGCTCGAGGCCGGGGGTACCCGGCACCGCCCAAACGCGAGCGTGGGTTTGCTCGTCGCGAAGGAAAGGATGAAAGCCCTCTGGGTCTCGGTGGAACCGGACCGGGAATGGTTGTAGCGCATCGAGATCGGGAAGTGGCCATGGCTCGGCGCTATTCGCAAGATAGCCATCGGTCAGCAAGATGACTGGAGTCATGTATTTGACGGCCATTCGAACCGCTTCGATTGCCATGTAGTAGCAGTCGCCCGGTGTTGCCGCGGCCAAAACGACGAGCGGTGCATCGCCGTTGCGCCCCACGACCGCCTGGAAGAGGTCGGACTGTTCGGTCTTCGTCGGAAGCCCCGTCGACGGCCCGCCGCGCTGTACATTGACGATGACCAAGGGGAGCTCGGCGGCAATCGCCAAACCGATCGTCTCGGATTTCAACGCGACCCCCGGTCCGGAGGTACCGGTCACGCCGAGCGAGCCGCTGAAGCTGGCACCCACCGCTGCTGCAACGGCCGCGATTTCGTCTTCAGCTTGGAAGGTGGTCACCCCAAATTGCTTCAGACGCGCGAGCTGATGCAAGAGGCTCGACGCGGGCGTGATCGGGTAGGAGCCATACATCATTTTGAGGTCCGCAAGCTGCGCGCCCGTCACGAGGCCCCAGGCAGTGGCTTCGTTGCCGCTGACGTTTCGGTACTCGCCCGGCGTTAGATGCGCAGCCGGCACCTCGTAGGCGTGAATCCCATGCGGCAGCTCGGCGTTCTCCCCGTAGATATGACCTGCGTTGAGCGCAGCGATGTTTGCCGCGGCCACCTTCGGGCTCTTCGCGAACTTGCTCTCGAGCCAGGAGACCGTCTCGTCGCGCTCGCGCCCGAAGAGCCAATACATGAGCCCGAGTGTCCACATGTTCTTGCAGCGATTGGACTCCTTGGAGCTCAGACCGACGTCTTTGACCGCGTCCAACGTCATCTTGTTGATGTCGAGCGGCAAGATGCGAAAGCGATCCATCGAGCCGTCTTCGAGCGGGTTGCTGTCGTAGCCGGCCTTCTTCAAGTTGTTCGAGCTGAAGGCGCCCGTGTTGACGACCAACAAGCCACCCGGCTTGAGAGCATCGCTGTTCACTTTGAGCGCTGCCGGATTCATCGCCACCAGTACGTCGGGGGCATCGCCTGGAGTCAGCACGTCGTGCGACGCAAATTGGATTTGGTAGCCCGACACCCCGTAGGTGGTTCCGGCCGGCGCGCGAATCTCTGCTGGGAAATCTGGAAACGTAGCCAGGTCATTTCCCGCGTCTGCGGTCGCGGTAGTGAACTGACTTCCAGTGAGTTGCATGCCATCGCCGGAGTCGCCGGCGAAGCGAATCACCACGGAATCTAGAGTTTCACGCGGACTGGGCTGAACACGCGCAGCGGCAGTGGTTTTCATGCTCTATCATCGATTCTAGTGCCCAGGGAGTCCGTGCGCCCGTCTTCCGAGTCCCACTGGATGCCCTTTTAGAACCGGGTTCCTCAATCGGCAAGCGCCCGCGAGCTGGTTGGACGGGCAGGCGCTGCCGGCGCATCCTCCAGGAATGGCCGAGGTCAAAATCTGCGGACTCACCAGCGTCGACGACGCACTGCGTTGCATCGATGCGGGGGCCGACGCGATCGGCCTCAACTTCTGGCCGGCCTCTCCACGGTGTGTGGACGTCCCGATGGCCCGCGCAATCGCGGAGGCGGGTGGTGATCATGTCCAAATGGTCGGGGTATTCGTCGATTTCAGCGTCGACCGGATTCGCGAGATTCTGATCGAAACCGGCGTCGATTGGGCACAGCTACACGGTGCAGAGCCGCCTGAAGCCCTGGCCGCGCTCCTGCCCCGGGCGTACAAGGCGATCTCGGTGAAGGACGGCTCCGCCATCGAGCTCGCGCGGAGCTATCCTGGCGAGCATATCCTCCTCGACGCGAGCGTTCCCGGCATCCCGGGCGGCACCGGCAGAACGTTCGACTGGGCGATTGCCGCCGAGGTCCAAAAAGAGCGCAAGCTGACCCTCGCGGGAGGCCTGACACCGGGCAACGTCGCCGAGGCCGTGGCGAAAGTGAAACCGTTCCGAGTCGACGTAGCGTCAGGAGTGGAATCGGCGCCTGGCCGCAAGGATCCAGACTTGGTCAAACGTTTCATCGACGCGGCGAAGGGTGTCTAGCGCGGCGATCACCGGGGCACGGAAAAAAACTCGTCACGGGGTTCCATCGAACGGCTCGGCGCTGAACGGCTTGTGCTGCCGCGGGTGCTGGGGGG
>SHLP01000198.1 GCA_004283055.1 Deltaproteobacteria bacterium
CAAGGCGCCGACTCCCGGGCTGCCGACGATTGAAACGACGCACGTGGTCTCGGGGCCCGACGACGTGATCGCGCGCCACATCGCGTCGATGGCCTCGCTACCGGTCGAGCAGACGCACGCGCAGACTCAGTCCGGCGTTTTCATCGTCTCCGAGCAGACGGCGAACCACCCCGAGATGCTCGAGACCTGGCGCACGTTCTTTGATGGGGCCCAAGACGCGATCGGGTTGATGACCGTCGATACCGATGGCCGGGGGATCCACATCCTCGCCCCGACGCCGCAGGTCATCGCGTTGGCGCCGTCAGCGCGGGCCCGGTGGGAGATGATGGCGGCTCACGTGGCCTCGGGCATGCGGCTTCGAAACGCGCTCTTGCGGCAACGGGAGCGCAAAACCAGCGACTCCGAGCTTCCCCACGGCGCCGAGGCGATGATCAATCCGTCCGACTTCGGAGTCATCGAGGCGGTGAACGATGCGCAGGGCAATGATGCGCTCCGGACGCTGCGTGAGGCTGCCATTCGCATCGACAAATCGCGTGCCGAAGGTCGCCTAGAGGAACACACCGACGCGGCGCTCGCGGAGTGGTGGGCGCTCGTTCGAGGTCGATGGTCGATGGTCGATTGGTTTGATACGGACGAGCGGAGGTATGTCCTCGCACTCCCGAATCCCCCGACGGTTCCGAATCCGCGCGGGCTCACCGAGCAGGAGCAGCAGGTCACTGCATTCGCGGCGCTCGGCGACAGCCACAAGCTCATCGCCTACCGGCTCGGGCTCTCACGCTCCCGGGTCAGCCACCTGTTGACGTCCGGCATGCGGAAGCTCGGGGTGAAGACGCAGGCCCAGCTCGTCGAGAAGATGGGCGCCCTCGCCGTCGCCGAGTACCGGAAGCGCTCGGGCAAGGGCTAGTCCTCTTAGCTCTGCGGGAACGACGGCCGTACCAACGCGCCGCTCGCTCAAAACGCGGGTCGGAAACGAGTCGCGATTTCGTTGAGCTCGTGCATTCGTTCGGCCGACGGGGGTTCGAGGTGACTCAGCCGATAGTGCTTGCCGAGCTTCTCGTACTTGGGCTCGCCAAAGCCGTGATACGGGAGCACTTCGTACGCCGAGGCGCCGCCCGCTTCTTCGATGAAGGCGGCGATCGCACCGATGTCCTCGGCCGAGTCGTTGATGCCGGGAATGATTGGCGTACGCACCACGACCTCGACTTCTGGAAACTCCTCCCGGAGCTTGCGGAAGTTCTCGAGGATCTTTGCGTTCGACACGCCCGTTGCCCGCTCGTGCTTCGCCCCGTCGATGCACTTGAGGTCGAAGATGATTTGGTCGGCGAGTGACGCGGCCTCGCGCATCGTTTTCCACTTGCAAAGTCCTGAGGTCTCGATCGCCGTGTCGACCCCCCGGCTTCGTGCAGCTCGGAGCAGCGCCAGCGCAAAGGCGCCCTGCGAGAGCGGCTCCCCACCGCTCAAGGTGAGCCCACCGCCTGACCTCGCGTAGAACGCGTCGTCCTCGTCGACGATACGCAGCACCTCGTCGACACTCAGCCACTGGCCCGAGAGCTCGAGCGCCTGCGACGGGCACACCTCGGCGCAGTCGCCACAGCCATCGCAGCGGTCGCGGTCCACGACGACCCCGCCATGCCCGTCCTTGCGGATCGCCTGGCCGGTGCACGCCGCAACGCATCGATCGCATTCGTCGGTCCCGATGCAGCGGTCGCAACGATGGATGAGCTCGGGCGCCCGCGACTGCCCTTCGGGGTTCGAGCACCAGATGCACGCCAAGGGGCACCCCTTCAAGAACACGATCGTGCGTATGCCCGGTCCGTCGTGAAGCGAGAACTTCTGAATGTTGAACACCAGGCCTTTGGGCGCTTCACTCAAAATGCATGCTCTGTTCTGCGGATGATTTCGTTTTGGAGTGCTGGCGTCAGGTCGACGAAGTAGGCGCTGTATCCAGCGACCCGTACGAGCAGGTTGCGGTACTTGTCCGGCTCGCGCTGCGCCGCCAAGAGCGTGTCCCGATTGATGATGTTGAATTGGATGTGCCACATCTTCATGTCGCTTGCGGTTCGAATGAGGGACATCAGCTTCCGCGTCCCCGCCTCGCCCTCGATCGAAGCCGGCGAGAGCTTCATGTTGAGCAGTCGCGCCGCTCGTTCTTTGTACTGGGCGCACTTGGTGCTGCTGATCGACATGAGCGTCGCCGTCGGCCCTTTGTGGTCTCTGCCCTGCGACGGGCTGATGCTCTCCGAGAGCGGCTCCCTCGCCTTGCGTCCGTCCGGCGTCGCGCCAACGACTGCCCCAAGCGGGATGTGCGAGGTCACCGATACGTAGCGAAGGTCGAGCTCGCCGCCGAAGGCCGTCGTGTGCCGATGCGCGAGCTCGGAGAAGCATGCTTCGATGTCGTGACCGATTCGATCGACCGACGGGTCGTTGTTCCCGTACTTTGGCGCCTTGATGCACATCTGCCGAACCGCCTCGTGCCCCGCGAAGTCCGCATCGAGCGCCGCGAGCAGGTCCTCCATCGTCAGCTTCTTGTCTTCGAACACGAGGGTGCGAATCGCCGAGAGCGAGTCGATGACGGTGCCGAACCCCATCACGTCGAAGAACCCGAGATAGAGCGCGCCCTCAATCGGCCCCGAGTGGATGTCCTGGCAGCTCTCCATGCACAGGTCGTGCAGCATCGAGAACATGGGTGAGGCGATGTGCTGCGCCTTGAGCGTGTCGGACACGTACTGCTGAATGAACGTATGCTGAACGACGTTCTCGATTTGCTTGGTGAACGCTTCCCAGAGCTCTTCGAATGAGCCAAAGGCACTGGGGTCGCCTGTGCTCGCGCCCACGAGCCCGTTTCCGTAACAGCTCATGCGCCCGTCGCGGAGCGTCATTTCGAGAATCGCGCCGAGGTTGATCCAGGCGCAGCCGGTCGCGACGCCTTCACGGTTCAGCATCTTGGTTTCGGAGCACCCTGTCACACAGTAGTCGTTGGCTTCTTCGATGGTGCCGCCTTTGGCGACGAGGAGCGGGATGATCTCGTCGTCGCAAAAGAGCTTCGGGAACCCGGAGCCCTCTTTGATCGTCTCGGCCACGGCGTGAAGGAACGCGTTTGGGGTGCGCGCGTGAATGCGGGCCGCGAGGTCCGGGTAGTTGAGCGGAAACTCTCGCTTGGACTTCAGGATCAAATACGAAAGCTCATTGCTCGCATCCTGCCCATCCGGAGTCAGGCCGCCAATCGTGGTCGCCTCCCAGTGAGCAAACCCATCGGTGAGCGAGGGCTGCCCCGGCTTGGCGTAGAGGTCGGTGCTCCTCGCCATCCCAATCCAAATCGACTCGAGCAGCATCAGCGCGGCGTCTTCGGTGAGCCGCCCTTCGTCGATGTCCTTCCGATAGAAAGGGTAGAGGTACTGGTCGATGCGTCCGTTGCCGACCACGCCGCCCACCGCCTGCTCGAAGCGAGAAACCGTCTGCACGAACCACTGCGACTGCACCGCCTCGTGGAACGTGCGCGCCGGATGCTCGGGCACGCGCTCGCAGACCCTAGCAATCTCGAGCAGCTCGCTCCGCCGCTCGCTGTCCGGTGCCTCTGCGGCCATGGCCCTCGCCAGCTCCGCGTGCCGATGGGCAAAAGCGACCATCGCATCGCAGACCAGGCACACCGCTTCGAGGAACGGGCGCTGTTCGACGTAGGCCTTCGTATCGACCGGATCGAGCGCTTTGAGCCGCTCGGCGGCGTCCTTTCGAATCGACCCAATGCCTCGGTCGAGCACCTTGCCGTAGTCATGCGCCCAGGCGAGCATCGAGCGCCCCGACGCGGTGGGGGTCACGACGAAAATCCGCGCCATCAGCTCCCGGGTGTCGTCGGGCAGGGCGTTCATCACCGCCGTGTGGTACGCGTTGCGCTCCCAGTACGGAAGCACGTCTTTTTTGAGCGTCGCAATGTCTTGTTCGGTGATTACGATCGGGTCGTCGGGCTTGCTCGGCACGAGCTCGTGCGGGTGCGTGTAGAAGCGGCCCGGGCCAACCAGCTCGCTGTACACGACCGCGTATCGGCCCGGAGGCCCCGCGCTCCCCACCAGCATCTCGTCGTCCTCGATGTGAATCGGATGCTTCTCGAGGATGTGTGCAAGCGCCTTCGCCCAGCGCAACACCATCGGCTGTCCCTCGGTCGATTTCATCGACTCGGTCAGCAGGCGCGCCCGTTCGACGTTGAGCTGGATCGGTTTGTCGCGAAACCCTTCCAGCATCCGGTGAATGCGCATCCGTTTCGACCGCCCCGCGTCGACGACCAGCCCCATCGGCTCGCCTCGCTCGATGCGTGCCTCGTGCGGGGTCAGCACCTTCGGTCCCTTGGTCACTGAGGGAGTTTCGACTGCGTCCAACATGGCCTCGACTCCTTTCGGGCACACCCAGCCCAATATAAGAGGAACGTACGGCCGACCCGCTGATACGAGCAATGGTCGCGGCTGACTGCTTGATGTATGATATTGACATCATGCGTCTCACAGCATGCGGTCTACTGCCACGGACGCTGCGCATCCGGCAACCCCACGCGCACCCGAGCTACGAGCTCCACTACGTCATTGCCGGGCGTGGATCGTTCGAGCTGCGTGGAGAGCACAGCGCCGTGCGGCCGGGGGACTTCTTCTACACCTGTCCTACCACGATGCACCGAATGGATATCCCCGATGGGGAGTACCTTCTTCAATACGTCGCCTTCGTCGAGCTCGACGCCGACCGCGACACCGACCTCGCCGACGACCTGGACGCGCAGCTCGGGGAAGGTCGCGTGCGGCGCATCGGGGACCGCTACCACGCGCTCTTCGCGAGACTGAGCCGCCAATCCCTCTCGAGCGACGTGCGCCAGCACCGGGCCGCATCCGCAAAGATGACGGACTTCCTCTACGACCTGATGATCGACGCTCGCGCAACCCCCGGAAGCCACCCGGCGATCGAGCGAGCCCTCGACTTCATGGGTTCGCACGTCAGCGGCGCCTTCGTCCTCGACGAGCTCCTCGAAGAGCTCAACCTCGACAAGTCCTACTTCATCCGACTCTTCAAAAAGAACATCGGCCTCCCGCCGATGAAGTACGCGATGAATCTCAAAATGAGCGCCGCATCCGACTTGCTGCGCACGACCAACGACCCTCTCGCCGCCGTTGCGGCCCGCGTAGGCTTCGACGACGAATATCACTTCGCCAAACGCTTCAAACAGTGGAGCGGCACGGCGCCGGG
>SHLP01000199.1 GCA_004283055.1 Deltaproteobacteria bacterium
GTCTTGACGTGGGGGAGGGTGGGAGTTAGCGGATCGGGGTGACGGTTGTCGGGTTGCCGGATGTTCGTAGCGTGCTCGTGAACCGCAACCCCCGGGAGCTTGCGGAGCACGAGAAGTGGGCTGCGGTGGCCGTGCTTCTTCGCGAGGGCGTGTCGGGGCCCGAGTTGTTTTTTATTCGGCGGGCGGAGCATCCGCAGGACCCCTGGTCGGGGCACATGGCGTTTCCCGGTGGCCGTCAGGACGCAGGAGACGCGACGCTGCTCGAGACGGCGGTGCGTGAGACACGCGAGGAGGTCGGCCTCGACTTGTCGAACGCGGCGGACCACATCGGTCAGCTCGACGACCTTCAAGCGATTGCGCGCGGCAAACCGCAGGAGACCGTGATCCGGCCCTTCGTCTTCGAGGTTCATCGCGAATCACCACTCCAAGTCGACGACCGCGAGGTCGCCGAGGCGCTCTGGACGCCGCTTCTGCCGCTTTACCGAGGAGAGGTCGACACCGTCCGCCCTTATCAGTGGCACGGCACCAACATCGACTTCCCCGCTTATGATGTTGGCGGCCGCGTCGTCTGGGGCCTCACGTATCAGATGCTGCGCTCGTTCTTCCGGATTCTGGGCTAGCCAGGCGCCCGCCCGGTGCTAGGTTCCCCGTCAGCCATGCCAGAAGCAGACCCGAATCGCCTCGTTCATTGTATCAAGCTCGATCGAGAGCTCCCCGGTCTCAGCAAGCCGCCTTTCCCGAACGAAATCGGCCAGTTCATTTTCGAGAAGGTCTCCAAAGAAGGCTGGGACCAGTGGCTCCAGGAGAGCGTTCGCTACATCAACACCTACCGGGTGGACCTCTCTTCGCGCGAAGGCACCGAGTTCATGTTGAAACAACTGCGCATTTGGCTCGGCCTCGAAGAGGGAGACCTAGCAGCGACCGCCTGGACTCCGCCGAGCGAATAGCCGAGCCGGCGCGGCGCTTTGATTGGAAAACTGGTTGTCGCCCGGGTTCTGGGCGACATGTTTCCTATCGCTTAGCCAGGCTTTAGCGACTTCGTGACGCTGCCGCGGAGCGGGGGCGCCGGCAGCCTGTTCGAAATCAGAACGCAGTCCAGCTCTGCGCTCCGCGCAACCTCGCAGGGATCTCCTGTCATCTTGCTCACCGAAAGGATGATCAGTGGTTGCAAGATTGGAAAATTGCCGTGAAGCTGTTAAAAGAGGAGGCCTAAATGGCTCATCGATGGCTTGGAACGCTGCTGATCTCAGCAGCTTGTGCTTGTTGGTTCGGATGTGAGGCCGAATCAAACGACGGCGTGCGCGGAGGCGCTGGCAGCGGAGGATCGGGAGGAAGCTCCGGAGGGACAGGCGGCGATGCGGGAACCGGGGGCGTTGCGGGCTTCAGCGGCACCGGGGGCACCCCCCTGTACGTCTGCACGCCGAGCGCGCTCTGTGAGACATGCCCCCCGGTCGAGCAACTTTGCGACACAGACGTCGACTGCATGGCGGGCGGTACCTGCATCGAGTCCGGATGTTCGACCGAGCAGGGCGCTCCGATCACGCAGTGCGCGTACGCCGTGGGCGGCGTATGCATCACGAGCGCCGATTGTCCCAGCGGGAGCGACTGCATCGCCCTGCCTGGTGAGAGCGAACGATGCGTTCGAACAGCGCCCGGGTGCAGCGAGCAATCGCACTGCTTCGAAGGCTTCGACTGCGAAAACGGCGTTTGCGTCGATCGGCGCGTCCCATGCGAATTCGATTCAGACTGCCCGACGAATTATCTCTGCCAGGTCGCCGCCAACGCCGGTCAGCAATGCGTTCGCGTTCATCAGTCGTGCGATCAAGAGAGCGATTGTGCCGGCATAGCGCCGCGTTGTGCCGACGTCGACGGTGACGGGAACACCGAATGCGCCGGCGTCGACGATCCCAACGTGCCGGGCGACGCGTGCGTCAATGCGGACTGCGCGCTTGCGGACCTGAACGCTCCGGTCTGTGAGATCTCGGGCATCGGCGCGGCCACGGTCTGCGGCGACTACGGCCTCTGCCGAGACAACAGCGACTGCGACACGGCTGGCGGTTTCGCCTGCATCCTGCTCGGGCTGGAGGGACGCAAGGAATGCGCGCGGGCCGGTGGCTGCTCCAGCTCGACTGAGTGTCCCCCTCAGCAAGTGTGCGCATCTCCACGCGTTGGAGAAGAGCCGCCGAGCTGCCAGGCCGGCAAAAAGGAGGAGCTATGAAAGCTCTCAATCTGACCCCCATCACTCTCTTCTTCCTCGCGGTCGCGATACCAGCCTGCCAGATGGACGGTTCCGGCATCGGAGCGTTCCACGGGCAACTGGTCGAGCCTCCTGCCAGCTGCGACAACGGCGACCCGACCTGCAAGGTGGCGAACGACTTCCCTGGGGCAGGCGACATCGACGCGTCGAACTCTCTCAACCTCGTCTGGTCAGCGTCGGACAACGCGCTGATTCTCACGGAGAACAGCGCCGTGCTGCTCGATTCGGATGGCGACGGTGTGCCCGACCCAGCCGACGATTGCACGGGGCCAGGCTGGCGGACGCCATGCGACGGCGACGCGAGCAACGACGGAATCTACTACACGCTCGAGTACGACGCCTCGGGCTCGGTGACGGCCCAGTCCGAGGTTGAAGTCTACGGAACGCTCGAGACCATCGATGCATACCTACTCGTCGACACGAGCAGCAAAATGAGCAAGGAGATCGCGACGCTCCAGTCCGAGCTGTTGACTGGCACGTTCTTCGACACCGGCGAATGCCCCGGGGCGTCCGGGACGGGCCTCGTAGGCGCGATCAAGTGCCTCACCCCCGCCGCCCGGTTCGGCGTCGGCGAGTTCGCGGAAATCCCACTTTTGCCGCACGCCGACCCTTACTCTCAGGCACCCTACCATCATTACCTCGACTTCACGAGGAACCTCACGCATGTGGCCGATGCGATGTTGTCCCTGGTCGTCCGTCCCAACAAGGACTCCCCCGACGCAGCGACGCAAGCGATGTACTCCATCTTGACAGGCCAGGGACTCGGTCCCTTCGTGCCCAACCGTGCTGGCTGCGCGACCGGCGACTGGGGCTATCCGTGCTTCCGGAAACTGGCCCTTCCCGTCATCATGGTCTTCTCCGATAGCGCGATGTACAACGCGCCCGGGTCGACCGGGGGCACGCTGTACCGCGACCCGCCGTTTGATGGTGTGCTCGGCGTCTCAGCGCTCCTGCCGCCGGTTCGGATGTCTCCAAACGTGCTCTACGCGAACAGCCCTGCGACGGCCTGGGACCTCGGCGACCTCACCTCGACCTCGATGACCGTCATGGGGACCAACGCAAATTTCGGCAACAACGCCACGACCTGGAACCTCAGCGCCTGTCGACAGTGCACGGACCCCACTGACGTTTCGACGTGTTGGGCCGACGGACGCGACGCATTCGTGAAGTTCTCGCTCGGTGCAACGATCAGCCCATTCTTGAGCGGTGAAGGTACCGGCTACCCTACGCACAACGTGGCGGTTTTCGACGGGACACCAGCAGGGGTGGACTGTGATCCAGGACCTGGCGGGGGCGATTATTGGGGCCGGCTCACGCCAACCCTGGGACCTGGAGACTACTACCTGGCCTCGGATGCTGCACTGCCCCTGGGCGTGTCCTCGAGTGCCGTACGGGGCCCCTACCAGCTGCGAATTCAGACGACCCCGAGCGACCCCAGTTGGGCGACCGCTGACTTGCCGGTGCCCTGGACCGACATCGAACCCGAGTTTTTGGCGAGAAACGCGAAGATCGTCGCCGTCTTGAGCACGTCCCCTGCGTTAGGGGACATGAGAGACTTGGCACAATCAACCAACTCTGTCGACGATAGCGGCGCCGAGTACGTCGACATCGTCTCCAGCTCTGGCGTCGGTATCAGCGACGCCCTGATCGGTGGGCTCGAGATGCTGGTCAACACGCGCCGAGACGTCACGTTGATCGCCGAGGATGTTCTGGCCACCGCAGCGGTCGACGAAAGCAATTTCTTGAAGTGGGTGAACGCCAAGACGTGCCCGACCGGGGCCGATCCGAGCTGCTCCGGCGGCGCAGGCACGGCGACCTGTACCGACTGCCTCAACGGGGCCCAGATGTCGTTCGAGTTTGAGCTCAGCAACACGTTCGTTCCTCCCGGCTACGGACATCAGATCTTCGACTTCGACCTGGTGGCCGTCGCCGACGGGACGTACGAGCTCACCCGGACACCGGTGCGCGTGATGGTGGAGAAGGGCGGACCCTGGTACGGTTCCGGCCATTACGAAAATACGTACGACGCGAGCACCGTTTGCACGATGCCCCCGGACGTGCCCGATTGGGGCACGCTCGAGTGGACCGCTTTGACGCCCTCAGACAGCAACGTCGAGTTTGTCGTCTATACCGCCAACACGCTCGAAGACCTCGACACCGCGACTGCGGTATCGCTGGTGCCTTCGGCGGGCGTCACCAGCTTTGAAGTGGCCGACGAGCTTCAGGCCGCCGGCGAGGCCAACAACATGCCCTACCTTCGCGTCCGGGCCATCATCGATGGTTCCACCGACGAATGGTTTACACCGGCGTTCAGCGGATGGTCGATGCAGTTCAACTGCGTGCCGTTCGACTAGCGGTTCGAGGTGTCTACAAGAGTGGGGAAGTCCGCTCGGGCCGGGTCTGACTACTGGAAGTTCTGCACCGACCAGAACTGCCCGCCCGCGGTTTCGTAGAAGCCGCAGGCGACCATGCTGTACGCCGAGTTGGTCATGTTGATGTAGTGTCCGTGCGCGGAGAAGGGTTCGCCGGGGCCCTCGTCCCACATCGCCTGCAGGCAGCCGGTGATGATACGGTCCTCGGACGGCCAGCCCGGGCATTCGTTCTGAGCCCAGCCCCGGGGTGAGCAGATGTCATCGCGGAAGCCCGAGTGTGCGCTTCGGGTGCTATCGTACTCGGCGTGCTGGTCGGCGCAGCCCTCGGCGGCGTTCCAGCGCTGAAGCGGGGGGAGGCACTGGCACTCCCAGCGGAGCTGATTGATTCGGGTCACGCAGTCGGCGTAGGGGTTACCGGTGTCGGGGACGGGCGTGGGTGTGCAGCCGGGGATGGGCGAGGCCAGCGGCCCGCCCGCACAGGCACCGGGATCCCCGCCCGCACCGCCGGTGCCAGCGCGGCGCGTTTCGCGCGCGCGTGAGCGCGTCGCGGATCCCGGTCAGAGTTCGGCGCGTCGCCCCAGGA
>SHLP01000289.1 GCA_004283055.1 Deltaproteobacteria bacterium
TGGATGCCTATGTCAAAAAGCACGATTTTGCTGCTGCCCCCTGGCGAGGCTCGTACGCGTTCCCCGATCCTAAAAAATATTTGTGGTACGACGAATGGCACCCGATGACCCAATGCCACTTTGAGATAGCCGAAATGGTGCGCCAAGTTCTTCAGCAGTAGTGCTGCTATCGGGAGGGATTCCAGTATTGAGCCCACGTGTTCGATTCCATCCCGCCCGAGTTCGCAAGCGTCTAGCGGGCTAAGAGACCGGAAAACAAACGCGCCAACTCCATTCGCGCCTTTTGTTCGCCAGCTTTCGCGCTAGAGACCGGGGCATGGGACGAATGATGATTGGAATTGCCGTGGCACTCATCGTGCTCGGTGTCGCGGGCTATGTTGGGACGGGCCTGGTCAGCGTGACGGCATTGATCCCGGCCTTCTTCGGAATCGCGTTCGCGGGCCTGGGCGCACTGGGGCTGAAGGACCGATTTCGCGTCCCCTCGGCGTACGGCGGGATCGTGCTTTCCGTCGTCGGACTTCTTGGGAGCGTTTCCGGCATCCCTAAGGTCATCGCCTATCTCGGTGGCGAGGAGGTCGCGCGACCTGCGGCAAGCATCGCGCAGGCGATCATGGCCGTGATCTTGCTCGTGCTCGTCGTGAGCCTGCTGAAGTTCGTGATGGCCGAACGCCGCCAGGCCTGAGCTCTCTAAACGGTCGCAGTGCTGGTGAATGACGCCGTGCAGGCGCGTGCGGGCTTCGCGTTAGCTAGCGTCGGAGTGTTGCTCGAGCCATCGCCCTAGGAAGGCGTACTCCTTGTCGCGGCCGCTCTGCAGCTCTTTGTGGATGGTGGCTTCGAGCAAGCCTCCGAGGCCGAATACCTTTGCTTCGATGGACCAAGTGTCCGTGCGGCGGCATTGGTCGGGACCGGCGGGCTCGATGCGGCCTGTGCCGCGCATGGTGACGGCGTCCTTTCGTGGCTTGCTTTTCGAGTCGAGCTTCGCGGGCTGCACCATGCGCCACGTCCATTCGCCGCTCGCGCGGTGGAGGGTGCTGTGTTCTTCGTAGACGAAGCTCTCGCCGATGAGCTTGGCGAGCGGAGCTGGGAGCTTGAGCTTTGGGCCAATGCGGAGCCTGCGCGAGGCGTCACCGAGCTCGAGGACATCGAACGTGCGGGACTCGAGCTCGTCGACGTAGAGGGCGCGGAGATACGACTCGTCTAAAAAGGACGACCAGAAGGCGGCGGGCGCGCATGGGAGCACGGCGGATGTGGTGGAGGTCTTCATGTGGATGTGGATCGGTTTTGATGACGGTGGGGGCGGCGGCTCTTACTTTGGCCGAGCGAGGTAGGCCTCGAGGAGCTGGGCGTGGTTGTGTGCCTCGGCTTTGGTGGCGTAGAGGAAGGTGGCTTTGCGGCGTCCGATTTTCTTGCGGAGGGCTTCTGCGTCGGGGCGGCGGGCGGAGAGCTCTTTGCGGTAGCGGGTTTTGAAGCCGGCCCAATTGCCTTCGTCGCTGTGGAACCAGCGGCGGAGCTCGTGTGAGGGGGCGAGCTCTTTGGCCCAGATGTCGATTTGGGCGGCGTCTTTGGAGAGGCCGCGCGGCCAGAGGCGGTCGACGAGGACGCGCAGGCCGTCGTTGC
>SHLP01000200.1 GCA_004283055.1 Deltaproteobacteria bacterium
GCCGCCACAGAGCCCGCGACCGAGAAAGCGGTCGAGAGCCCCAGCGAAACGGCGACCGAAACGGCAACTCAAACCGCAAATGAAACAGCTACCGAAAGCGCTGAGGCGCCCGGGGCTGCGACCAAGGTCCAGAAACCCAGCCCCGGCTTGGACGAGTACGACCGACTGGCCGAGGCCGCGGGAAGCGACGCCTTCGTCGACGGCCGGCCACCGGTGCGGGGCTACGACTGGTACATGCAGCAAGGACGCGCCGAGCTTGCCGCCGACAACTACGCCCGCGCGCGCGCCTTCTTCGACAGCGCCCTGGAGGCTCGGCCAGGCTCTGCCGATGCGATGGACGGACTCGGCGACGTGATGACCGAGCTCGAGGACAACATCGCAGCGGCCCGCTACTTTCGAGTCGCGGCGCAGCGAGGCCATCCGGACGGCTACTTCAATCTCGGCCGGACCTACGAACGTCTCGGACGAAACGAAGAAGCCGTGTCGGCGTACTACACCTACGCCAAGCGGCGGCCATCGGGCACGCATGTCGGAGCTGCCGTGGCAGCCATCAAACGCCTAGAACCCCGCGCAAAGCTTCCTCCGGAGCTAGAGCCAGACCCGGATCCGGAGCCTCGAGCCCAACCCGCACCGTCCTCGGAGGAAAAGCCTGCGCAGGACTCGGCGATGAGGACACCATGAAATACCGCGCGCGCCGGACGGCGCTCATCCTCCTCCCCGTTCTTGCCTCCCTGGCTGCGGCCTCCTGCAGCCAGAACAAAGAGGAGTCCGACGCCCCGGTGGTTCGCGAGCTCCGGTTCCTGCAAGCCTTTCCGGACGGCGCCGAGCACGACCCCTTCGCGCCGCCCAAGCCCACGTTGCACGACGTCCTCGAGCGGGTCTGGGAAGCAACCGAGGACGAGAGGGTCAAAGGCCTCTTGGTTCGCGTGGGGCCCTTGCAGGGCACGTGGGGAAGTGTCGGCGACCTCATCGAAGCGCTCGAGGACTTCCGCGCCGAGAGTCGGCCCGTTCACTGTCACTTCGAGACCGCGGACAACGTGGGCTTCATCCTGCTGGCTTCCAGCTGCGATCGAATCCGGATGTCACCTGCGGGCACGCTCGACCTGATCGGCCCGGCTGCCGTCATGATTTACGCACGCGCGCTTCTCGAGAAGCTCGGGGTCGAAGCGGAAATCATCCACATGGGCCGCTACAAGGGCGCCGGAGACATGTTCATTCGGAACGACATGCCGCCCGAGGCCAAGCAGTCGATGGATGCCATTCTCGACGACCTGCAGGGCGCCTTGCTTACGGCGACGCAGTCGCGGACGGACGGCGGCCTGAAACGAGCGCAGGCTTTGATCGACCAAGGCCCCTTCGGCTCGGACGCCGCCATGAAAGCCGGTCTGGTCGACGCGGTCGGTTTTCTTCGCGAGTCACGCGAGGAGGTCAAAAAGGCGGCTGGCGTGGAGACCATCCGCCGCACCCGAATGCTCCCAAAGCAAGAGCAGCTCACGCTGGGCCAGTTCTTGGGGCTGCTGGGCGGCGACAGCGAGAAACCGAAACGCAGCGGTGAGCGCGTCGCCCTGGTCTTCGTCAACGGCAACATCACCGACGGGGAATCCGATGCGAGAGGGAACGCGGTCGCGGGCCCGTTCGTACGTGCGATGGAGCGGCTCGAAAATGACGACAGCGTCAAAGCCGTCGTCATGCGCATCAACTCGCCCGGCGGTTCCGCCCTTGCCAGCGATCGAATGTGGGAAGCGGCGCGCAGCCTCGCGGAACGAAAACCGCTCATCGCAAGCGTCGGGGACATGGCGGCGAGCGGCGGCTACTACATCGCATCGGCCGCCGAGGAAATCCTGGCGCACCCGAACAGCCTGGTCGGATCGATTGGCGTGGTCGGTGGCAAGTTCAATTTTGCGGGGCTGGCCGAGGAGATCGGCGTCAGCACGTTCATTTTGCAGAGGGGGAAGCGCGCCGCCTGGTCGACGCCGGTTCGCGCTTTGAACCCAAGCGAGCGCGAGGCATTCGAGACCTTGCTTCGAGATACCTACGACCGCTTCATTCGTCGCGTGGCTGTGGGTCGTGAGATGGAGAGGGACGCCGTATTAGCCGCCGCCGAGGGCCGGGTCATGACGGCCCAAGACGGCAAGGAGCTCGGCCTGATCGACGGCATGGCCGGCCTGAGCGAAGCGCTCGACAAGGCGCGTGCCGCCGCCGGGCTCGGGCCTGAAGCGCCTGTCGAAATCTGGCCCGCCTCCAAGGGGATGCTCGATGCGATCAACGAGCTGCTCAGCGGGAATGGACAGGACGATGCGCGCACGCTGGAGCGTATCTGGATGCGCCGCCACCCGCTTTCGGCGCAGCTGCCGCTCGAGCGCTGGACCGAAGCGCTTCGCCTCCTTGCCGACGAGCAGGTCGCGCTGATTCCGCCTTACCTGTTTACGCTGCGTTAGGGCAGCGGGCAGTACGCCCAAACGTCTTGGCCTGGGAGGCAGAAGTTGACGTCTTCGGCGCCGCAGAGGTTCAAGCAACCCTGGCAAAGCGTGACCGGCCAGAGAAACGCTGTGGATCTTTGGCTGAAGCCGCCGAAGGTGGTTCCCCCCGCGCGAATGCTGAGCACGATCTGACTCACGCCAAGCGCCACCAAGGCATCTTGGTAGCCTTCTCCTGGAATGCCCGTCGCTGCGCCGACGGCGGGAATCGGGTCACTCTCGGGCTCAGTGGCCGGCGGAATGACGGCGCTGGTCCGGACACGATAGGGGTTGATCAGGCCCCCGAGGTCGGGCTTGCTGCCGTCCGGCAGCAGAATCGTGATGTCGTAGTTGTCGACCTGAAGCGTCCCCTGCTCTCCCTGGAACTCCAGCGCATTGCTCACCAGAAAGCTCTGCAGCTGCAGGGCGATCGTGTAGTCCGCGGGCTCGCCGTCGCTCGGGCGGCGGTAGCTCGTATCCCAGAGGCCGCCGAGCAGACGCTCCTCTTGAGCTGGGTCCACGAAGCAGGAATCGTCTGGCAGCAAATTCGCGCTGATTTGAAGTCCGTTGTCGGGAAATCGGTTGCAGCCAGCAACCGTCACCGCGAGCACCATGGCCATGAGGATGATTCGACGCATAAGTCCCCTCCAAAGGGTGTTCCCATGGTATCGAGGCCTGCTGCGTGCCGCCAAATTTCCGCGGCCTAGAAACGCCCGAGCGCATCCCGAAGCTCATCGAGACCCAGGATCGCGATTTCCGTCTGGCCAGGAAACCTCGGAATTACGAAGTGAATCCTGTCGCCTCGGCGCTTCTTGTCCGAGCCGATGAACTCCAGCGCACGGCTGTTCAGTCTTTGGTCGAGATCCGTCGGAAGCCCCAGTCTCCCAAGAAGTCGCGTGAGGCGCTCGGTTTCTTCGAGGCGCCCTCGCCCGAGCGCCGCGGCAACCCGCATCGAGGCGATCATGCCGAGCGCTACGCCCTCCCCATGCCGAATGCCGCGGTACCCGCTCGAGGCCTCGAGCCCATGGCCAACCGTATGACCGAGGTTGAGGAGCATCCGGCGGCCGGACTCCTGCTCGTCTTCATGAACGATGCGCGACTTGAGCGAGACCGACATGCGCACCGCCCGGATCGTTGCATCGGCGTCGCCCTCGAGGAGCCCAGCGGCGTCGCGCTCGAGCATGGCGACCGACTCCTCGGAGTCCAGCCAGGCGCTCTTGACCGCCTCGGCCAGGCCGGCGATCCGCTCTTCGTTCGGCAAGGTCGACAGCGTCTCCACGTCGCAGAGGACGAACTTCGGCTGGTAGAAGGTTCCGACGAGGTTCTTGCCACGCGGTCGATTGAACCCCGTCTTGCCTCCAACGGAGCTGTCGACCATGGCGAGCAACGTGGTAGGGACCTGTCCGAGAGCCACCCCGCGCAGCAAAGTCGAGGCCGCGAACCCGCTCAGGTCGCCGATCACCCCTCCGCCCAGGCCGATGACGATCGACCGCCGGTCGACCTCGGCGTCGAGGGCGCTGTCCCAAATGCGCTCCACGCTGGCGACGTTCTTGTGAGCCTCGTCCCCCACGAGCTTGACTTCGATGGGCGGCTTCGCAGCCCGCGTGAGGTCGCGCACGGCCTCTTGCGGCCAAGGACGGTCGTCGTCTCCATCAAAGACCAAAATGGCATCGCCCGCTGCGTGCTCCTTTGCGCGGATGCCAAGGCGATGGCGGGCGCCGCGGCCGACCTCGACGCGGTAGGTCCGCAAGCCTAGCGGCACGACGATGGGAGACAGGTTTCGGGCGGCCACCACCTCGGCGGCGATCTCTTCGGGTTCGAGGGCGCTGGTATCGATGACAGCATGGGCTTCCGCGTAGGCGGCCGCTCGGCCCTCGATGATGCGCTCCAGGTCCCGTTGAGGATGTTCCCCGAGCAGCGGCCGCCCTCGGCCCGCGCCTACCCGCGCCGCGAGCACCTCGGGCGCGGCGGTCAACGTGACGAGGATTCCAGCGCGCAGGAGCATCTGGCGCGTCTCGTCGTCGACCACGGTACCGCCGCCCAGCGCAACGACGCCGACGTCTGCAGGAAGGGCCTCGAGCGCTTCTTTCTCTAGCGCCCGAAACGCAGCTTCTCCACGCTCTGAAAAAATCTCCGGAATCGAACGCCCCGCCAGCTCTGCGACGCGTGCGTCTAAATCGAGCGCACGAGTGTCAAGCTGCCCGGCCACCAGACCGGCGACGGTCGACTTTCCAGCCCCCATGGGCCCTGACAGGTAAACACGCACCGCGCCAAGCATACGGCCCTCCCCGTCCGCAGTCACGAACCCGGGGCGAAACGCCGTAGACGACGCCCATCGGCGTCCTCGTGGGCTGGCCTTATTCGGGCAGCGCGAGCGCCCGATTCACGATCCTCGGCGTGAGGAAGATCAGGAGCTCGTTTCGGTCCTCGCGGAAGCGTCGGCGCTTGAAGAAGACCCCGAGAACCGGGATGTCGCCGAAGAACGGAACTTGGTCGACGTTTCGGCCGGTGTTTCGCGTGTAGATACCCCCGATGACGGCCGTGTCACCATCGTCGACGAGGAGCTGTGTTTGCGCCTCTCTTTCGAGAATGGTGGGGTCGCCGTTTGCACCGGTTCGACCAAAGTCCGGCTCGTTACGCGTGATCTTCACGTCCATGGCCACCGAGCCGTCGCTCGTCACGTGCGGTGTCACGTTGAGCTCGAGCTTGGCCTCCTGGAAGGCCGTGTTGACGCCCTGGGCGCTGACCTG
>SHLP01000201.1 GCA_004283055.1 Deltaproteobacteria bacterium
AGTCGGCGCCGTAGCACTGCTCGTACGCCTCCTCGCTTCTTTGCGCTTGTTTAAGACTGTGTCCGCATGCAATTGAAAGCAGCAAGGCAGATGCGAGGACCGAGCGAAGCATGAACGCGGAACGTACCACCGCCCAGGAGCCCCACCAAACGCCCGTCACGGGCTGGGGCGCCTTCGAAGCGAAAGGCCTTGGCACGCTCTGGCTTGCCTGGACCGAAGCAGGGTTGCTCCGCCTCTCGTTCGAGCGCCTCGACCGCGAGCTCGCGGACGAAGAAGCCGTACCAGCCGTCTACGCCGAGCCGCTCCGTCGCTACTTCGACGGCGAACCGGAGGACTTCGCCAACGTGCCGCTCGACCTTCGAGGCACCGAGTTCCAGCTTCGTGTTTGGAACGCGCTGCGCGAAATACCCTGGGGGCAGGTGCGCACCTATGGTGGCGTCGCTCAGGAGATCCGGTCACCGCGGGCGATGCGGGCGGTCGGGCAGGCCAACCACGTCAACCCCATCCCAGTCATCGTCCCTTGCCATCGCGTCGTCGAGGCCGGTCACCACCTCGGCGGATATGGCGGCGGGCTCGAGCGCAAGCAGCTTTTGCTCGAGCTCGAAGGCGTGCGTTTTCATGAGGGCGTGGTGCAGCCCGGCCAGATGGAGCTCTTTTGAGGCAGCCTCATCGCGCGGCGAGGAGGCACACGATGACGAGCGCGCCCGCGAGGAGGCTGGTTCTGTCCTTCACCGCAAAGAGCACTGGGTCGTCGTGCATCTCGTCGCGCGCGGCGAGGAACCAGATGCGGATGATCCAGTAGACCAGGATCAGACAAATCCCCCAAAGCGCCTCCGGAGCCGAGTAGTACCGCATCACGACCGGGCTGTTGATGTAAAGCGCGAAGACGAGCACGGCGAGCAAGCCTGCGGCCGGCCCTGCCGAAGTGATGATGGGGATGTCGGCCGGTACGTAGTTGCGGCCTTCGAGTGACCGCCGACCGTCGCCTCGGACTTGAATCAACTCGCTGTAGCGCTTCACGAAGGCCAGGCTCGTGAAGAAGAAAATCGAAAACGCGAGCAGCCAGGGCGAGAGCTTCACATCGACCGCAACGCCGCCCGCAACCACCCGATAGGTGAAGAGCGAGGCTAGGGCGAGGACGTCGACAATCATCTGTTGCTTGAAAACGAAGCTGTACGCAGTGGTGAGCGCAACGTAGCCGAAAAGGACCACCACGAACTCTGGTCGAACGAAAAGTGCGCCCAGGGCAACCCCCGCGGCGAGCGAAGCGAGGCCGAGCGCAGCGGCCTCGGGAATCAAGAGCGTACCGGCGGCGAGCGGTCGGTTGCGTTTGCTTCGGTGCTGACGGTCTGCGGGGAGGTCGACCAGATCGTTCAGAACGTAGATCGACGAAGCGCAAAACGAGAACGAGAGGAAGGCCATGAGCGCCTTGAAGACGAGCCCGGAATCCGTGTACTGATGGGAGAAATAGAGTGGAACGAAGAGCAAGATGTTTTTAGCCCATTGGTGAGGACGGAGCTCCTTCAGCGCGGCCTCGAGCTTCGGCGGACGCGGCACCAGGACGGTCGACCTCGACAGCCCCTGCTCGGCCGCCCGCTGGGTGCCCGGGCTCGGGCAGACCATGGTCGCCTCCTCGGCGGCGTGCCACACCGGCAGATCCGCCGAAGAGTCGCCGAGGTACTCGAACCCCCCGGCCCCAAAGCGGCCGCGCAGATAGTCGGCTTTGCGCTGGGCCTTCAAGTTGTTCTGCCCGTCGCTTCCGATCGCTTCGTCGAAGAGACCCAAATGCTCGGCAACCCGATCGGCGGTGCCTTGATCGGAGGCGGTCACCAGGAGCACGCGGCGGCCCGCCCCGCGCGCCTCGCCGATTGCGTCGAGGACTTCAGGCCGGTAGGGAAGAGTCGCCGCGTCGACGGGGACGTTCTCAGCCAGGTAACGCTTCAGCTTGGGGCGCCCGTTTCTCAGCGCGGCCAGCGCGGCTGGCACCTTCCAAGGCGCGCTCTTGAGCAACCCCATGAACCCTTCGGCCATCGTGTCGGTCGCAATGAGCGTCCCATCGAGGTCGACACAAAGCGGCCGCTTGGCGTCGGCGTCGATCGAATCTGTGGCCACGTCGCTCAAAGTCCCCCTTCAAAGGCTGTGCAACGCTGCTTCGAGGCGCTCCCGCTTTTCTCGCAGCTCGAGAGAGTCCCGCCTCGACTTTTCGACGACGGCCCCGGGAGCACGCTCGACGAAGCTCGGGTTGGCGAGTTTCTTCTCGAGTACGCCTAGCTCCTTTTCGACCTTCTTGAGGCTGCGCTGCAATCGATCGCGCTCCTTTTTGATGTCGATGACGTCCGGAACCGCCGCCCGAATACCCGGGTTGACGAAGACCGCGGCATTTTTGAAATGCGCATTGGGGTCGTCGAGCTTCGCGGGGTCGGCTTCGAAACAGAGCTCGCAGCGGCCCAAGGCCTCGATGGTGCGCCGCTCGGCGTCGAGCACGCGGTGCTTGTCTTGGTCCTTGGTATGCCAGTGGATCCGCATAGGCTGGCTTCTCGGCACATCGTGCTCGGCGCGAATGGTCCGAACGCTCCCGACGAATGCCTGGACCACTTCGAAATCAAGCTCCGCGTTTCGATCCAGCTTGGCGTCGACGAACCCCGTCGGGAATCGGGTCACCATGATGCTCTTCTCGGCGCCATCCCACTTCGGGACCCGCTGCCAGATCTCCTCGGTGATGTGGGGCATCATGGGGTGAAGCGCGCGCAGGACGGTTTCGAGGACGTGGACCAACGTCGCCTCGGTCTCCTCGATGAGAGCTGCGTCGCCGCTGTCGAGCGCCGGCTTGCTCAGCTCCAAGTACCAGTCGCAGAACTCGTCCCACAGGAAGTGGTACAGGGCGCCGGAGGCTTCATCGAGCCGATAGGCGTCGAGGCCCGAAGCCGCGACGTCGAGCGCCTGATAGAGCCGCGAGAGGACCCAGCGGTTCGCGAGCGCCCTGGGCTGCGGGCAGTGCTGCGAGGCCTTGGTCGAGGAGCCGTCGAGTCGCATCAGCGCGTAGCGCGAGGCGTTCCATAGCTTGTTGGCAAAGTTCCGATAGCCTTCGATGCGCTTCATCGAAAGCGCAATCCGGCGCGACTGGGGCGAATAGCTGAGCAAGGTCATGCGAAGCGCGTCGGCGCCGTACGCCGCAAACCCGTCGGGGTAGGTGCTCTTCAGGTACTTGATTCCCGACTTCTTTGCGCCAGCCTTTTCCGCCTTCGCCACGAGCTGCTCGCTGGTGGCGCCGTAAATCACATCGAGAGGGTCGACCACGTTCCCCTTGACCTTGCTCATCTTCTCGCCGCGCTCGTCGGTGACCAAGCCGGCCAGCAATACGCGCGTGAACGGAACCTCGCCCATGAAGTGGAGGCCCATCATGATCATGCGCGCGACCCAGAAGAACAGGATGTCATAGCCGGTCTCCATGTCCTGAGTCGGGTAGAACCGCTCCAGCGTGAGCGTGTTTTCAGGCCAGCCCAAGGTTGAAAACGGCCAAAGCGCAGAGCTGAACCAGGTGTCGAGCACGTCGTCGTCTTGGCGAATCGCGCTGCCACCGCAGCTTTCACAGACCGTCGCGTCCTCGCGCGACACCGTCACGTGCTCGCAGTCCGAGCAGTACCAGGCCGGGATCGGGTGTCCCCACCAGAGCTGCCTCGAAATGCACCAATCCTGGATGTTCCGGAGCCAGTGGAAATACGTCTTGGTCCACTCGGCCGGCAGAATCTGAATCGTGCCGTTCTCGACCGCCACGATGGCGGGCGCTGCGAGCGGCTTCATCTTGACGAACCACTGGGTTGAAACCATCGGCTCGACGATGGTCCCCGAGCGCTGCGAGCGCGGCAGGGTCATCATGTGCTTCTTGTGTCCACGGGCGAGCCCACGATTGCCGAGCTCGATCTCCACGGCCTTGCGCGCCTCGAAGCGGTCGAGCCCTTCGAAGGGACCCGAGTTCTCGTTCATCGTACCGTCGAGATTGAAAATGTTGATTTCCTCGAGGCCGTGTCGCTTGCCCGTCGCGAAGTCGTTCGGGTCGTGGGCCGGCGTCACCTTCACGACGCCCGTGCCGAACTCGGGGTCGACCAGCTCCGGGTCGAGAATGATTGGAATCAAGCGGTCGACGAACGGGTGCCGAACGAACTTGCCATGCAGATGTCGGTACCGCGCATCGTCCGGGTGGATCGCCACAGCCGTATCGCCGAGCATCGTTTCCGGGCGCGTCGTTGAGACGACGACCTCGGTACCACCATCGGCAAGCGGATAAGCAAAGTCGAACATCGCGCCTTCGACGTTCTCCTCCTGCTCGACCTCGAGGTCCGAGAGCACGGTTTGCGACTCGACGTCCCAGTTGACCAAACGCGTATCGCGGTAGATGAGCCCCTCTTCGTAGAGACGCACGAACGCTTCGCGCACGGCTCGCACCATGTCGGGATCCATCGTGAACTTGGTCCTCGGCCAGTCGCACGAGGCGCCCATTTTGCGAAGCTGCTGGAGAATCCGCTCTCCCGACTCTTTCTTCCACTGCCATACCCGCTCGATGAACTTCTCGCGGCCCAGGTCGTAGCGCGTCAGGCCCTCCTGCTTGAGCTGCCGCTCGACCACCACCTGGGTTGCGATCCCCGCATGGTCGATGCCGGGCACCCAGAGCGTGTTGTAGCCCTGCATGCGCTTGTGGCGGCACAGCACGTCCTCGAAGGTCGTCCGGCAGGCGTGGCCCATGTGGAGCGAGCCTGTGACGTTCGGCGGTGGGATGGCGAGGGTGTAGGTCTGCCGCGTGTCCCCGGGCTCTTCAGAAGCCGCGAAAAATCCCGATGTCTCCCAGAATGCGTACCAGCGAGACTCGCTTTCGGTGGGCGAGTACTGCTTGGGCATCTCGTCAGTCGAATCGCTCATCCGACCGACCGTGTGCGGTGAAATGGCGGGGCAGTCAAGCCTCAGTCGCCGATGAGACGGTGCAATTCCTCGCGGATCATCGCTTCGGCGAGATCGGGCACGACCTCCCAGACCACGCGCTCTACGACTTCGGCCGAGAGCTTGAGCACGCCCTCCACCTGGTCCGGCGTCAGGCCGAGCGTTTCCAATCGTGCGACCACCGAGTGCGACAAGGCTTCACTCGCGCCGGCCGCCTCGAGCGGAGAGCTGGGGGAGGCCGATGGTACCCGGGCGGGCGGGGCGGATGGCACC
>SHLP01000072.1 GCA_004283055.1 Deltaproteobacteria bacterium
TGCAAGGCGCCCCGTTCGATGGAACCCCGTGACGCGTTTTTTCCGCGCCCCGGTAGGCCCCGTGCGTGCTAGCGTGCCCGCCACTACTTCAGGAGGATTCATGCGTTCTGTGCTTCTAGCTTCTGTTTTTACCGCCGGCTTGATCTGGCTTGCTCTTGGTAGCGCCCCTGCCGAATCACAGGCCGATGGCAAGGCGGCCTCTTGCCAGACCTGCGGGCAGAGCACCGCGTGTCCGCACTGCGCGGCTGGCGAGGATTGCCCGCACTGCACCGAAGGCAAAACCTGCCCGCACTGCACCGACGGCAAAGCCTGCCCGCACTGCAAAAAGGGAAAAGCCTGCCCGCACTGCAAAAAGGGCCATCCGCACCAAGGCCATTGGGGTTCCCATCGATGGGAGTACAAATGCGTTCGGGGGAAGAAGCCTGAAGCCATGACCCAGCAGTTCTCCGGGCTCGGGGATGAAGGATGGAGGCTGGTGGAGGCAGACGGCGGGATTTGGTGCTTCGGCCGCATGAAGCGCGCCCGGTAGCCCGCCTTCGTCTCTCCGGTCCGAGGGAAAGCCTAGTCCCGCGCGCCCCGGGCTACGGCGTCCGTGTCAGCGCCAGCGGCCGCCGCGTCTCTTTCGCGCTGGTCGAGCCCTTCGTAGATCAGTCGCTGCGTCGTTTCGGTCACCCGACGGTGCAGCTCTGCGACGATGTTCGGATCTTCGGCTGCCTCCGGGCCGTGGGGAAGGTCGATGGGCTCGCCGATGATGTAGTGAAGGTCGGTCGGGAAGGGGAGTGCGCCGAGGCCCATGTAGATGGGCATGACGTACTTGTCGCCGAGTAGTTGCGAAATGAAGCGACCGACGCCGCTTTGTCGAACGCGGTCCTGGGACACGACCTGTACGTAGAGCTCCTCGTTGCCCAGCCCCGCAATCGGGATGATTGGCTTCTGCGCACGTAGGGCAGTGCGAATGAAACCGTGGCTGCTCTCCCACTGCAATCGGTAGGCATCCTCCGGACCGCTCAGGGCTTCCTTCGCTCCGCCCGGGTAAACCAGGACGAGCTGATCATCTTGGAGCAATTGGACCGTCGCCTCTGGCTCTCCCTCGATGGCGCCCATGCTGTGGGCAAGGTCGCGAAAAACGGGCAACGCAAAGACCACGCGATCTCCGAGTGAGCGAACGATTCGCCCCGTCCCTTCGAGGATGAGCCGCAGCAGAACGGGGAGGTCGATCCCGAAATGCCCGTGGTTGGTTACGATTAGAGCGCCTTGCTCCCGTGGGATGTTCTCCAACCCTTCGACCGTCGGTTGAAACCATTGGTGCAGGAACGAAACTCGCTGCAGAAGGCGTTCGTACGCCTCCGGGTCGAGTGGCTGTGGACTGGATTTGCTCCGCTCTGTCATACGCATGCGCCCCGCTCATCTATGCGCTAGGTTCCGCGCCTAATGCAACCCCTCCAATCGGTTTCCGGGCGGTATGGACCCTACGGCGGGCGCTATGTCGCCGAGACCCTCATGCCGGCGCTGGACGAGCTCACCGAAGCTTTCGAAGAAGCCCGTCGTGACCCAGCGTTTCAGGCCGAGCTCGACTCACTTCTCCATCAGTACGCGGGGCGAGAGACGCCCACGTATTTCGCCTCTCGTCTGAGCAAAGAGCTAGGCACGCGGATCTGGCTCAAGCGCGAAGACCTCTGTCATACCGGTGCGCACAAGGTAAACAACACCATCGGGCAGATCCTGCTGGCTAAGCGGATGAACAAGACCCGTATCATCGCGGAGACCGGCGCCGGACAACACGGTGTAGCGACCGCGACCGCCTGCGCGCTGATGGGATTGCCCTGCGAGGTGTTCATGGGGGCCGAGGACGTGCGCCGGCAGGCGCCCAACGTCCAGCGCATGAAGCTGCTCGGCGCGAAGGTGCATTCGATCACCTCGGGGTCGGCGACGCTCAAAGACGCGATGAACGAGGCCCTGCGCGACTGGGTGACCAACGTGCGCACCACGCACTACTGCGTCGGCTCGGTGGCGGGTCCGCACCCCTATCCGATGATTGTGGGGTACTTCCAGGCGATCATCGGATGCGAGTCGCGCGCGCAGATGCTCGCGCAGGCGGGCAAGCTCCCCGATGCGGTGGTTGCCTGCGTGGGTGGCGGCTCGAACGCGATGGGGATTTTCGCGGGCTTCATCAAAGACGAGGCCGTTCGCCTGATCGGGGTCGAAGCTGCGGGAGATGGAATCGCCACCGGTCGTCATGCCGCGCCGCTCTGCGCCGGTGCTGTGGGGGTGTTGCACGGCGCCAAGAGCTACGTGCTTCAGACGGAAGACGGTCAGATCGTAGAAGCGCATTCGGTTAGCGCAGGGCTCGACTACCCCGGCGTGGGTCCCGAACACGCCTGGCTCAGGGACACCGGCCGTGCGACGTACACGGCGGTCACCGACGACGCCGCGCTCGACGCATTCCAGCAGTTATGCCGTACCGAAGGCATCATCCCCGCGCTCGAAACGAGCCATGCATTCGCATATCTTCCGACGCTGGCCAAGGAGCTCGGACCCGATGCCGACATTTTGGTCTGCCTTTCGGGGCGCGGCGACAAGGACCTCGAAACGGTCATCGAAGAGCTCGCGGAAAGGGGCTGACGGGGGTGGGCCGCATCGCTGCCGCATTCGAGAACGCGCGAAATGAGAACCGCGCTACGCTCGTGATCTACCTTTGCGCCGGCGACCCGGATCTCGACGCCACCGTGGAACTGGCGGTGGCTGCGGCCGAGTCGGGTGCCGACGTCATCGAGCTCGGGGTGCCATTCAGCGATCCGACCGCCGATGGTCCGGCGATTCAACGGGCCGCGGAGCGGTCTCTGCGCGGCGGAACGACACTTGCCAAGGTGCTCGACACGGTGCGCTCGATTCGCCGCCGCACCGAGGTGCCGATTCTTCTTTTCGGCTATTACAATCCGATCCTCGTCTACGGTGAGCAGAAGCTCGTCGATGACGCAGCGGACAGCGGCGCCGACGGCTTCCTCGTCGTCAACCTGCCGCCCGAGGAAAGCGCAGGGCTCCGTGAGCCAGCGATCGCGAGAGGCCTCGACTTCGTTCCCCTCGTCGCCCCCACGAGCGACCCGCGTCGCATCAAGCAGGCGGGGGAAATGGCGACTTCGTTCATCTACTACGTCTCGATGACCGGTGTGACCGGATCGGCTGCAAGCGATCTAGCGAGCGCGGCCCAGCGGGCGAGCGCGCTGCAGCGGGAGCTTGGTCGCCCGCTCGCGATCGGCTTCGGAGTCAAGACCAAAGCGGACGTCGCGACCGTATCGCCACAGGTGGAGGGCGTCGTGGTCGGAAGTGCCGTCGTCCAGGCGATCGAAGCCGCGCCCAGCACCGAGGCCGCGGTCACCGCCGTCCGCGCACTGGTGTCCGATTTGGCCGGCGGGCTGAGCCGGCGATAGTGTCCTTGTATCGGCTTTGTTGGGGCGATAGTGTCGTTTCATGGGCCGTACAGATGTCATTTCCGCCAACCTTCCGATCCTCCGAGAGATTTGCGACCGCATCGGCCAGCTCGAGCTCGCGCAGAGGGTGGGTGTCTCGAGGCGCACGATCGCCCGTCTCGAAAAAGCCGAAGTTGCCGACCCCGGCGTCGACCTGATGACGCGCATTGGGGCGGAGCTCGGAGTGACTCTGCCTGTTCTCATGGAGCGAAAGCTGAAGGCGGTGACGCTCGCGCTGCCCGAGGATGTCAGCGCCCTGCTGGCGTCGCCCGAAGGCCCACAAACGCTCGAAGCCATGATCGGCGCCGCGCGGCGTCCTCGCTAGGCGCCGTCCGCGGCTCGCGCTAATCTTTCGGCTTTCGAACCCGAGCCAAACTGGTGGTGGCCGCTTCGGTGATCGCTTTCCTGAGCGCATCGTCTTCCACCCTGCTCAGCGCGCGCCCCAGATCCTCTGGCAGAGCGGCCAGACGCACCGGCTCTGGCGGGCGCGGTGCAGGCTCGCGACGCTTTGGGATATCGGGCAAAGGACCGACCTGAAAACGGATCTTTTCGATGCGGCTCGTCGGGGCGGCCTCTCGAAGGCGAGCGAGCAAATCGTCGCCTAGGTAGTGCAGCTCGTTGGCCCAAACCGACGAGCTGACGTGGACGATGAGAACGCCGCGTGAGAGACGGACAGGACGCGCGTGCTCCAAGATGCGCGGAGGGACCGAGCGACTCCACCAAGCAAAGGCTTTCGCGGCTTCGAGTTGGTCAGGCGCCGGGTACACGCCTTTGAGCAGCTTGGCGACCGATTCGAGCTTCCCCTTCTTGCGCTTAGCCATCGTCGAGGCTGGCCTTGTACAAGGCGAGGAGATCGTCCTGCGCGCAGGGGCGAGGGTTGAGCTCGTGGCAGGAATCGGCAAACGCCAGTGCCGCCAAGCGTGGCAGCTGACCCTCTTCGATGCCCTGGGACCGAAGGTCGGACGGCAGCCCGATCGACTTCCGCAGAGCTCTCACGGCTCCCGCGCACTCGAAGGCCATCGTGCTCTCGTCGCCGCCACGAACCCCGAGTTGACGCGCGATTTCCGCGATGCGCTCGGGGACGGCAGCGCGATTGAAGTCGAGCACGGCCGGCAGACAGATCGCGTTCGCCAGCCCGTGGTGCATGCCGAGCTCGGCAGAGAGCGGGTGAGCCAGAGAATGACAGGCACCAAGGCCCTTTTGGAAGGCGACGGCTCCCATCATCGCCGCTTTCAACATGTCTGCGCGCGCCCGAAGGTCGTCTCCGTCCTCGGTCGCGGCCTTGAGCGAGCGATGGCACAGCCGGACGCCGCCTAGCGCGATGGCGTCGGCCATGGGGTGATCGCCCACGGACGCATACGCCTCGATGCAATGGGTAAGAGCATCCATACCCGTCGCCGCTGTCATCCCCGGAGGCATGGTTTGCGTCATGATTGGATCGAGAATCGCGACGTCCGGCAACAAGAGAGGCGAAAAGATGACGGTCTTTCGGTTGGTCGCTTGAATCGTCACGACGCCGCTCCGACCGACTTCGCTTCCTGTCCCCGCGGTCGTCGGAATGGCGATCATCGGCGGAAGCGGACCCTTGATGTTCGCGCTGCCCCCAATGGCGTCGTCGTACTCCGCGAGAGGCCCAGGATGGGTTGCAGACAGGCGGACGAGCTTGGCCACATCGAGCACGCTTCCGCCCCCCACACCGAGCACCAGGTTGGCTCCGAAGTCGTCGAAGGCCCGAGCCGCGCCGAGAACCTCGGTCTCGAGCGGGTTGGATGAGATCTCGAGCGTCGACTCGTGGGGTAGCCCCGATGCGTCGAGAGAAGCGCGAACGCTCTCGAGCAAGCCCGCGTTTTCGACGCCTCGGTCGGAAACCAGAAGCACGCGCTCTGCTCCAAGTCGCTGCGCCTCGTTCCCGCACTGCGTAACAGCCCCTTCGCCGACGACGACGCGGGTGGGGAAGCTCCAGTAAATCAAGCTCGGTGTGTCGGTCATTCTCTGCCTACGCGCCTCTCCATCAGCGCCTGGATAGCATCATCGGAGCTCATGCGACCTTCGGAAAGGGCAACGAAGGTCGATGAGATGGGCGTCTCGAGGCCGAGTCGGCGGGCGTGCTCCATCATTTGGGCAGCGACCTCGATGCCTTCGATGTACGCCCCCGCTTCGCCAACCGCGCTGCTGAGGGTAGCGCCTCTTGCCAGGGCACGTCCGAGCCGGATCTCGGGGCGTTCGTCGCCAGCCACGGCTGCGATCAGGTCCCCGAGGCCAGCGAGGCCGGTGAAGGTCGACTCCTCAGCGCCCAGCGTCTGGCCGATGCGCGAGACCTCGACCATCCCGCGGGTCGCAAGCACCGCAAGCGTGCTGGGACCCACGCCGACTTCTTGGGCATAGGCGAGGACGACCGTCAGAAAGCCGACGGTCGCGCTTGCAAGCTCGACGCCAATGACGTCCGGCGTGTCATAGACCCGAAGCTCCGAGCCACCCAAAGCCTCGCGAACCATCTCTGTGAGCTCTGGGAAGCCTGTGCCGAGAATCGCGCCGCTCGGGCGACCTTCCGCCAACGCGTCCGCGACCAGTGGTCCTGCGAGCGCGCCGAGCCGTCGGCACACCGTCTTTCGGGCGATCACCTGGGTGATGGTCTCGAGCTCGGGCCCAATCAGGCCTCGACTGATGTGTACCATCAGGTGCCGGCCATCCACTACCTCGCCTAGCTGTTCGGAGGTTTCGATCGCGTGGCGCGCAGGAACCGCCATGAAGATGAGCTCGCAATCCTTGATGGAGTGGATGTCGGTCGAGGTTCGAACCGGAGCGGGGAGCTCGCGATCCCTTCGGCTCCAGAGCACGACCTCGTGTCCATGTCGTGCCGATGCCTGCGCGATTGCGCGTCCGAAGCCACCTGCACCGACCACCGCGATTCGAAGGCTCATCGGTAGACCCCGAGCTGCTCGATTTCGCACGCCGCTTTGAGGTGCTCGGGGCCCGCGATGTCTTCTGCGAACGGGACGAGCCGGTTTTGGTAGTAGAGCAGTAGCGAGGGGTCGCCGATGACGATTCGATCCCCTTCTCGCGTCGCCGCCGTCGAATCATGGTAGCCGCTCCAAAAGGTCAGGGCGCGCTCGAGGAGCTGCTCCGGAGAGTCTTCTTTGACCACTTCGCTCGTTCGGAAACGGCCACGCCCTTCGAGGGCGAAGAGGCGATCACGAGCCTCACCGAGCTCCCGGTGAAGGGTTTCACGATCGACCGCAACCTCGCCGCGGAGTCGCATGCGCGCGAACAGGTCCATCCCTGGGGTCGACTGGACGAGATCGCGGTACAGCACATGGGCCACCACCTGCGTGCTCATCACGACGGTATCTTGTTGGTAACGCCGTGCGAGCACTTCGCCAAGCTCCCGGGTATACGCCGCGTCGCGCGCGGGGTCGGCGACGGCCTTTCCTCGATGCTCGACATAGCCGCCAGGGTCGATCGATCGCCCGGTGGGTGTGAGGGACTGCCCCTCGGCATCGACCGCATTGCCAAACGGGTCGATTGGCTCGCCGAAGCGAATGATGCAGCCGCCGCGCATTCCAACCATCTTCCGGAAGAACGCAAACCAGCGATCGATTCGAGAGAACTCGTCGTCCTCGATGATGTAGCGGGCCTGCCCTTCCTCGGTGAGCCAGTCCTTGATCAGTGTTTCGGCCTCGAGAACGAGCGCGTAGTTGATGGTCGTCGGAACGAACCAAACCGGGCGATCGACCCTTCGCACCTGATTGGTCGTGAATGCCGCGACCGCAGAGCCGAGCAGACCGAGCTTGAGCTGATGCTCGATCATGCCGGAGCGGCTTCGGGTCCCTCCAGGAAAGAAAAGCGAATGATAGCCGCGCTCGATCATCACCTGCGAGTACAGCTTCAATACCTGCTTATATAAGCCGACCTGAATGCGCCGGTCGACGCGATAGGCGCCCAGGTTGTGCATGAAGAAGCTGATGATGGGGTTGGTGAAGAGGTTCTTGCCAGCGCCGTATATGACGGGCGGCAGCCCGGATGTCTCCAGGGCCTGCGAGAGGACGATCGAATCGAGGTTTGAGGAGTGGGTCGGGACGAAGACCAGGCTTCCCCGATTCTGCAGGTTTCGAAGATGGTCCAAGTCGCCCTCGACTCGAAGCACGCGATCGAGCGACATCGGGGACCCGTCGACGAGGCCCTCGGTCAGCCGCCGCGGCTCCATCACCCCGCCGATCAAGCGCGGCGCGGCCTTGCGCGCGAAACGATAGACGCGAGGGTCGAAGTTGCCGGCGATGTCGCGGGCCATGTTGGTCACGATGGTGTGCAGGACGCGCCGCTGCTCGATGTCGTCCATCTTGCCGATACGACGGATCATCGAGCGCCAGTACCCGAGCCGGTCTCGCGCTTCTTCGTCTCGCTGCTTCTCGAGACGCCGAATCTCATGAAAGGCGGCATCGTTGAGCGCCATCTCCAGCCGGGTGCGGTCGGACTCTTGGGAGGCGCAGACTCGGTTGACGACGTCGGCGACGACATCGTCGCGTTCGCTGTTGAACCAGAAGATCGACGGGTCGCTCGGCCGCGGCACGTAGGGCCTGATATGCGGTAGGCGAAGGGGACGTTCCGATAGAAATCGTTTCAGCATGGCAACGTCCTAAACCGCCTCGAAGTACCGGCGAAGCTCCCAGTCCGTCACGGCCTTGCGGTACTCTCGGCACTCCCAGTCTCGCGTCCGGATGAAGTGATCGACGAAGTCGTCGCCAAGCGCGATCCGGGCGACTTCGCTTCCCCGAAGGCGTTCGACGGCGGCCTCGAGCGTGAGCGGCAGGGCGAGCGTCGGGTCGCTGTCGCTCGTCGCATCCCCCTTGGTCATGGCCGGTGGCTCGATTTTCTCGGCGATCCCGTAGAGACCGGCCCCGAGGCACGCCGCCATCGCGATATACGGGTTGATGTCGGCGGCGGTCTGCCGAAATTCGATCCGCGTCGCGTGGTCCGTCGGACCCAGAATGACGCGTGAGCCGCAGGTCCGGTTCTCGATTCCCCAGGATGCATTCAACGGAGCCCATACCCCGGGGACGTAGCGCTTGTAGCTGTTGACGAAGGGCGAATACAGAGCGGTGAGCTCCGGAGCGAGAGTCACCAGGCCGCCGAGGTAATGGCGCCCGGTCTCGCTCAGTCGGTCGCTGCCGCCGGCGGCGAAGAGATTGATCTGCTCTTGGGCGTCCCAAAGGCTCTGATGGATGTGTCCGCTCGAGCCGGGCAAATCCGCATTCCATTTGGCCATGAAGGTGACCGACAGGTCGTGTCGCGCGCAGATCTGCTTTAGCGTCGTCTTGAAGAGCGCGGCCTTGTCCGCCGCGGCGAGCACGTCGTCATAGCGCAGCGCCGCTTCCCAGACGCCTGGGCCCGTCTCGGTGTGAATCCCCTCGATCTCGATGTCGTACTCGGCGCAGGTGTCCAGAATGTCGTCGAGCAGGGCCTGGTGTTGCCCCGCACGCAACCAGGAGTACCCGAACATGCCGGGGCTCAAGGGATCTAGGTCGCGGAAACCCTTAGAGTGCATCGAGTCCGGCGTCTCTTGAAAAACCCAGAACTCGAACTCGGCGGAGAACTTGGCCGTGAAGCCAGCAGCCCTTGCCTCGTCGATGACCTTCTTGAGCAAGTTCCGCGGGCATGCCGGGTGGGGCCCGCCGTCCTGGGTATGGAAGTCCACGAGGAAGTGCGCGGTGTCCGGAGCGTCGGGGAGAATCCGAAAGGACGATGCGTCGATTCGGGCCAAGGCATCCGGGTAGCCGGTTTCCCAGCCGGTCACCGTCGCATTGTCGTAGAGCTGGTCACAGATGTCCCAGCCGAAAATGACGTCGCAAAAACCGAACCCCTTGTCGAGTGCGGACCAGAGCTTCTCGAGGCTGATGTATTTGCCGCGCAAGAGCCCGTCGACGTCGAAACCACCGACCTTGACCTTCCGGATACCCTTCTCTTTGAAGTCGCGACGTAACTCTTCGCTCACACATCCTCCTCGGGGCCGGAAGCATACCCGTTTTTTCGGCTCGAGGAGCGGGGAACCTGCTCGAGCGCCGGCGAGGGCTATTTCGCTCCAACGAAGCGGTGAACCAAGCCCAGACCGACCACGAACAAGACCGCGACCGACGCGTGACCCAAAAGCTCGTGTGAGGTGCCCGGAACGGCGCAGTGTGCTTTGAGCACGAAGTTCCCGGCCACACCAGCGGCCGCGGCCGCGACCAGACTTCCAAACGCATTGCCGCGATCGACGAGGCGAAGCAAGGCGTAGACCGGGACTCCGAGGAGCAGCCCGACCCCCATACATGCCCCGGCCATGACGTTGCCGACGTGCTCGTGCGTTGCTGCCTGAGCCGCGGGGTGCGGCCACAGCGCCGCCACGACGGTTGCCCCGAGAGCGATGCACACGAGGCAGAGCGACTGCCATCGCGGCAGGGCAGGAAGGTGAACCGGGCGCGTGACCATGAACATCGCAAGCAGGATGAGGACGCAGAAGCTCACTAGGCTGACCGCCCACTGAATCGTTCGAGCCTGGTCGCCCACGAGCGGGAACGCGAACCAGCCGACGAGCGCCAACGTAGCGAAGACGCTGAGGACGAGCATCCGTCGCGTCGCAGTGGAGCGGCTTCGAAGGAAGCCACTCAGCGAACGGTCGCTCTGGTCGCACTCCGTCTTTACCTTGGAGAACATTTGGTCCATCCGCTCGGTGCTGCCCGGCGTCTCCGGAGCTTCGAGCTCGCGCAGGCGTTCGCCGAGGGCGGGCTCGGGCCGGTTGCTGCCACTAGTCATTCATCACCACGTATTTCCAAGACCAACAATTGTTTCAAAGTCGAGTAAGCACGATGGGCGCGGACACGCACGGCACCCTCGGAAGTGCCCACAATTTGGGCTACTTCCGCGTATGGACGCTCCTGAAACCAATGCAGCTCGACGACTTCGCGCTGGCTCGTGGGGAGCTTGTCGAGGGCAACGTGAAGAAGCTCCGAGCGTTGGCGGAGCTCCAGCGGCATGAAATCGGCCTCGGGGGCGGCTTGGGTCTCGACCTCCAGGCTGGTCATCTTGCGCCGCTTCGTCCGACGCCAGTGCTCGCGAACGAGGTTCATCGCGATGGTCATGACCCATGGGCGTAGCTTCGAGCCGCGTCGGAAGTCGTTGCGCGCGCCGTGAAGCCGGAAGAACGTCTGTTGAACGATCTCTTCGGCCAGCTCGTCGTCGCGAAGGTGGCGCCGTGTGAGGCGAAGAAGGATAGGGGCATACCGCTCAAACAGGAGTCGAAAAGCAGTCTCGTCGCCATCCACGTAGGCGTCCATGAGCTCTTCGTCCGTTCGTTCGGACCTCGGCTGATCACTCGCCATGCTGTGCGCCGGGGTTGAGGCCCAAATGGGGCGTGAGGCCGTCATCACGAAGCGCAGCGTCCCACCAGTAGCCCGCGAGCAGGAGGCCGGCCAATAGCAGCGACAGCAGTGCGATTTGACGCCAGCGAAACGTTCGGTCGGAGCCGACCTCGTCAACACGCGTGGGCTCGATGGGAATAGGGCGCGCGCCCGACCTACCAACGACCGTTCCCGGCGGATGACTCCCAGCCTTGAACGCAGGAGGCAGCGGTGAGTTGAGTGAGGGCACGGGGATGGAGCCGATGCTCGAGGTTTCCATCCACGGTGCGATGTCTTGAGTTCGGGGGTTTTGCTTGGCCGATTCGACCTCGAGCCAATCGAGCGCGGCTCGCATTGCGAATGCGTCGGCGTAGCGGTTCTGCGGCTGGCTCGCCATGGCTCTCCCGATCACTTCGGGCAAACCGGGGATATCGTCAAACCCCTCGTCCGCTTCTACGCCCATCCGGGGCGCGCCGAGCGCCATGTGGTGCAGCAGTGCACCGACGGCGTAGAGGTCCGTGGAGGGGGAGCTCGTTCCGCCGCCGAAAAGCTCGGGCGCCATGTAGGCGATGGCGTGCTGGCCGGAGCCGGTGCGGGCCGCGTGCGGGCTCGACTCCGGGAAGGAGCGGATCAAGGGCACGATTCCCAAGCCGATTAGCTCTGCGCCGAGCCGCCCGTTTTGCCTGCGGCTGACGACGATGTTCTGCGGCGTTAGATCGCCGTGCGTGAGGCCCTGCGCGTGCGCTGCCCCGAGGGCGTCGAGCACTTCGGACGCCAGGCAAAGCACATTCAATGAGCTCAACGGGCGATCGCGGAGGAGGGTCCCGAGAACGGTGCCCCGGATGTCCCGAAAGGCGAGGTATGGAACGCCGTCGATGATGCCAGCGTCGAGCACGCGGGGGACGGCGACAGAGCGAAGCGACCCCAGGCCGTACGCAAGCTCCGAAAAAGCAGCCTCGGCTCCCTTCGAGCGGCTCAGGTCAATCGGCAGCACGCAGAGGATGAGAGGCGTGCCCTCGGAGTGCGCGCGGTAGTAAGATGCGACCCCGCCCCAGGGCAAAGTGCCGTCAACTGCATAGCGCCCCGCAAAGAGCTCCTCGGGCGGAGGATACGCGGCACCAGGCGAGGGAAACATACGGGCCGAGGATAGACCCAATGACCCCTCGGCGCGAGACTCTGGTCTCCCTCAGCTGCGTGTGGGGTCGTCTTTTCTTCTGAGACGCTCGGTGATGTACGTGCTGCCGGCCTCCAGCGCCTCGCGATCTTTCAACGACGAAAGCAAGGCGTTCGCATCCTCGCGCGCATCAAACCGCCCCTCGCGAATCGCCAGGAGCTGTTGCTTGGTGATTCTGAGTACGATCTTTGGTTTGCGGGCGATGGCGGCAACGAGGGTTTCGAGCTCTGCGCCCAGACGGGCCGCTGGAACGACGCGGCTCACCAAGCCATTCCGGAGGGCTTCCTCTGCGCCAAGAGCGCGGCAGCTCAAGATCAAGTCGGCCGTCAGGGTTTCGCCGACGAGCCGCTCGAGGCGCTCCATGGCGCCCCAGCCAAGCGGAATCCCGGCATCCAGCTCCGGAATCATGAAGCGAGTGTCGCTTGCGGCAATCCGGATGTCGCAGGCGCCGGCCAGAACCAGCCCCCCGCCAATGCAGTGGCCGCGAATCGCTGCGACCGTGATTTGCGGAAGCCCCGCAAGCGCGTTGGTCGTGCGTCGACCTAGGTCGGCTGTGGCTCGCGCGTCGGAGCCCGCGAGAAACGGAAGGAATGCCGGCAAGTCCGCTCCGGCCGAGAAGCTGCTCCCCGCGCCGGTAACGACCACCACCCGGATGGCGTCGTTCTTTTCGAGGTCGGCGCAGATATCGATCAACGCGCTCAGCGTACGCGGGGAAAGCGCATTGAGCGCGCCGGGCCGATCGAAGACGATCCGGGCAACTTTCTCGTCCATGGAGACTTTCAATCCGGACATGGATCCCCCTCTTAGCTGAAGTTGGCGGGGCGCTCGACACAGTAGATCCCGCCCGGCGCCTCGATCAAGGTCGCGCACTGATTGCAGTGGCTGCAGCCGTTCTTGTAGTTGCTTCGCCCGCGTGCGTGCTTTGGGAAATCGGGATCGAAGATCAGTGCCCTGCCGAGCTGGATGAATTCGAAGCCCGCGTCCATCACGGTGCGGATGCTGTCGTTCGTACACACCCCGCCGATGTAGCAAACGCCACACTGAACCCGGTCGCGTATCCTGCGCGCTTGTTCGAGGAAATAGATCTCTTCGTAGGGGTAGTCTTTGAACATGAAGGGCGCCGCGAGCCGAATCCCGATCTTCATGAGTCGGCTCTTCTCGTGCTTGATGAGGCCGGGGACCATGCTGTCGCCCCGAAACAAGAGCATTGGGTTCATGCTGCTCGTCCCCCCGCTGCATATGATCACGTCGACGCCGCCCTCTTCGAGCATCGCTGCAATCTCCACCGAGTCGTCGTAGCTGACGCCTCCGGGGACACCGTCGGTCATGCTGATCTTGCCGAGCAGCGGGTAGTCGTCGCCTACCTGTGACCGGACTTCAGAAAGCACCTCCAGTGCAAAGCGCATGCGGTTTTCAAGGCTGCCTGCGTATTCGTCCTTGCGCTTGTTGGTCTTTGGGCTGATGAACTGGCTGATCCCGTATCCGTGGCCGAAATGAATCTCGATTGCGTCGAACCCGACCGACTTCATGAACGCCGCGGCTCGGCCGATGACCTGTGTGCGTTCGCGGATTTGCGCCTTGGTCATTTCGGCGATGCGCGATAGCCCGTGCGTGACGCCTAGCGCGTTCAACCCCTTGGAAGGGCCGAGCGGGCGCGCCCCGCTGAACTCCTCGTTCTTCGTGAAGGCGCCACAGTGGCCGAGCTGACCGGAGACTTTCGCGCCTGTAGCCTGCACGGTGCGAATGAAGCGTTGGAGCTCCGGCCGAATCCCCTCGTGCATGTACATCATGTCTTCGTGGATGCGTCCGTCCGATTCCGCGGCGCAGTAGGCGAGGGTCGTCATCCCGATGCCGCCCTCGCCGATGCGCTCGTGAAAGCTCAGCAGCCCCTCGCTCGGGACTCCCCCCGGTGATTTCCCTTCGAAGGTTGCCGCCTTGATCAGTCGGTTGCGCAAGGTCAGACCGTTGATGGTCGCCTCGGAAAAGCATCTATCGAGCGAGTCCGCCATGATGGATCGTCATACCATCGAGCCGCCGGTGCGGGTAGTCGCATCGAAGGCAAAGGGCGTCGGCTAGGGTCGGTTCCCGAGGTATGCTCGGACCGCGCGCGGGATCGGCTGCCGCCTCAGCGCCTTGCTGAGTGTCCAGCGTTCGTCCTCGGGTTCTTCGATGAAATGCGTTTCGTTTCCTGCCCGAAAGGCGATCGGCACGCCATCTCGGAACAGGATGCGGTTGTTGGGAGTTGCGGGCACGCGATGGCCGGGGGTGAGAATGCCGACCAGGTTGAGCGGGTCGGCCGCGCTGATTGAGACCAGCTCCCCTGTCTTGCCTTGGCGTCGCGCCTTGCGCAGCGCCGTGACGGCTTCGGGCAGGGCGTACTGTTCCCCTGTAAAACCGGCGACGAAGCGCCCTCCGCGGATACGGCCCTGCGCTTCGAGTCTTCGGTACACACGAAGGATCGTATACCAGGGCGGCAGGTCCCCTTCGCGATCGAGAAGTCGACGAAACACGACCCCCCATCGGCGAAGCAGCGCCCAGGCGATGCTCTCGACGTCGTGATTCTCGCTGGCGTCGGGCAAGACTGTCCATCGGCCCGCGGCCTCCATGCTGTAGGCCGCAACCCCTCGCCGTCCCGGACGCGGGCGCTTGGGATCGGGCGCAAGGAGTGCCCGAAGGCCGGTGAAGCCGTCGGAGGTCACCAGGCCGAGCGAGACGAGCTCGCCTAGGGCCGACTCCGCGCGCGTTGGCAGGAGGCCGGTCTCCCGAACGATGTCGTTGAAGAAGCTCGCGCCGGATGCACGGAGCATTGCAAGAGCCTGAGAAGCGTCTGCCGAGGTGGGCTCGCCGCCAAGCGAGCGAAAACGCCAGGTGCGCGCCTGATCGCGTCGGCAAAACGCGATGGGGCTCGTGCGAATGGGACTCGACGCGCGGCCTGCAGGCGGCGTGCGCCGGCTCCAGGTGACTCTTCCCGAAATGCACAGCTGATCGAGCCAGCTAGGGTCGTAGCCCTCCATGCGTACTGGCAGGATGTCGGCTTCCCAAGCCGCCGCGCCTGCCTCCATGCCTTCGAGCTGCTCTAGGATTGCGGCCAAGCCCTCGGGGCCTTCCATCCGTCTGCTCGGTGCAGCGTGATGCCAGCCCACCAAGAAGCGCATGTAGTCCGCCGCAGAGACGGCTTCGATCTCTTTTCGCAGGCGGTTGAGAGTGTAGCGGTGAATCCGTGCGAGCAGCCCGCGCTCGCACCATTCCAGCTCTGTCGAGCTCGGGGTGAAGGTGCCGCGCAGGACGAAGCCCTCGCCTTCGAGCGCGGCGAGGGCGGCATCGACCAACCCCGCCTCCAGGCCGAGCTGCCCCGCGAGCCGGCTTGCCGTGGTCGGACCAACCCCCTGCAATCGGCCTCGGACGATTTCGCGGGCCGCATCCTCCCGAGACCGATGGGCGTCGCGGTGGCGTTGCGGCACTGCGACACTCGTTTCGACGCGCCCGTCGGGAAAAGCGGCTTGGAGCAGTGGGACCCGCTCGGCAGCCGTCCAGAGCACGCCGCCCGTGGTCAGCAAACGCGTTGCCCTTCGGGCTTGGGTGAGCCCCCGCAACCAGTCGAGCCAGCCACCCCGTGCGGCTTCCTCTTCGGTGAAGCAATGGTGCATCAAGAGGGCATCGTGCATTTCCTCGGCGTCACGAGGCTCGGGCCAGGCCTCGCCTCGCACGCGTTCGATGGCCGCGGCGTCGAGAGCGCCGAGGTCCGAAGCCTGGCTCGGGTCGAGCCATCGGCGTGACATGACGGCATGGGTTCGTCGCTCTTCGAGCGGTGCATCATCGAGGAAGGCGTAGGGCTTTGCGTTCAGGATCTCCTGGGCGAGCGGCGACGGCTCGGTGAGATCTCGCGCCACCAGCTCTAGCTCGCCGGCCTCCAAGCGTGCCAGGAGCGCTTCGAGCCCCTCGATATCCATGGCCTCGTGAAGGCAGTCCTCGATTGTTTGCTGGACCAGCGGATGGTCCGGGACCTCGCGGTCGCCGGCGACGTTTTCGAGGCAGGCCACCTGATCGGGGAAGCAAAGCCCGAGCAGGTCGTCGGCCTGCATCCGCTGAAACGGCGGGGGCACCTTTTTGCCACCTCGGAATCGAGAGACGGCGAGTGCCCGCGTCACGTTCCACCGCCAGCGTGTTTGAAACATCGGAGCGTCGAGCAGGGCTTGGACCAGCACCTCCCGAACATTGTCCGCGCGCAAGAACTTGAAGACGTCTTCGAGGGGAAAGCTATGGGTCGGCCCCAGTGAAAGAACGATCGCGTCTTCGGTGGCCGCGGCCTGCAGCTCCACGTTGAAGCTTCGACAGAACCGCTTGCGAAGCGAGAGTCCCCACGCGCGATTGACGCCGCTCCCATACGGTGAGTGAACGACGAGGTGCATCGCTCCCGTTTCGTCGAAGAAGCGCTCGAGGACGACGGTCTCGCGGGTCGGCATGGCGCCCAAGGCCAGCCGAGAAGCGACCAGATACTCGGAGACCTGCCGCGCGGCGAGGCTGCCCATTCCCGTTTCGAGCTGCAGCCATTCGCACACCTCTTCGAGGTCTTGGAAGCGCTCTTCGATCCCTTTGCGAAGGGCGTTGACCGAGCTCGAAAGAAGATCGGCGCGGGATGGCGCCTCGCCAAACCAGAACGGAAGCATGGGGGGTTGGCCCTTCGCGTCGGCGACCCGTAAAAGGCCTGGCTCGACCCGGACAATTCGGTAGGAGACGTTTCCGAGCTGGAAAATGTCACCGGCCATGCTCTCAATCGCAAAGTCCTCGTTGACCGAACCCACGCGAAGGCCCTCCGGCTCGATTCGCACTTCGTAGTCGAAGTTGTCGGGAATCGCGCCGCCGTTGGTGATCGCAGTAAGACGCGCGCTTCGTCTGGGACGAATGAGCCGGTTGACCTCGTCGCGATGCAACAAAGCCCCGCGCCGGCCACGGCTCGTTGCGAAGCCTTCGGCGAGCACGCACAGGACTTTACCGAGCGTTTCCTCGCTGAGCGCTCGGTAGGGCCAGGCTCGCCGAACCAAGGTCAGGAGGGCATCCTCGCTCCATTGTTCGCTAGCGGCGGAGGTGGCGACGATTTGCTGTGCAAGGATGTCGAGCGGCTCCTGCGGGATTTCGATCCGATCGAGCTCGCCGCGACGGACGCAGCGAAGCAGCGCCGCACATTCGACGAGGTCATCCCGGCTCAGTGGAAACAGCCGGCCTTTGGGAGTGCCGCCGTGCCAGTGACCCGAGCGCCCGACACGCTGCAGGAAGGTTGCTACGGAGTGCGGCGAGCCCAGCTGGCAAACCAGGTCCACGTCCCCGACGTCGATCCCGAGCTCGAGCGATGCAGTGGCTACGATAGCCCGGAGCTCCCCCGACTTCAGGCGCCGTTCGGCTTCCAGTCGGTGTGCCCGCGCGAGGCTACCGTGATGCGACGTGATCGCTTCTTCGCCGATTAGCTCGCTCAGCTGTCTTGTGACGCGCTCGGCCAAGCGCCGAGTATTGACGAAAATCAGTGTCGTTTGGTGCGATTCGATCAGCGCCGCGAGCTTGGCGTGGATTTCCTCCCAGACCTCGCGCGACATGACCGTTTCGAGCGGCGAGCCCGGCAGCTCGACTCCGAGATCCATCTCGCGCTGGTGGCCGACGTCGACAATTCGGCAGTTCGAGGGGTGGTGGGCGTTCGGGCCGCGCGCGCCAACCAGGAAACGAGCCACCTCCTCAATCGGGTTCTGCGTCGCCGACAGTCCGATTCGAGTGATCCCGCGCCCGACCAGGGCCTCGAGCCGTTCGAGCGAGAGGGCCAGGTGCGCGCCGCGCTTGTTGGTGACTACGGCGTGAATCTCGTCGACGATCACCGTGCGTACTTTCGAGAGCATCCGCCGCCCACCTTCGCTGGTCAGCAGGATGTAGAGCGACTCCGGGGTCGTCACGAAGATGTGCGGAGGCTTCTTCACCATCTTCGTTCGCATGTGCGAAGGGGTGTCCCCGGTGCGGACAGCAGTTCGGATCTCTACGTCGTCGTAGCCCAGCTCCGCCAGTGTTCCTCGAATGCCTTCGATCGGCGCCTGCAGGTTCTTTTCAACGTCGTTGCTGAGGGCCTTGAGAGGCGAGACGTAGAGGACGCTGACGCGATCCTCCAGGCCCTCCGCTAGACCGCGTTGGACCAGCTCGTCGATCGCGCACAGAAACGCTGCGAGCGTCTTGCCGGAGCCCGTCGGCGACGCGATCAGCGTGTGCGTGCCCTCTCGAATGGCCGGCCAGCCCTCGACTTGCGGCGGCGTCGGCTCGCTGAAGGTACGCGCGAACCAGGTGGCGACCGCAGGATGAAAACCGGAGAGGGGCACTAGGCCGGGTCTAGCACCGAGGAGGGGGGATCGATAGTGG
>SHLP01000073.1 GCA_004283055.1 Deltaproteobacteria bacterium
GCATCAGCCCCTTGAGACTGCCGCGTGTCCCCAAGGCTAGCCGCAGCCATCGGGAGGCAGGCCGCCGTCGGGCTCACCTGTGCCGCCTGTGTCTGTGCCGCAACCGATCAGCATTGCGGCAAGGCAAACGGCAATCGGGAAGGCGTGAGAGTTCGACAGGGTCAAGCGAACGGGACCTCCGAATTGATCAGTAGCGCAAGTACCGAAAACCGGCTCCGATTAAGTGGACTTGATAGGAGTCACACCTCCGGTGATGGGGCTTGCTCGAAAGTGAAAATCATTTGCAGGCGATCAGCGGGGCAACTGAGTGCTGCAAGGGTGGCCGCGACCGGCGTAGGCAACGCATTCGGCTTATTCACACCCCGAGGTCGGGAAGGCGGTCGTCGGACCTGCCGCCGCTCGGGTGGTCTAGCGCGTACGCCGCCGTGTGGAGATACCGGGTAGGTTGGCGCTCTCGAGTTTGCGAGTTCGATAGCTCGCGTAGTTCAGAAGCAAGACAGCGCCTACGCGCTCCACCTGGCCTTCAATTGCGTATAGACTCGCCGCCCCATGAGAAGAGTAGCCGGCAACACTGAGGTTCGACTCCCGCTCTTTACAGCTGCGTTCGCCGCGCTGGCCTGGGCGACGGACGCCCGGGCCGAGATGGAGGCTGGAGAAGAGAGCGTCCAACAAGAGCTGGCGGAGGCGATTGAAAATACGAGCGAGCGAATCGACGTCGTGGGCGACCGGCTGGCCCAGCTCGGCGACCGCGCGCTCGAGCTCCTCCCGCTCTTGGGTGTCGCGTTCGTCACGGTCTTGGTGTTCTGGCTCCTCGCCCGTCTTCTCACGAAGGGGGATTGGCTCTTCCGATGGATCGACAACGGCTTTCTGCGTGACACCGCTCGTCATCTCACGCGAATCGTAGTGATCGCCGTGGGTGTCCTGCTCGCGCTCGAGCTCTTGGACGCCACGGCCCTCGTCGGCGCCACCCTCGGCGCCGCCGGCGTCGTCGGAATCGCGGTCGGCTTTGCCTTTCGCGACATCGTCGAAAACTACCTGGCGGGTCTGCTGCTCAGCATGCGACATCCCTTCCAACCGAACGACTTCGTCTCGATCGACGGAGACGAGGGCAAGGTCGTTCGGCTGACGTCCCGGGCGACCATTCTCCTGACGCTTGCGGGCAACCACCTACGCATTCCGAACTCGAAGGTCTTCAAAGCGGTCCTCGTCAACTACACGCAGAACCCCTTGCGACAGTTCGATTTCGAGGTCGGCGTCGGCGTCAATGAAGACCTGGCGGCGGTGCAGAAGCGAGGGCTCGACGTGCTCACTGCGATGGATGCGATTCTGAAGGAGCCCCCACCCCACGCTCTGATCGAACGCTTCGGCGATTCCAACATCCCCATTCACTTCTTTGCATGGGTCGATCAGCGGGAGACGGACTACTTCAAAGCCAAGAGTGCAGCGATGAGGCTGGTCAAGACGGCGTTCGACGCTTCCGAGATCGAGATGCCGGAGCCGATCTATCAGGTGTTCGTCAAACAGGATGTGAAGAGCCCGGCGGAGCAGGTCGTGCAACCGAGTGCAGAGGTCTTGAAGCCTGGCGATACCGCGGCCGACGACCGCCTCGATGCTCAGATCGAGCTCGAACGAGCCGAGGGCGGACCCGATCTTCTAGATGAAGACGCGCCTCACGAATGAACCGAGCCGGCCTCGGTCCGAATTAGATTTCGATCCAGCCGATTCGGGTTCGGAGGATGTCTTCTTCCGGGAGGCCGTTGCGCTCGTGCGGATAGCCGAGGGGGGTGCCGAAGACACGGCACTTGCCGATGCGGTAGTCGCCCAGGCTGTGCGTGTGACCGTAGATGACGTGTTCGACCTTCGGGTGTTTGTCGATGAGCTCGCCCATGCGGGAGCTGCCCATGAACGCGTTGAAAAACTCCCACGGGAGCGTGCCGGTGCGACGCACGGTCCGCTCGTACTGCTGATGGTGGGTCGCGCACACGACACGCTCGACGGTCGGATCGCGCTCGAGTGAGGCCAGCTGAGCGTCCAAGACATTTTCCATGCGGCGAGCGACCTCGGGGCTGCTCATCAGGCTCCCGGCGGCGTCTCGGAAGACGGTGCGCGTGCGGTCGCCCCACTGCATGCCGTCGATGATCTGGTCATCGAGGGAGCTCTCGGGAATCTGATCGCGGAGCTCCGGCCGAAGGAAGGAGTAGTCATACCAGCCACACGACCCTGCGATAGCGACGTCACCCAAGCACAGCGGCTGCGACGGCAGGTAGTGGCCACCCTCGGACTCGACCATCGTCTTCAAGAGCTCGTCGTGCCGCTTCCAGGTGTCGAACTCCGGATCGCCGAGAAGCTCGCCCCAGGGTCGATCCACCCAGAGGTCGTGGTTCCCGGGGACGTAGGCCACGTGCTCCACCTCCCGCGCCAGCATGCGAATCGAGACCGCGATGAGCGCGTCGATGTGGCAGACGTCGCCGACCACGAGCACCGCGTCCGGGCGACGAGCCGCGATTTCCGCCACCATTTTAACGAACAGGTCGCGGTTGACCTTGTAGTCGAGGTGGATGTCCGACACGCTTGCGATGCGCATTTAGCGTGAGGCATAGCACAGCGCGCGCTAGCGACGGGCAGAGCTTGCTACTGCTCGGTCAGTCGCAGCTTCCATCGGACTGCCCGCCGAAGACGGTGGTCCAATAGGTTCCGTAAGTCCCGCCCCCGGTAGCGCGCCCGATGCCGACGACGGCAAAGCCAGCGTTGAGCATGTTTGCGTTGTGGCCCGGGGAGTTCACCCATTGATTGAAGGTGCCCTCGGCGCCCGAATTGCCCGCGGCGATGTTCTCCCCCCAGCCGGTGACCTCGCAGCTCGCGTAGCACGCGTCACAGGCGCGATCGCCCGGACTCGAGCCATTGAGGCCTCTGTGATCGAAGTAGTTCTGGTCGCGCATGTCTTCGCTGTGACCCTGGGCGGCGCGACTGAGCGAGGTGCACGCCGCGACGGGGCTTTCGCCGTTTGCGACCCGGTGATCGTTGAGGAGGAGCAAGAAGCTTTGTTCTTCGGCGTCGAGAGCCGTCGTCGAAGGTCCTGCTCCACCGCACATCGATGGATCTGTGCCCCCCGAACCGGCCCCTCCGCCGCCGCTTCCACCGGAACCGGCGCGAAGATCGGGCTCGGTCCACATGTTGCTGTCGCCGCAACCGATGGCCGTCAGCAGAGTCGCCGCAAGAAGCGATGCTACGAAAGTTTTCCCCACTCTTCTGGATTATCATGGACCGAACGCCGCTACAGGGCATTGGTGCGACAGGACACAGTTATTCTTTGAGAAAGGAGAGCAGCGCTTGTCCACGAGACAACATCGCCGGTGGTACCGCTAGCGCAGCGCGCCACCGCCCAAAGTCCGAACCAAATTTTGAAACCCGGGTTTCGCCGCCAGAGGGCGCAAGCACGCATCGCGTTGCAGCTTCGACACATCGTTGAAGCCTTTTGCAGCGGCGGTTTCTAGGGCACGGAGCGCAGCCTCGACGTCGCCTTGCTGTGCTTCCGCACAGGCGAGGCGATAGAGAGGCTGCCACTGCGCTGGGTTCGTTTTGCTCGCACGACGAAGATGTGGTTCGGCGCCGTGCGGATCCCCAAGTTGAAGCGCGCAAATCCCTGCCTTGAGGGAAGCGACATAAGTGTAGTTCCCACGCTCGATTGAGAGCGTCTTTTCATACCAGTTTCGGGCTTCGGCGAAGTCGCCCTTCTGGAAGTGGAGCTCTGCGAGCTGCAGAGAGGCTTCCGCGCGCTTCGGGTCCGCGTCGACCGCTCGCTTGTACCAGCCGACCGCCTCGTCGCGGCGGCCCTCGCGCAAATCGAGCCTCGCCATGGCGAGGTTTGCGTCGACCAAGTCCGGCAGGAGCTCGAGGGCCTGTGCGTAGTGACCCCGAGCGCTCTCGTTGCGACCTTGCGAGACGTCGATGTCGCCAAGTCGAAGGTAGACCTTGGGCTGCGTTGGCTGGAGGGCGAGAGACTTGAGGAAAGCCTTCCGGGCGCCCTCGAGATCACCTGTCTGCTGTACACATTCGCCGAGGATGTTCCAAGCGTGAATGTAGCCCGGCAAACGCTTCACCACGGCGCGTGCGACGGTCGCGCAGTCGCCGGCTGGAAGGCCTGTGCCTCTACGGACCTCGTTGACGATCTGGATGCCGTCTTTGGGGTCGATGCCCCCGAAGTCTTCGGGGGCGCCAGAGTCACTCATGTAGCCGAGCGCCTGAAGCATCGCGACGGTCTGCGGGTCGAGAGGGCTTGCCTCTGCGACCGAGGCAAAGCGTTTGCTCTCTTCGATGACCCGGGTCAGCGCCGCGTCGAGCTCGAGCGCCCGGGCGTTGGCTGTGGGAGAGCCGTCGCCCTCCAAGAGGTTGCGCAGCTCACCGGGGTCGGTTCTTCGGTCGTAGAGCTCGGGGCGGGGAGCACGGATGTAGGTCCATGCGTCTTGTCGAACCCCTTCGAGGTGCGCCATGCCGAGGATGAGCTTCGGATAAAATGATTCCGAGTATTGAACCGGCAATGCGGAAGGGGCGCCGCTTGCAAGGGCCTCGCTCAGATCGGCGCCTTGCGTCTCACCCGACTTCTTCCCGGCAAGACTCAGAATCGTCGGCATGATGTCGACGCTTCGTGCCGGGCCGTCGAATACCCTTCCGGCCGGGAGCTTGCGGGGGTAGCGGAAGATCAAGGGCACGCGTTGGGTGGCTTCGTAGATGAACATCGCGTGCGTGGCTTCTTGATGCTCACCGAGGTTCTCTCCGTGGTCCGACGTGAAGACGAGGATCGTCTCATCGAGAACCCCGTTGGGCTCCAACGCTTTGACGAGTCTGCCTATTTGTCGATCGGCGCTCGCGATCTCTCCGTCGTACGGCGTTGCCGCGAGCTTGGCGTCGGCCGCGGGCGGCTCGTAGGGCGCATGCGGATCGAAGAGATGCACCCACAGAAAGAACGGAGAAGCGGAAGCGGGCTCCGTGCGCGTGTCGAGCCAACGGAGCACCCGGTCCATCGTCTGTTCCGCAGAACGCTCCTGCATCTGGGTGAGTGCGTCCTTCGCCTGACCCGAAAGGTCATCTTCATAGCCGTCGAAGCCTTGGTCCAGGTTGAAGCGGTGGTGCAGCACGTCTGAGGATACGAACGCTTGTGTCTGGTAGCCCTCGGCTTTGAGAATCTCCGCAAGCGTTTGGAGGCTGTCCGGAACCCGGAACACCCCGTTTCCTCGAACGCTGTGTGCGGGTGGCTCGAGGCCGGTCAAAATCGAGGTGTGCGACGGAAGCGTGAGCGGAGTCGGCGCGATTGCACGTTCGACGCGGACTCCTTCAGCCGCGAAGCGGTCGGTGTGAGGCGTGTGTGCGCCCTCGTATCCGTAACACCCGACGCGGTCGGCCCTGAGCGTGTCGACCGTGATGAGAAGCACGTTCGGCGGGGACGCCGGCGCCTTGGCGGTGTCGTGTTCGGGCGCGCGCCTACAAGCGGTCGACATGCCAAGCGATATCGCGAGAGCGAGGGCAAGCGTCTTCGGAGACATATCCGAGCAGGCTACAAGACCCGTGGTGCTGGGTCACGCGGCTTCGCTCCCCGCGGCGCAGTACGAGAGTTGTTGCCGACACGACGCGGGCGCGAGTTCTGCTATTGCTTGGCAGACTGCGTTCAGCGAGAGCGTTCAGTCGTCGAAATCGGTCTTTTCTTGGGGACGCAAGCTCGTCCCACTCTCCATGAGGTGGCACTCGCTGCAGAGCGCTCGCTTTTCGTCGACCACAATCTCTGCCACCTGCTCTCCGCACGCTTCGCAGATGACCACGCTTGCCACGTCTTCTGGCATCGAGGATTTTTTAGCATGCGATTGCGGGGCGTGCCTCGGATTTTGAGCGTTCGGTTGGCCCGACGCTGCGTCGTGTCATCCGTTCAGCAAATAGAACTATTACGTATGTCAGAAACGGACATCCGACCCTAGAAGGGATGTCGCTGGGGGGAGCGAGCGCCGTGCCGTCGTCAACGTCGCTCGAATCCTTTTTGTTGAGTCAGCGGTCGCACACCGGGAGATCGGCGCAGTCTGCGCACACACATCCCTCCTCGAACTGCCTGCACTCCCCGTCGTTCTCGCAGTTTGCGGGATCTCCGCAGAAGAGGTCGTCGTCGCACTCCGGACAGACACAGTCGTCCTCTACACCACATTGGTTGTCGTCGGTGCAAGGCTCGATCATCGTCGAACCGCCGACGCCACCCGAGCCGGCCATGCCAGCGACGCCACCCGAGCCCGCGGTGCCTGCAGTGCCACCGGTACCGGCCATCCCACCGGCGCCCGCGTCGCCTCCGGAGCCTGCGGTTCCGCCAGTGCCGCCATCCGGTGGAGTCGAGTCCTCCGCGCATCCCGCCAGGGCAAGTGAGAACAGGATTACCAAAAGACGAAGCGCTTTGCCCATGAGTCCTCCCGCGTTCGATACGCCGAGAGGATATGATCCACGGGAGCTCGACTACAAGCTCGTTTTTAAACCGACCCGGTAATGCTCACGGAGCCGAAATTCAGATGCTGGACCGGTTGAGAAACTCGAAGCGCAGCGTGTACCGGCGGGGTTGGATGACGAGCTGGCCCATGCGACCTACAGAACGCTGTTCGAGCTGACCAGCGTCGAGCCGCCGCAGTAGTTCCCATCGACATGTCGAGGCCGGCGGGTCGGGAATCGTCATCCACTGTGCCTCGAATCGCCCTTTTGTACGCAGTTGTAAAGATGCGAGCCGATTTCGGACGCGCCGACCACTGGACAAAGGTAGACGCCGGCGCGCTCGAAATGCTGGCTTCGCAGGAGGAAAATACAATGCCCAAGAGATTTATCGTTTGGCTACCGGTGCTCGGCATCATGAGCCTGCTCGGCGCCTGTGCCTCGGAAGGGGTCGGCGGCAGCGCCGCGACGGTCCAGGAACGCATCGACCGCTGTCAGGACGACCTGGCTTGGTGCGAGAAGCCATCGGACGAGTGCGAGGCCGACGCCATGGACTGCATGAACACGGTTCCCGGCAACGGTGTCCACGAGGAGGAGATCGCAGAGCATTGCGATGCGCTGTACGGCCTCTGCTCGACGAAAACTGACGATCTGACCTTCTGTGAAGATCTCCGTGAAGCCTGCTTCGACTGCGTGCATCGGTACGACGATGACTATGACGACGACAGTGATAGCGACGGGGACGACGACAGCGATGACGACGAGAATCGCTGCGATCGCCACGACGACGATGACCATGATGGCGACCGCGATGACGACGATGACGACTACGACGATGACGACGACTACGACTACGACTACGACTACGACGATGATTATGATGATCACGACGGCGACGAGGACAGTGACTGCGATCAGGGCGGCACCGGCGGCACGCCCGGGACGGGCGGTAGCGGCGGCATGGCCGGGGCCGGCGGCTCAGGCGGTAGCGGCGGCACGGCCGGTAGCGGAGGCTCAGCGGGCACCGGCGGTAGCGGCGGTAGCGGCGGTAGCGGCGGTAGCGGCGGTAGCGGCGGTAGCGGCGGCGCCATGATGGGGGTCTCGTTCGCAGCGGACATCCAGCCGTACTTCGAAGCAGGCGAAGCGAACTGTGTCCGATGCCATAGCGGCGGGGGCTCGGCGGGCGTCGACCTCGATAGCTATGCTGGCGTCCTGGCCAACGCGGGCTTGCTCATCGCGCAGCTCGAAGCAAATCACCAAAACGGACCCGACGACGCCGGCTTCGTCGTGATCCTCGCTCAATGGATCGACGAAGGCGCGCTCGACAACTAAACCGCTGAAACCCGGATAGGGATCCGAGTCCGCTCGTTACGGGGTCCCGCGGTTACGAAGGGAGAGCTCGGACTCGCTCCCTTCGTCCTCTCCGGCATCTTCTTCGCCGGCATCTTCTTCGCTGTCGTCGTCCTCGCCGGCATCATCGTCACCGGCATCAACGCTGGCATCGGGCTTGTCCACGAACGGCTGCACGGTGGTTTCCCCACAGCCCAACATCCAAAAGGTTGCCAAAAGCGCAACGATGAAACGCCACATCATCGGAAGTGCGCCTCCAAAGCGAGCCCGGCCTGAGCCGTAAACGCACCCAACGCTGCGACCGGCTCCGCGCCGGCCGCGACGACGGCTTTGGGCACGATCGCCCCGACTTCTCCTTGCATTCGGAGCCAGACCCGATCCGTGAGCCCGACTCTCAACGAAACCCGCCCCGCCGGGGACGCGAGCCAAACCCGATCGCGTTGGCTTTCGAGGTCGTCGTTGGCGCCGTTGCTCGTACCATTGGCGCCGAGCCGTGCCGCAGCCACGCGCGCCCCAAGCGAGAGGTCGACCCGTCTGGTCACGACAGGATGGTACGCGATTGCAGCGCCGAATTGGTCGATCCGCAAGCGTGACTCGGCCGAGTTGGTGCTGAGACGTCGCATGTACGGCTGAATGGACGCGAATGCTTGAACCGACCAGCGGCGGTGAAAGCGGTAGCCGACGTCGAGCGTAATCAGACCGAGGGGCGCCACTCCGCCCGGCGAGAGCAACACCTCGCCTCCGAAACCGAGCCACCAGACCGCAGGGGTGAACGGCACCGGTTTTGGTACATCGGCCACGAAGCGTTCGGCGCGGATTCGCTCGCTCAGGTAGAGGAGGGCGCTGGGATCCTCGTCGGATGCCGGTACGACGAACGCCGGCTCACCGAAACGGGAGCCGTCAGGGTAGAACACCTCGATACGCGCCGGCTTCCGCCGACACACGATCAGTGCTTGAACCGTCGTATCGGCAAAGGCGCGCCTTCGTTTCCGGCGCGTATTGCCGACGACCGAGAGGGTCGTGGCCGAAATGCCGACCTGCTCGAGCTCGGCCCGCGCGCGCTCGCAGAGCGGCTCCGTGTATGCATCGGATGCGATCCGTGTTTGCGCCTTTGCGGACGGGCTCACCGAGACGAGAACGGCGACGAGGAGAGTCGAGGCGTCTCTCACTGAAGCACCGATCGGGCAAGCCCCGCATGTGGACCGTTCGGGTAGCGGAGCAGGTACTGCTCGGCCGCCTCGTGTGCACGATCGGTGTCACCGGCATGATGGTAGGCCTCGATCAAGCGACCTGCGGCTTCGCGCGCAAGGCGACCGTCGGGTCGTTCACGGAGGTAGGTTTCGAACCACGTCGCCGAGGAGCGGTAGGCTCCCGAGTGGAACTGCATCCGCCCGAGCAGAAACGCAGCGTCCGCGGCGGCATCCGTTCCAGCAAAGCGCGACCGGGCCACCCTGTAGATGGAGCCAGCCCGCGCATCACCGAGCTCGCGCGCCGCTGCCCCGAGGTCGAGCAGCCGAGCCGCGTCGGCTTGCCAGATGGCCTGCTCGAGTTGCTCGGGGCCGAGCTCGGTCAAAAGCGCGCTGTAGTCACGCCGGTCGAGCAGCGTTTTCCACAAGGGAGGCTCCGCGCTCGAGGGTTCGGCGGAAGCTTCGGGGTCTTCCTCGGGTCGTGTCGACTCTGGCCCTTCGGCCTCGGACGGTGTCGGCGCAGCGGGCGGCTCGTAGCTCGGCGCTCCCGCAGGTGTGACCGTCCCGGTCTGCTTTCGAGGCTTTCGAGGATGGGGTTCGGGGAGTGCCGTCCGCTCTTGGATGGGCTCTTCGACCTGCGGCGGCTCGGGCTTCGGCTCGACGGTCGCCGCTGAAATCTGGCGCACCTCTTCTCCGCGACGAACGGTTCGCTCGGGCAGGCGGGGCCCTCGCACACGCACCTCCCCCTCGAAGACCTCGAGCTCGAACGACTCGGCTTCGGGCTGCCAACCGACGCGGAAGCGCGTACCGGTGACACGCACCAGAAACGGCCCCGCCTCTACGGACCACTTCGTAGAATCGCGGTGTCGTACCGAGACCGTCGCTTCACCCCGGTCGAGCACCAGCGTGGCGCCCTCGATTCTCAGCTGACGCACGCGGGCTTGGGCCGATGGGCTCAGCCGAACGGCGGAACCATCGGTAAAGGCGATCGACCTCGCTCCGTCCGTCGGTGCGGCGATCTCGCGGTTGAGGAGCCTCGACTCCGCTTCGCCTTCGACGCGGTAGGCGATGGGCTCGGCGACGGAGGGCCACAGGACGACGACGGCAAGCACGACCGCGGCCATCGCGCCAGCCCAGGCCAGCGCGGGCCCCCAGCGGGAAGAGCGCGGAGGCGCCGACCGGCTCTCGCCCGACAAGAGCCGCCGACGAGCTGCGGCGCGCCGCGTCCCGTCAGCCAGCGTTTCGTCCTGCACGCGCGCGACTTTGGCGCCGAGCTTTTCGAGGCGCTTGCTCATGACAGGCTCCCCCAACGCGGCGTGTTCAAGAGCTCTTCGTAGAGCGCTCGGTCGATGCGCTGTGCGCTACTCATGAATGCTCGATTGGACGCTTTCAGCCACCGCTTGAAAGTCGCCAAGGACACTCCGCTCGCCTCGGCAGCCTCAGGAAGCGTCATGCCCTCGATGTATCGGAGGGAGAACGCGATCCGATGATTGGGGCGGAGCCGCTGCAGCACGGCAAAGACGCGATTCAACAAATCACGCGCCTCGGGCGGGGTCGAGGGTGACGGCATCGAGGGAAGCTTTTCGTCGGGCACGAACGCGAGCCAGCCATGACGCCGTCGCCGTCTGAGCATGCCACGAGCGATGAAGACCGTCATGCGTGTGAGCCACCCTTTGAGGCGCGTGGGGTCCCGAAGCTGCTCGATGTTGCCCAAAGCCTCTGCAAAGACGTCGTGGAGGAGGTCCTCCAAATCCGGATCGCGCCCGAGCACCCGAAGGAGGAGCCGCTCGACATAGCGGCCGTAGGCGTCGAAGAACCTGGCCGGCGCGCCGGGATCTCCCGACCGGAGCGATTCGACGAGCGCTTCATCGTCAATTGGAGATTCCTCCTCGATGGGCTGTCCGGCTGCTTTCTGATCGGGCCAGCCCATGGTGTTCGAAACGGGCATCTGCCCGTCTATTATAGGTTCAGTGTCCGGAAGACGCGGAGGCGGCTCATTTCTGTGCGTTTTGGGCTGGTGGGGCTAAATCGGGCCGCGATCTGCGGCAGATCCGCAGCGGACGACGTCACGACCCAACCGAGCTCAGGTCCGTTGGCTCCGCGACGAGCATCGCCTGAGTCACCGAGTCAGGCGACTCTACACGTCGGTCGGATGTTTTCCTCGGGGAACAATTGGGTATAGACAACGCCTCGGGGACCTGGTCTCCTCGAGTCGTCACCCTGAGCGTTGGAGTCGGGCCATATGGCCTCTTGGAAAGACAGTATCCTAATCCACGCATCCCCGGAGGACGTGTTTGCGTATGTCGATGATCCGACGGAGCTGCCAACGTGGCTCCCGGGCATGATCGAAGTCCGCAACGTGGAGGGGACCGGCCTCGGTCAACAGTACGAGTACACGTACAAGATGGGAGGGTTGCAGTTTCGCGGGCAGAATGTCGTCATCGAGTATGTTCCCAACGAGCGAGGGCTCCATCACGTCCTCGGAATGATCAGTGCCTTGTGGGAATACTCGGTTGAGCCACACGCGAATGGGACGGTGCTCAACATCGAGGTAGAATACACCATCCCGATTCCCGTGCTCGGCCGGATCGCAGAGCGTCTCGCCATCAAACAAAACGCTGCGTCGTTCGAGCTCGCGCTGATCAACGTCAAAGACGTGTTGGAACACGAAGGCTAGCTGTCACGAATCCAGCTATGATCGGCCCCAATGCAAGCAACCATGCGCATCGCCTGTCTTCTCTTTGCGGCATTCTGCCTGGCGGCTTGCGGCCGTCACAGACATGAAACGACCGCAGCGGAACCCAAGCGGGCCGCGCAGCTCCCTTCGCCGATTCCGGACGACCGAATGCAGCTCGTCACCGTCGTCTCCAACCTCTGGACCGACTATCGCGCGACGCTTCGCCGCTACGAACGCGAACCCGGCGAGAGGTGGCGGCAGGTCGGAGCGCGCGTCGATGCGGTGCTCGGACGCGAGGGCTACGGTTGGGGCCGAGGGCTCCACGGAAACGGCCGGCCCGACGGATACCCCGGCCCGCTCAAGCGCGAAGGCGACGGCCGCTCGCCGGCGGGAGTCTTCCAGATCGGCGCGGCCTATGGATACGCGGCCGCGCGAAACGACCTTTCCGTCCCCTACGTGCAGGCCAGCGCCGACCTTCGATGCGTCGACGACCCGCAGTCCGACTACTACAACCGCATCGTCTCGACCGCGGAGACCGAAATCGATTGGAAGAGCGCCGAGCAGATGCGGCGCGACGACGATCTCTACGCCCTGGCGCTCGTCGTCGAGCACAACACGAAGACGACGCGGCGCGCCGCCGGGAGCTGCATCTTTCTCCATGTCTGGGAGGGCCCGGACAAGGGCATGAGTGGGTGCACGGCCATGTCGCGCGACGCGCTCGAGGAGCTAGCGGCTTGGCTCGAGCTCGATGCCGCCGTGCTCGTCGCCCTGCCTCGCGGCGAGTATGAGCTTCTCAAGCGGCCGTGGCGTCTTCCGCTCTTGGCGAAGCCGGGTGATCAGCGGTCGCGATGAGCACTGGGCGTGGTTTCGAAGCCGAAGGGCTGCGTATAACAGTCGCCGTTTTCGCCATCGAGCACGGCGCGCACGAAGGGGGTGTCGACGTAGTCGGTGAAGTCGAAGACCTCGCCGCTACCTTCGATTAGGCCGCCAGGCCCGATCCAGGTGATGCTCGGGTTGCCTGTGGAAGCAATGGTGATGGTCTTGGCCGTGTTGTCCACGTCGATGTCGGTCATTCGGGGGACGTCGGCCGTCCCGCTGCCGCCTGGCTCGTAGCAGAAATAGAAAGCGCCGGTCGCTTGTGCCTCGCGCAGCGCCGCCTCGCTCAGCTCGGGCAGCAACATGAACTGGAAGTTCCGATACAGGTGTCCCGTGGTGTGCTTGTCGTCGTTCGAGTAGCCCCAGACCAGGCGGCCGTCGGATTCGAAGTAGCTCTCGTTGATGTTGTCCCACAGAGTGCGGTCGTTGGAGTAGCGGTCGCCCTGGTTGAATACCTCGAGGCCCACGCAGGAGTCATAGTCCTGGTACCAGGGGATGTACCAGGCCCATTCCTCCGGGGCTCTGTATCGCCCTGGATGATTGATGTGGGAGAGCCCACCGCTCTCGTGTACGTGCGGAATCCCGCTCTCTAGATCCGAGCTGATGGTGGTGAAATCCCAGAAGGCGTTCATGTGATGCGAGCTCGAGTACTCATCCCCCCTCACGGCCAGCATTCCGAGGGCGGTTGGGTCCCGACCGTAGTCCGACCAAGGCCAAGTGAGGTGGTTGTGATCGGTGATAGCCAAAATGTCGTAGTCCGCCGAGTAGTACTCGTCGATGACCTCGGCCGGGCTCTGGCTGCCATCGCTCTCGGTGGTGTGGGTGTGAAAGCTCGCCTTGTACTGATCGAAAGTGGACCAGCTCACCTGCTCGTAAGGATTGAGCGTGCAGTTGACGGTGGCTTCGGCCGCGCAGGCTCCTGCGACGCAGCCGAGAGGGCAAACCGTGTCGGTGAACCCGTAGTCGCATTCACCGTTGAGGCAGGTTCCGCTGCTGTCGTATGTGCGCAGCGAATCGCCAACGCAGGTGGCCGACGGCGGCGTATCGCACGACACATCGTTACAGAGATCCGGGGCACTCGCGGCGTCGCCATCGCAGCCAACGCAAAGAGACAGGGCGGGTGCGAGAAGCAACACCCAGCTGACGTTGGTGATCGATTGACTCATCGTGGCCTCCAAAGGCGCCGACTGTAGCGACGTGGGCTCCAAAACAAAAGCGCAAGGATTCGTCAGCCGGCGAATCGCTTGGTCCTTCGGCAGATGGGGTGACCATTGCCGCCACAAACGCGCGCTCGGGGCGGAGGCCGTTAGAACTCCGCGATTAGGCGGGTGGAGGCCTCGGCGGAGCTCTTACCGTCGACGTGCGTCTCGACCGCGGGTCCGATGAGGGACACCAGGCTGACCGGTGCGCCGAGGCGCGTCGGCTCCTGCGCATGCATGTGCACGGCCACAAGCCACAGCATCGCGGCCATCCCGAGCAGCGCGGCGCATCTCATCGCATGCGGCGCGATTCGGCGGGAGCTGGAAGCAGCGGGCCGTCCGTCCGGGATCGCGCGCCTTACCGGCGCTTTACACACACCGGCCCTGCATGGCGTTTCGACCCAGCGGACTTCTTGGCTGCACTTGCCAGGAAGCTCGGCGGGATAAGCGGTTGCGAAAGCCACTCATCGAGCGACGATCGCGTCTCGGCAAAGACGAAGGCCACTTCATCTTCGCTCGTGCGCCTGGCCGCTGAAAACGGTGGCGCCGAAGAGCTGTCATTGACCATGTCCAAGAGGACGTCGTCGTAGAAGTCCAAGTAGTCGCGCGTCCTGTAGCGGACGTGCCAAACGGCCACCACCTCGCCGTCGCGCTGGTACACGCGCAGTCGATCGCCGCGCCAATCTTCGGCCGGCGAAATATCGAAAGAGTCCCCGTTGGGGCGCGTCACCGAATAGCCCTGGCGCGACGACCAGCCAGACGATCCTTCGTCCTGCGCGGGCTGCAGCCGCCTCAAGAACACGTACAGATCCCATGCGCCAAGCTCATCCGTGAACACCAGCCCGTAGCCGTCCGGCGGCAGAACACCGGTCGGCTCGTAGGTCGGCCGGCCTCGACCGAGCTCGCTGACGGAAGAAAACAAGACGTCGTAGGTGTTCGTCGACGGATTCGTCATCAGATAGCGCCGTTTGTTCTCCGCTTCTCTCTGTACCAGCTGAGTAATTACGTACATGCCCTGCACGTAGGGGAAACGGTTGACCGCCTCGAAGAAGCCTTTTTCGAGGTCCGCCGCAAGGAGGTACAGGTCGTCTAGGCGCTGGCCGTTGATGTACGACCAATCGCTCCTCGTGAGAGGAGTGGCCTCTGCTTCGTAGTACCAGCGGTGCGCGAAGTAATCGGCATCCCCTTCGTAAATGCTTCGCGTTGCGCTGAGCTGGTCCGAGGATGGTAGCGCGGTCAGGTCCGGAAGACCGAGCTCTCTGTCTCGTACCGCATGCACGAGCTCGTGCGCAAGCGTGAACTGCACGTCGCCCGGCTCGTAGTCTCGTTCGACAATCGTGATCACGCCGGAGTCGTAGTAGGCGGTCGTGTTTCTCACGATCGACTCGATGGCTAGCTGATACACGTCGCCCTCGGTGTCAGGGGAAAAGCCCATCGCCCTGAACGCTCGCTGCTCGACGCCCTCCGTCGGTAGGGTGAATGGCGCCTCCCCGCGCTCGATTTCCGCTCGCAGCTGCTCGGGCGCGATCACACGTATGCTAGGGCGATTCTCCGGCTCTGCGGCGAGCAGCGAAGCAAGGCTCGCAAATATCGCCTGCTGGCATCCGGGGTCCCGAACGTTGCAGCGGAGCAGATATGGACCGTCGTCGCCGCCACATCCAGTCGCTGCGACAATCGCCGCCACCGCGGCGCAAATCCAACGTAGATGTGCGGCGAAGGCCATCGTGCGAAGACTACCACACGACCCGCTTGCTCTGTTGGTGACCTCGGTTGGATCTTCACGGCATCTCGACGAGCCTCGGCGGGCTCGTTTCCCACAGGCAGCTCGGATTCGGCCCCGAGGTCGTGAGGTCAGCGTCCAGACCACTGACCGAGATGGTTAGGTCGATGTCTTCCAACGTGATCTCTTGGAAGGTAGCGTCGTCCTCCAGGAACCAGGTCGCCGCTGTGGGTTCGGAAGCAAACGATGCAAGGTCGGCGGGCGCATCGAGCGTGACTTGGCAGAGGCCGATGCCCTGAGTGGTCGTGACGGGCGCCGGATCCACGCTGCCCCCCGTCGACGCGACAACGCTCTCGAAACGAAGCACATCGGCCGTGTCTCCGAAGATTCCCAAGAAATCGATCGCTGACGCCTCCAGCGCAAGGGCGGTTTGAACCGTGTACTCGACTGGGCCCGGCCCTAGGGGACCGAGGCGCTGGGTGCCGAGCGTCGCGGACAACTCGAGCGGGAACCCGAAGAAGTTGCAGCTCAGAGCCCCCGTCGCCGTCTGAAGGTCGTCCTCCAGCATCGAGCACATCTGCAGCGGCGTGCACATGTCGAGCAGGCAGATGCCTGGGACGCCATCGATCTCGCAAGAACGTCTGTTCTGCGGGCTATTGATGCACTCGCCGGTAGAAGGCTCGCAGCGGTCCGCCGTGCACGGGTTGTCGTCGTCACAGCTCGGCACGGCGTCGCAGAGGTTGACCGGGCCGTCAACGACGGTCGGCGCATCGTCTGTGAGCGCTGTCCTGAAGAACGTCATTCGCTGATCGAGCGCGGCTCGAGCGGTTTGCGCACAGAAGTGCCCTTCGTCCCAGAATTCGCAACCCGGGGTGGGATTCAAGCCCGGGATTCCGTTCGGCACGTACTGCGAGTACGCGCTCGTGGTCTGTGAATCGACGTTCGCAACCAAGGGAGCGTCGGCTCGTTCGAGATACGGCACAGGCTGCGCAACGCGTCCGACGAGCGGCGTCGAGCCTAGCGCGTAGGCGAGGCTACGCGTCGCATTGTTCGGGATGAACGTGTCCCCTATCCCTTCCTGGACCAGGACGCTCGGCTTCTTCGTCGTGCCGCCGACCTCGATTGGGTTCGCGTACATGAACGACGCGTGGTTGTGTTGGTCCTGTGAGTCGATGGCGATCTGATAGAGGCTCATTCCGAGCCACATGTCGATCGGGCGCAGGTTCGGCGCGAACAAGGTCAGCGCACTCATCAGTGGGCTTCCGACGCCATCTGGGTTGATGATGTCCTGATAGAACAGAATCTCCGCAGCCCGCCCAGCACCGACGACCAGCGCCGCAGCGACGACCTCCGGCGCGTAGGGAACGAACACCTGCCCCTGAACGGAACCTGCGCTAATCCCGTCATACGTCAGCGGTTCGCTAACATCGAGATCCGGCTGTCCGTCTGGATTGCCAAATGGGACGACGTCCAAGTCTCGGAGCTCCTCGACGAATCGGATGAAGGCAAGCTGCTCGCCCAGCGTCTGCATGTCGAACTCCGCAATAACCCCGTCGACCAAGAGCGGCCCCAACGTTGCGGCCTGCTGGAGCTGGGTGTCGGACCCGATCTCGCGGTTGACGGTGTCGGTGAAGCCGATGACGGCATGCCCACCTCGGGCGAGGTACCGCTGCGCCTGGTTTGGAACCTCCGCCTCGGCGCTTCCCGGATTGCCGTGTTGGTACATGGTGACGGGAACCGGGGCCGTCGTGGCGGCGCGCGGAATCGCAAGCACGAAGGGAATCGGCTTCGTCCCGACCAACACCGGAAGGCCGTCCTCGTCGCGTACGATCCTCTGCCCTTCTCGCCATTCTGGGGCCTCCCAGGTGCCCTCCACGATGGCTGCGACGTCTCCAAAGCCGCGTTCCACCCGCTCGATGGTGAACGTGGGCGGTGGCAGGCTTCGCGCTTGCTCCTTCATGGCTAGCGGAGTCAACGGGAACGCATCGGTCGAGCGCACGGTGAATCGGGTGACGAGCGCGATATCTTCTGCGAACACCGGTGGCGATGCGTCAGAGAGCCCCGCGAGCGCGGGGGCAATGACGTCGCGCACCGCCGTGACCTGTTCGGGTTCGGAGGCTTCGAGCGGAGCGAGCGCGGCGCTCATGAAAGCCGAGGGCGCAAATGCGCGATCGAGATCGGCCAGCGCTCGCTTCGTCACCACAAGCGCGTACTGACTCCGAGGTGTGAGCGGGATGGAAGGGAACAAGACGAGCGCGTGTTGCACCTCCGGGTTCCCCCGCGTCGACATCGAGCGAATGTAGAGCTCGAAGGGGACCCGCTCTCCGTATTGGGCGCTGTCCGGGTCGACGTCGAACAGACCCACGGTCGCCAGCGGCTCGAGCGACTCTGCCGGCTGCCTCGGGAGCGAAGCTGGATCGGGAGCTTCGGGAAGCTCGACGACCAGTGGGCCGAGAGGACTGAACCCGTCTGGCGCCCCCAAGGCGAACTTGAGCGCCGTCAGGACACGCTGGATATCCCTTTCTCGGTCCGGAATGGGAACGTCGAGACGGCGGCCCGTGGGAGACGCGGAGTCGGCGACGAGCCAAAGGTCATCTGGAAACGGCGCCGTACGGCTCGCATCGGTTCGATCGTAGGGGACAGCCGAGCTCGGGCCCTGCGGGTAGGTGTCGAAGCCAAGCGAGTTGGGGCCGTCGGAACCCAGCCAAGCGAGCGAGCAGGCCGCATTGGCCGGCAGGCCCTGCACTGGGTTGAGAATCAGCGTGCGACCGTCGGCGCCAAGCCGGTGAACCGTCGCGTTCGTGACCTGCCCGTCGCATCGAAGCGAAAAGCCATCGAGTGCGCCATCCGCGACCTCTTCGGCGAAACCGAGCCGCAGCCAAGCGCTAGGAACGACTGTGTCGCCCTCCCCCGGGT
>SHLP01000202.1 GCA_004283055.1 Deltaproteobacteria bacterium
CGACTTGCCGGCCAGAGGCGCGTCGTCATCGAGAACAAGCTCTACCGCCTGCGAGCCGGAACCATCCGCCTTCCAGTGATGGGCCCGTACGCGCGTAATTTACTGCCTGAAGAGGTGAGCGAAATCGCGGTCTATCTTTCTCAATTGCCCGAGATCGAAATCGGGCCCAGCGACGCCAGCGATGAAGAACGCGCCCGAGGTGCGGCGCTCTACGCGCAGCACTGCGTCGCCTGTCATGGTGGAAACGGCGAAGGCGACGACGGCGTGATGGCTTCTCGGCTCTGCGGTCAGTACGCAGGCTACCTCGAACGGCGTCTCGAAGAAGCCTCAGCCGGAACCCGCGGCGCGGCCGATGCGATCATGCAAGGCGTCGTGGGCACGGTGCCCGACCATGATCTTCGACCGATCGTCGCCTGGCTCGCAGGCGGCGAGGGATGTGTGTCTCCATGACGAGTCGATACACCCGAAGGCGCTTTGTCCGCGTGACTGGAGGCGCCACTGCGGCGGCCTCGATTGGAGCGCCCGGCTGGAGTCGGGCCTCCGCCGCCGAAGAAAAGACGTCAGCCGTGCGGCATGTAAACGCGGTGGTGATCGGCGCGGGGCTATCCGGGCTGATGGCGGGGCGCGAGCTGCTCAGGCTGGGCGTCGATTCCTTCGTCGTGCTCGAGGCGAGGGAGCGCGTCGGCGGTCGGACGCTCAACATGCCCATCGGCGGGGGGCACGTCGTGGAGGTCGGCGGTGAGTGGATCGGCCCCGGCCAGCGCGCCATAGCCGCCCTGATCGACGAGCTCGGGATCGGCGCCTTTGATCATTACTACGATGGCGACACGACCTACGACATCGAGGGCCGGATCTCCCGCGGCCTGTTGCCGGACGTCAGCCTCACCGAAGCCGCTGATTTCGGCAAAGTGGCGTGGCAGCTCGATCGTCTCGCCAAAAAGATTCCGATCGGCGAGCCCTGGCGCATGCAGGATGCCGCCGCGCTCGACCAGACCACACTTGGGAACTGGCTCGCGGAGCACGCTCGGACGAGCTTCACGCCGTCGGTGTTTCGCTTGATCAGCAGGGCGGTCTGGTCGGGCTACCCGGAGCGCATTTCGCTGCTCTGGGTCTTGCACTATCTGCGTTCGGCCGGCGGCCTCTTGCCGGTGATCCTCAACGACGGCGGCGCCCAGGACCAGCGCATCGAAGGAGGCTCGCAGGTGATTTCGCAGCGCATGGCGTCCGAGCTCGGCGACCGTGTTCTTCTCGGCCGCGCCGTCCTTCGTGTCGAAGATCGCTCTTCCAAGCGTATGCGCGTGGTGACTTCAGCCGAGACCTTCACCGCCGACCGCGTCATCGTCGCGATGGCGCCCTCCGACACCGCGCGAATCGTGTTTGCTCCGGCTCTGCCCCAGGCACGCCAAGACCTGGTGTCGGGCTGGGCGCGTTTGCCGCGGCTGCCGTTGGTCAAAGCGGCCATGCTGTACGCGCGCCCCTTTTGGCGGGCAGGCGGCCTCAACGGCGCGATGCAGAGCGACCGCAGCCCCATCCAGCTCGTGTTCGACAACTCGCCCGAAGATGCATCGATGGGCGTGCTCAGCTGCTTTCTTTCGGTCGTCGAGTGTCCGCACCTCGCAGACCGAAAGCAGCGTGAGGAGGGCTTGAAAGAAGAGCTCGCCCGCTACTTTGGGCCGAAGGCGCTCGATGCAACCGGCTACGTCGAAAAGGATTGGGCGGCCGACCCCTGGAGCACCGGCTGCATCACGCCGCTGACGCCTGGGCTGCTCAGCGCAGGCGGCGAGCATCTGCGAAAGCCAAGCGGCCGCATCTTTTGGGCCGGCACCGAAAGCGCGAAGCGCTGGTGCGGGTACATGGACGGCGCGATCTCCGCGGGCGCTCGGGCAGCCGGCGAAGTACACGCCTCGCTGAGGGGCTAGGCCTCCTCGATTGCGCTCAAGACCCAGCGACGGCTTTCTACGGGGTCGATCACCGCATCGATTTCAAAGTGCTCCGCCACGTTGACCGCTTTCCCTCGCTCGTAGAGCTTGTCTACCATTTGCCGGAACATCGCCTCTCGCTCCTCGGCGTCGTCGATCGCGCCCAGCTCTTTTCGAAAGCCGAGCCTCACCGCCCCTTCGAGGCCCATGCCTCCGAACTCGCCGGTCGGCCAGGAAACCGTGAACACGGGCGCCTTGAAGCTCCCCCCTGCCATTGACTGCGCGCCGAGCCCATAGCCTTTGCGCAGCACGATGGTGCAGAACGGAACCTCGAGTGCCGCGCTGGTCGTGAAGAGCTTGGCGGCGCGTTTGACGAGCCCCGTCTCTTCGGCTTCGGGTCCCACCATGAACCCTGGCGTGTCACACAGGAACAGGAGCGGGATCCCGAAGGTGCTGCAGAGCTTCATGAAATCGCTTGCCTTGTCGGCGGCTTCGCCGTCGATCGCGCCGCCGAGGTGCACGGGGTTGTTGGCGACGATGCCGACGGGCTTGCCTTCGACCCGCGCCAAGGCGGTGACCAAGCCGGCGCCGAAGCCGCCACTCAGCTCCAGCACCGAGTCGTCGTCGGCTAGGGTTTCGATGACGCTGCGCACGTCGTAGACACGAAGGCGGTTTTCCGGAATCGCCGCGCGCAGCAGGCGCTGGTCCGCGCAGGTCCAATCGGGGAGGGCGCCCTGAAAATAGGAAAGGTATTTCTTCGCCACGGCCACGGCTTCTTCGTCGTCATCCACCAAGACGTCGATCACACCGTTGCGGTACTGAGAGGCCGAAGGCCCGATCTCTTCGGGCGCATGGACACCGAGACCCCCGCCTTCGATCATCGCGGGCCCGCCCATGCCGATGTTCGAGGCCCTCGTTGCGATGACGACGTCGCAGCAACCGAGCAGCGCGGCATTCCCGGCAAAGCAGCGGCCGGAATTCACCCCCACCAGGGGTACCTTTCCGGATAGCGCGGCGAAGTACTGAAAGGCTCGGCAGTCGAGGCCGGACACGATCGCGTGGTCGGTGTCGCCCGGACGGCCGCCTCCGCCTTCAGAGAAAAGAACGACCGGGAGGCCGCGCTCCTCGGCGAGCTCGAACATTCGGTCCTTCTTGAGGTGATTCATCGTGCCCTGCGTCCCGGCGAGCACGGTGTAGTCGTACGATACGACCACGCACTGGGTGCGCGTCGCTCCAAAGGCCTCCCCGTTCACGCGACCAATGCCTGCGATCATCCCGTCCGCTGGTGTCCGCCGAATCAGCTCGTCGATCGGTCGCCGCCTTCGTTGGGCCGCGATCACCAAGGCGCCGTACTCGACCAAAGTTCCCTCGTCGACGAGGTCGGCGACGTTCTCGCGCGCGGTGCGCTGACCCGTTTTGCGACGCTTGGCCACGGCATCGGCACGGTTCTCGTCGCGGCCAAACGCGTGCCGCTGCCTCACTTCGGCGAGGTCGGGCCGAACCTCCTCGAGCGATGCGGGCGCGTCTTCATGCACCTCAGCCTCGCTGTGCTCGGCCTCCTCCAAGACCACGAGCGAGTCGCCCGCCGCAACCATCGCGTCGGCCTCGACGAGCACCTCGCGAACGACGCCGCTCTGCTCCGCAGCGACGACGTGCTCCATCTTCATCGCTTCGAGGATCAGGAGCGTTTGCCCCGCAGCAACCGTCCGCCCGACCTCCGCTCGAACCGAAATCACCACCGCCTGCATCGGAGCGCGAACCGAAAAGAGACCGGCCATCCCCAGGTGTTAGCAGCTTCCCGAAGAAACCAACGCATCCAAAAAGGGGACAGTCCCCTTTTTCGAGGGGTTAACAAGAAAAGGGGACTGTCCCCTTTTCGTAGGGGTGAATGCGGTGCGGAGATTGGACTAGGATGGGCGGATGGAGCGCGCGGAGAAGAACGTGCGGTTGGGGATGACCTTGCCGCTGGCTGGGGCGGACAGAGCGGTCGAGCTGGCGCGGGCTGCGGTCGATCGGGGCTACGAGGAAGTCTGGATGGCCGAAGTGAACGGCGGGGACTCCTATGCTCTGGCGGGCGCCGTTGCGCAGGGTCTGCCCGGGATACGCATCGGAACGGCGGTGGTTCCCGCGCAAACGCGGACGCCGATGGTGCACGCCATGGCGGCCATGACGCTGAGCCAGATGACCAACGGCAATTTCATTCTGGGCCTCGGCCTCTCCTCCCCGAACATCGTTCAAGACTGGGCAGGGCAGCCCTTCGACAAGCCCCTCACGCGCATGCGCGAGCACGTCGAAGTCCTGCGTCAGATGTTGAGCGGGCAGAAAACCAACTACGAGGGCAAGACGCTCTCGGTGAAAGGGTTTCGCCTCGGGGGCGCTACCGTAGGCGAGGTTCCGATCTATCTCGGGGCGCTCAACAAGCGGATGCTGCGCCTTGCCGGAGCGCTCTGCGACGGTGTTTGTCTCAATATGGTCCCCGAGTCGGCTTTGCCGCAGGTGCTCGGCGAGGTCCGCGCCGGCGCCGAAGAGGCTGGACGCGACCCCGGCGCCATCGAGGTCATCGCCCGGCTTCACGTCGTGATGGCCGACGATCCCGACATGGGGCGGAACCTTATACGCACGGTGTTTGGAGCTTACGCAGCCACACCCGGCTACAACAAGTGCTTCGAGTGGATCGGCTACGAAGACGAGGCGCGCCAGATTCGTGAGGCCTTCGCCAAGGGCGACCGCGCCGGCGTGGCCCAAGGAGTGACCGACCGGCTCTGTGACGCGATGGCCGTCGTCGGCGATCGCGAAACCATCCGCGCGCGAATTCGCGCCTACGCACAAGCCGGGATCGATGTCTGCGTCGTCAACCCCATCGCCGACCCAACGGCCGTGCCGACGCTGCTCGAGGAGATTTCCGGCTGCCTCGACGGCCTCGAGCTCCGCAACGGCGGCGTCATGCGCGCGACCGGCAGCGGCTCTTGAGGCGTCACCCGGTCCGTGCTTTGCTTCGGCATGCTTCGCGTTTTTCTCACGTCGTCCGTCCTCCTCCTCGCCGTGCTGCTCAGTAGCGATTCGTTTTGCGGTGAAGCCAGCGCCGAAACCACCCCTGCCGCGAGCGCTGAGCCCAGCCCCGAGGCAAGCCCGGAGGCGCCCGCCGAGCCCCAGCACCAGCTTCGCATCGCCACTTTGGCACCCAGGCAGTCCGACCTCGGCAGGGCGTTTCAGCAGC
>SHLP01000203.1 GCA_004283055.1 Deltaproteobacteria bacterium
GACGACAAAATTGAGAAAGCCCGGGCAGAAGGAGAGACTGACGCTCAAAAAGTTCTGTCCCAAATGCAACGGGCGAACCGAACACAAAGAGAGTAAATAGGACCCGCATCTAGGCCAGTAGCTCCAATTGGTAGAGCAGCGGATTCCAAATCCGCGGGTTGTGGGTTCGAATCCCTCCTGGCCTGCCGCAAGGAACAACGATGGCGATTACGAAAGAACAAGACAAAGCGAGGCCGACCGGGACGCTCGGAGTAGAGCGCTGGGTGCAATTCGCTTACGCCGCCTGCGCTGTCACTCTGGCCTGGTTCCTCATCAAGAGCAGCACCGCGGTCTGGACCATCTTGGCCGACAACGTCGACGCGGTTCCCGAGCCGAACAGCACCATGATCGCAGTTGGAGCGGGCCTAGTAGCCTTCATCTCGGCGGTCATCGCATATCGCTCGACCAAGATTCATACCTTTGTCCTCGAAGTCTGCGTCGAGCTTTCCAAAGTGGCCTGGCCTACACGCAAGGAAACCTGGTCCCAAACGGTCGTCGTCCTCATCGTGTCCGTGATCGCGGCAATCATTCTCGGCGTCTACGACGCGGTTTGGTCCCACATCACCGACCTCATTTACAACGTGTGAGTCCAATGAAGTGGTATGTCGTTCAGGCCTATTCGGGTTACGAAAGCAAAGTGAAGCTCTCGCTGGAGGAGCGAATCAAACAGGCCGGTATGGAGGGGCGCTTCGGGAACATCCTCATTCCCAAGGAAAACGTCCAGGAGAGCCGTGGCGGTAAGCCCAGGCTGAGCTCGCGCACGTTCTATCCGGGGTACATTTTCGTCCAGATGGACCTCGACGACCAGACCTGGCACCTCATCAAAGATACGCCCAAGGTCAACGGCTTCGTCGGCGGTCGCCATCCGTCTCCGGTCCCGGAGCGAGAGATCGCCGCGATCGAGCAGCAGGTCGAAGAGGGCGCGGCGAAGCCGAAGCCGCGGGTCGAGTTCGAGAAGGGTGACCACGTTCGAGTCACCGGGGGCGCGTTCGCCAATTTCACCGGTTCCATCGAAGAAGTGAATCAGGAGAAGCACAAGGTCCGCGTCCTGGTCTCGATCTTCGGCCGCGCTACGCCCGTCGAGCTGGACTATGTCCAGGTCGAGAAGACCAACTAACCAGCGTTAACCCCCGCAAAAAGGGGACGGTCCCCTTTTTCGAAAACGGGGCCGTCCCCTTTTTGGCGAGGTTCACCAGATTTCCGAGAAATCGGCTTGCATTATTCGTGCCCTGAGGCATGACTCGCCGCTCCGGAGAAGCCCGAATCCATGAAAAAGGTCATCGGACAGATCAAACTTCAGCTCCCTGCAGGGAAGGCGAATCCTTCTCCGCCGGTCGGGCCTGCGCTCGGTCAGCATGGCGTCAACATCATGGCGTTCTGCAAGGAGTTCAACGCAAAGACCCAAAAGGATGCCGGCCTGATCATCCCCGTGGTGATCTCGGTTTACCAGGACCGCTCCTTTAGCTTCATCATGAAGACGCCCCCTGCGGCCGTCTTGATCAAGAAAGCATTGAACCTGGAGTCGGGCTCTGCGCGCCCGAACAAGGACAAGGTCGGTAAGATCACGATGGACCAGGTCAAGGAAATCGCTCAGGTCAAGCTTCAAGATACCAATGCAGCTTCGCTCGAGACGTGCATGCAGAGCATCATCGGCACGGCGCGTTCCATGGGGGTCGAGCTAGCCGAGTAATTCTTTGGAGCGAGTGACTTCGCTCCCCTGGACCACCGAGGCACACAACTGGTGGTAGGCGCTTCGAGTCGCCGCAAGGAGTCCCAATGAAACCCGGAAAAAAGCGCGCGGGCATTCTACAGATGCCCGATAAGAGCCAGCGCTACGCACTGCAGGAAGCGGTCTCGCTCGTCAAGGAATTGGCATTCGCCAACTTCGACGAGTCGGTGGACGTTGCAGTTCGGCTTGGAGTGGATCCAAAACACGCGGACCAAATGGTTCGCGGTGCTGTCGTCTTGCCCCATGGTACGGGCAAGACCAATCGCGTCCTCGTGTTCGCGAAGGGCGAGAAGGTGAGCGAGGCGGAGGCTGCCGGAGCGGATTTCGTTGGCGGTGACGACTTGGTCGCCAAGATTACCGACGGCTGGCTCGACTTCGACACTGTGATCGCGACGCCGGACATGATGGGCCAGGTTGGACGCCTCGGTCGCGTACTCGGCCCCCGTGGCCTCATGCCAAACCCCAAGGTCGGCACCGTGACATTCGACGTGAGCAAGGCCGTCCGCGAGGCCAAGGCCGGCAAGGTCGAGTTCCGTGTCGAAAAGGCAGGGATCGTTCACGCGCAGGTCGGCAAGAAATCCTTTGGCGAGACCGAGCTCGCCGGCAACGTGAAATCGCTGGTTGGCGCTCTCGTGAAAGCCAAACCAGCCGCCGCGAAGGGAACCTACCTTCGCAGCATCACCTTGAGCTCCACGATGGGCCCCGGGATCAAGGTTGACCCCGGCACCATAGAAGTGGAGGCGTAACCATGAGCCTTACACGAGAAGACAAAGCGGCGCAGGCCGTCTCGGTTCGCGAGAGCTTCGCGAACGCATCAGCGACCGTCCTCGTTGATTTCCGCGGCGTGAACGTCGAGCTAATCACCGACCTTCGCTCTCGATTCCGTGATGCCGGCGTCGAGTACAAAGTCGTGAAGAACAACGTCGTTCGAAAAGCGCTAGAGGGCTCCGAGCTCGCCGGCAACGAAGAGTTCACGGCGCACTTGACTGGCCCGACCGCGATTGCCTGGAGCTTCGAAGACCCCTCGGCGGCCGCCAAGGTGATCAAGAGCTTCCGCAAGGAGCACACCGACGTCCTTCAGCCGAAGGATGGCAACGAGAAGCTCCTCGTGAAGTGTGGGCTTCTCGAGGGTCAAGTCTTGGACGCTCGACGCGTCGAAAAGGAGCTCGCCTCGCTTCCTGGCAAGGATGAGATCCGCGCCTCGCTGCTCGCGCAGCTCATGGCGCCCATGCAGAACCTGGTCGGCCAAATCAATGCACCGGCCCAAAACCTCGCTCTCGTTCTCGATGCGTACCGGCGCAAAGAGGCAGGCGAGTAGTCCAACAACAAATTTAGCCGTGTCGCACGCACGGTTAGCGGAGAGTCAAGAATGGCAAATATGAACGTGGAACAGATGGTCGAAGAGCTCAGCTCCTGGACCGTCATGGAAGTTGCGAACCTGGTCAAAGAGCTCGAGGAGAAGTGGGGCGTTTCGGCAGCACCGGCAGCGGTGGCCGTGGCGGGACCCGCGGGCGGCGGCGCTGCAGAGGCCGCCGAAGAGCAGACCGAGTTCGACGTGGAGCTGAGCGAAGCGGGCGCCAAGAAGATCAACGTGATCAAGGCGATCCGCGAGATCACGCAGCTCGGCTTGGCGGACGCCAAGGCTTTGGTGGAAGCAGCCCCCAAAGTGGTCAAAGAGGCCGTTTCCAAGGAAGAGGCCGACGAGATCAAAAAGAAGCTCGAAGAAGCTGGCGCAAAGGTCACCGTCAAATAACCCTATGGGGTTATCTCTCGGAGCCCTGTGCCTCGACTTGGCACACGGGCCCGACCGGGTTAACGTCCCGGCCGGGGCAGCACCGGTTCGCGCAGCACATCATTCACGACTTTCCGCAATGCGGCGGGAGGCCGAAGGGTCTCCTTGTCGCGTACGTGTCTCTTAATTCTTGGCTTTAGGGTTCCAGTAGCAGTGGTTCGGTAGGAGTCTCTCTAATGGCGGCGACGATTCAGACGAACTTTCGAATGCGACACTCCTTCGGGAAGATCGAGCACATCCTCGAGATCCCGAACCTGATCGACATTCAAAAGCGCTCGTACGACAAGTTCCTTCAAACAGATGTACCCAGAGACGAGCGGGAAAATACCGGTCTTCAGGGCGTCTTCAACAGCGTTTTCCCGATTCGTGACTTCAACGGCACCAGCGAGTTGGTGTTCAGCGGGTACACGCTCGAGAGGCCGAAGTACGACGTCGACGAGTGTCGGCAGCGTGGGATGACCTACGCGGCGCCGATCAAAGTGACGATCCAGCTCATCATCTACGACGCGGGAGGTGACAGCACCGAACGCGCGGTCCGCGACATCAAGGAGCAGGAAGTCTACTTCGGTGAGATCCCGCTGATGACCGTCAATGGCACGTTCATCATCAACGGGACGGAACGCGTCGTCGTCAGCCAGCTCCACCGAAGCCCGGGCGTCTTCTTCGACCACGATCGCGGCAAGACGCACTCCTCGGGCAAGCTCCTCTACCAGGCCCGCATCATTCCGTATCGGGGCTCGTGGCTCGATTTCGAGTTCGACCCGAAAGACCTCCTCTACGTCCGCATCGACCGTCGTCGCAAGATGCCGGCCACGGTGCTGCTGAAGGCGCTTGGGTACAACACCCAGGAGCTGCTCAACTACTACTACGACACCGAGACGATCTACATCCTGTCGAAAGATCAGTACGCGAAGTCGATCGAGTACGAGCTCTTGCCCGGCCAGCGTGCCACGCACGACATCACGGTGGGCGACGACGTGCTCGTTCGTAAGAACCGCAAGTTCACCCGTGCGGCGATTCGAAAGCTGAAGTCGGCAGGCCTCGACTACTTGCCCATCGACTTCACCGAGGTCATCGGCAAGGTTGCCGCCGAGGACGTCATCGATGAGGACACCGGAGAGATTCTGCTCGCGGTCAACGAAGAGGTCACCGAGGCGCGCATCGATGCGCTGAACGAAGCGGGCGTCAACGAGTTCAAGGTCCTTTTCATCGATGGGCTCAACGTCGGCTCGTATCTCCGCGACACGCTGCTCGTCGACAAGGTGCAGTCGCAAGATGAGGGCATCCTGGAAATCTACCGGCGCCTGCGGCCGGGCGATCCGCCCACGCTCGACACGGCGAGGAACCTCTTCAACAACCTGTTCTTCAACCCGGAGCGCTATGACCTGAGTCAGGTCGGGCGTCTCAAGTTGAACTACAAGTTCTACAAAGATGTCCCCGAAGACGAGCGACCGGACCTCGATCACACGGTGCTCACAAACACCGACATCCTCGAGACGGTGAAGAACCTGATCGAGCTCAAGAACGGCCGTGGCTCGGTCGACGACATCGA
>SHLP01000074.1 GCA_004283055.1 Deltaproteobacteria bacterium
CTGGGGGCACCATGCGCAATCCCAAGGACTTCTTCAAACCCATGGCCATCGGCGCACCGGAACCCCCACGGGAGATCCCATTCCGGCCGTCGCGGATGATCCACTTTTTCGACCCCAGCAATCCGAAGATGGCCGCAAAAGCGCCAAGCATTGCGGCCAAGTGCGACGTGCTTCTCGGGAACCTCGAGGACGCCGTCGCGGCGGACAAAAAGACCGATGCCCGCGAAGGCTTCGTCAAGATCGCCAAGGAGAACGACTTTGGCGACTGTCAGCTCTGGACGCGCGTCAACAGCCTCGACAGCCCCTGGTTCCTCGACGACATGTGGCAGATCGTCCAAGAAGTCGGCGACAAGGTCGATGTGATCATGGTCCCGAAGGTCGAAGGGCCTTGGGACATCCACTATGTCGATCGCTTGCTTGCCCAGCTCGAAGCTCGCGCAGGCGTGAAGAAGCCGATTCTGGTTCACGCGATTCTCGAAACGGCTCTCGGCGTTGCCAACGTGGAGGAGATCGCCGGCGCCAGCCCACGCATGCAGGGTCTCAGCCTAGGGCCGGCCGACCTCGCCGCATCGCGACGCATGAAGACCACGCGCGTGGGCGGCGGACACCCGGGCTACCTCGTTCGCCAGGATCCGAATCCCGACGACCTCGAAGCACCGCGCGCGACTGCACAGCAGGATCTGTGGCACTACACCATCGCGCGCATGGTCGATGCCTGTGTCGCGAACGGCATCTTCGCGTACTACGGGCCGTTCGGCGACATTCGCGACGTGGTCGCCTGCGAAGATCAGTTTCGAAACGCGTTCCTCCTCGGCTGCGTCGGCGCCTGGTCGCTCCACCCGGTCCAGATCGACATCGCCAAGAAGGTCTTCAGCCCGCCGGTTGACGAAGTGCTCTGGGCCAAAAAGGTGATCGAGGAGATGGGCGATGGAACGGGCGCCGTCATGATCGACGGCAAGATGCAGGACGACGCAACCGTCAAGCAGTGCAAAGTCATGGTCGAGCTCGCCAAGATGCTGGCCGAAAAGGATGCCGACCTGAAGGCGGCCTACCAGTTCTGAGAGGTGACACGATGAGTACGAAACATCGCCCCCGGCGAAGTGTGTTGTACATGCCGGGCGCTAATGCGCGAGCGCTCGAGAAGGCGCGTGCGCTGCCCGCGGACTCCCTGATTCTCGATCTCGAGGACGCCGTTGCGCCCGACATGAAATCGAACGCTCGCGATCAGGTCATCCGAGCGGTCGAGGCCGGGGGCTACGGCAAACGTGAAGTCATGATCCGCACCAACGGCCTGAACACTCCCTGGGGCTACGACGACCTGGTGGCGGCCGCCAAGGTCGGGCCGGACGCGGTCCTGCTTCCAAAGGTCGAGAGCGCGGAGACGGTGCGGCAGGCCGAGGCGGTCCTGCAGTCGCACGGTGCCGCTCCTGACATGGCGATATGGTGCATGATGGAAACCCCTCGAGCGATGCTACACGCGGAGGAGATCGCAGATGCGAGCCCGCGCCTCGGAGGCCTGGTCATGGGCACCTCCGACCTCGCCAAGGACCTTCAGGCGCAGCACACGGCCATGCGGCTGCCTCTCATCACCGCTCTGGGGCTCTGCCTGCTTGCCGCACGAGCAGCGCGGCTCGTGATCCTCGACGGGGTCTTTCTCGACTTGAACGACCAAGAAGGCTTCATCGATTCCTGCCGTCAGGGGGCCGAGCTCGGCTTCGACGGCAAGACTCTCATCCACCCGAAGCAGCTCGAGGCGGCGAACGCAGTGTTCGCGCCATCCGCAGACGAGCTCAGGCTCTCCCGCCGCATCATCGAGGCGTATGCCGAGGCCGAAGCGGAGGGCAAGGGCGTCGTCGTCGTCGATGGCAAGCTCATCGAGCGGCTGCACGTCGATCACGCCAAGCGTGTCGTCGCGCTCGCAGAGGCCATCGCGGGCTAGGTTCTACGCGCCCTTCGGCCCCAAGCGCGGTTTCGTCGCTCCGGGGCCACCATCAGGGCTTGCCTAACTCAGAGGAGAGGGGCTAGTCTCGCCCTTCCCCCATGCGCTTTTACGAATTTGAGGCGAAGCAACTTCTCGAAAAGCACCGGATGCCGCTGGTCGAGAGCAGACTCGTTCAGACGGCCGAGCAGGCCGCGAAGGCGGCCTCGGACATCGACGGCCCGGTCATCTTGAAGGCACAGGCGATCGCTCCCGGTCTCGCAGCGGCGTCGGTTCGAGAGGCGTCCGATGCCGAGGGTGCCAGAACGGCGGCAGCCGCGCTCCTCGGGGTCGACGACGGTGGGCGTAAACCCAAGGGCATCCTGGTCGAGGCGAGGCCTGCGGGAGAGGCCGTGTACAGCCTGAGCTTCACCTACGATGGAACCAGCAAGCGTCCGGTGGTGGCCGCCGCCGACATGGCCGGCAAGATCGACGACCTCGGCGACAGCCACCCAGACCGCATCGTTCGGCGGCACTTTTCGGCGCTATATCCGTTTTCCGATTACATCGCCAAAGAGCTCGCGAGGTCGCTCGACCTCGGAGGCAACGACCTCAAGCGCATGACGCGGATCGTCGCGGGGCTCGCACGGCTGTTTCTCAAGTACGATTTGGCGGACCTCGACATCACCTCGCTGGTCAAGCTGGGGGATGGGAAGTTCGTGGTGCTCGACGTCGAGGCCGATCTGGAGATCGAAGCTCGCAATCGGCAAAGGCCGATGCTCGATGAGCTCGGCTTTGCGAAAGAAGACCTACGTCAGGTTCGTGAGCCCACCGCATTCGAGCTCGAAGGCGCGAAAATCGACGAGGAAGACATTCGGGGCATCATCAGCCCCATCGCCGAGTTTGACGGCAACATCGGCCTGGTCATCGGCGCCGGCGGTGGCTCACTGACCTTGACCGACGCGGTCCGCAAGCACGGCGGCAGGCCCGCGAACTACGCTGCGATCGGAGGTAACCCGAGCGTCGACAAAGCCCGGCGCCTCACGAAGTTGGTGCTGAGCAAACCCGGCGTAGAGAAAATCGCGGTCATGTCCAACGTGGTTTCCAACACGCGCGCCGACCTCGTCGCGCGCGGCGTGATCAAGGGCATCACCGAATTGGGGTTCGAGCCGGCCGACAAGATCCTGATCTTCCGTGTCCCCGGGGCATGGGAGGCCGACGCCGCCAAGATTCTCGAGAAGTATGGAATTGAGTACTGCGACCGCACGGTATCGATCAGCGAAGCCGCCAGACGCGCCGTCGAGAAAGTCGGGTAGAGGAACAAGCCATGGCCGTGATCGTTCACGAAGACTTCCAGTTCATCGTTCAAGGCATCACGGGTCGCGAGGCGCTGAACTTCACGCGAGAATGCCTGCAGTACGGCTCGAAGATCATCGGTGGCGTCACGCCCGGCAAGGGCGGACGCGAAGTTTACGGCGTGCCGGTCTATGACACCGTGCGCGAGATCACCGCGAAACAGAGGGTCGATGGGACCGTCATCACGGTGCCTCTCGCGTTCGCCCCCGACGCTGCGTACGAAGCAATCGATGCCGGCATCAAAGAAGTGATCATCATCACCGAGGGGATTCCGCGCAAGGACGCCTCCGCGGTTGTCGAGTACGCGGAGCTGCACGGCGCAAGGGTCATCGGTCCAAATTGCCTAGGGATCATCGTCCCCGACGTTTGCCGATTCGGAAGCCTCGGCGGACCCGCGGTCGATTGCCGCAAAGCATTCAAGCCCGGGGTCGTCGGTGTGATGTCCCGTTCAGGCGGCATGACGACGGAAATCTGCAATGCGTTGACTCTCTCCGGGCTCGGGGTCAGCACCGCGATCTCGATCGGCGGCGATCCGGTGATCGGGTCGACCTACGCAGACCTGATTCCACTGTTCGAGGCCGACGAAGACACCAAGGCCGTGGTGGTCTATTCCGAACCCGGTGGTACGGCCGAGGCCGAGCTTGCGCGATGGACCCAGGAGCACAAGAGCCGACTTCCGATCGTCGCGTTCGTGGCCGGCCGCTTCATGGATGAAATGCCGGGAATGAGCTTCGGCCACGCGGGCACGGTCGTGAACAAGAAGGTGGATTCACCCGCCGACAAGATGCGCCGAATGCGCGAAGCCGGGATTTCGGTCGCCGAGGAAATCGGCGATATCCCCGATCTCGTGCGAGAGCGCATCGGTAACTGAGCGACAGAGGACTCATCATGGCCATGTTCATACGCGTAGATATCGATGGCAGCGTCGTCGAAAAATCCCCGGGCCTCGCGGCGAAGCTCGTCGAGGCGTGTCCGGTCAAAATCTTCAAGCCCGGCTCTGCTCCAAACAGCGTCGAGGTCGTCGAGGCGAACGTCGACGAATGCACCCTGTGCGACCTCTGCATGCAAGCCTCCCCCAAAGGCGTCCGCGTCGTGAAGCTCTACGAATAGGGGACCCTCTACGCTCCCCAAGTCCACGAAATCACGAGACTCCTGAGGCGACGCTCCCTCTCCAAGCTAGTTTTCCTTGCAAATCCGAGCCTCTCCTGGCCGTGGGCTTGCACAAGCTGGCTTTCGCGGTATCCGGCGCGTGGCCATTCGACCCATCGGACGAGCAATAGAATGAAAGACCTCAGCAAGTACCGGAACATCGGCATCTTCGCGCATGTGGACGCCGGCAAGACGACGACCACCGAGCGCATCCTCAAGCTCACCGGCAAGATTCACAAAATCGGCGAGGTGCACGACGGTGCCGCGACCACCGATTTCATGGAGCAGGAGCAAGAGCGCGGCATCACGATTCAGTCCGCGGCCACGACCTGCTTTTGGGACGATCACCAGCTGAACATCATCGATACGCCAGGGCACGTCGACTTCACGATCGAGGTCTACCGTTCGCTCAAGGTTCTCGATGGCGGAGTGGGTGTGTTCTGCGGCTCCGGCGGCGTCGAGCCTCAGTCGGAGACCAACTGGCGCTACGCGAACGATTCCAAGGTCGCGCGGCTGATTTTCGTCAACAAGCTCGACCGGCTGGGCGCAGACTTCTACCGCGTCGTCGACCAGATCAAGAACATCCTGGGTGCCAAGCCACTGGTCATGGTGCTTCCGATTGGGACCGAAGCGGACTTCGTCGGCGTCGTCGACCTTCTGACGCGCAAGGCGTACGTCTGGGATGACTCGGGTCAGCCGGAGAACTTCGAAGTCCAGGAAGTCCCCGAGGACATGAAGGAGCTCGTCGACAAGTACCGCTTCGAGCTCATCGAAACCGCCGTCGAACAGGACGATGAGGCCATGGAGCAATACCTCGAGGGCAACGAACCAGACCTCGAGACGGTCAAGAGCTGTATTCGGAAGGGCACCCGCGACCTCGAGTTTTTCCCGACGTTCTGCGGGTCTGCTTTCAAGAACAAGGGCATCCAGCAAGTGCTCGATGCCGTGGTGGATTACCTTCCCGACCCGACCGAGGTGCCGCCTCAGCCCGAGGTCGACCTAGAGGGTCACGAGACGGGGAAGTTCGCGCTCGTCGATCCGAGCGGGCCGGTGCGTGCGCTTGCGTTCAAAATCATGGAAGACCGGTTCGGCGCCCTGACCTTCACCCGTGTCTACTCGGGCACGATCAACAAGGGCGACACCCTCGTCAACACGTTCACAGGCAAAAACGAGCGCATCGGCCGCATGGTCGAAATGCACGCGGACGACCGAACCATCGTCGACTCGGTGCAGGCTGGCGACATCGTGGCGATGGTTGGACTCAAAGACGTGAGGACCGGGCACACGCTGGCCGCCCAGAAAGACCCCGCGACGCTGGAGCCGATGGTCTTCCCCGATCCGGTGATCTCGCTCGCGGTCAGTACGAAGGACAAGGCGAACAGCGAGAAGCTCAGCAGCGCGCTCGGCAAGATGGTCGCCGAGGATCCCTCTTTTCACGTCGAGGTCGACCAGGAGTCCGGCGAGACGATTCTCAAGGGCATGGGCGAGCTTCACCTCGACATCAAGGTCGATATCCTTCGACGCAGCCATGGCGTTGCGGTCGACGTGGGCGCTCCCCAGGTCGCCTACCGTGAGACCGTCACCCAGTCGATCCAAGACAGCTACACCCACAAGAAGCAGACCGGTGGCTCCGGTCAATTCGCGAAGATCGAATACGAGATCGAGCCCGCGGAGCCCGGCGAGGGGTTCGTGTTCGAGTCCAAGATCGTTGGCGGAAAGATCCCCAAGGAGTTCATCCCGGCGGTCGAAAAGGGCTTCAAGGTCATGATGGAAGAGGGCCCTCTGTGCGGGTTCCCCCTGCTCGATTTCAAGCTCAGGCTCAACGACGGTGCGTTCCACGCAGTCGACTCGTCTCAGATGGCCTTCGAGACCGCCGCGCGCGCGGCTTTCCGTCAAAGTATGCCCAAGGCCGGGCCCCAGCTCCTCGAGCCGATCATGAGGGTCGACGTGTTCGTGCCTGACGCCAACGTCGGCGACGTCATTGGAGATCTCAATCGGCGCCGTGGCATGGTGAACTCTCAAGAAAAGGGTCACACCAATGTTCGCATCAAGGCCGATGTCCCCCTCAGCGAGATGTTCGGCTACATCGGCGACCTCCGTTCCGCTACCTCGGGCCGCGGCCAGTTCTCGATGGAGTTCAAGAACTACGCGCCGGTCCCGCGCAACATCCTCGAGAAGGTTCAGGCCGAGGTCGCGGAGCGTAAGGCGGCTAAGAAGAAGTAGCGACCCTGCGGCGACACCCGAGCAAGGCGCAGACCAAAAAAACCGCGAGCTGCACGCCAGCGTCGTTCGACGAAGCGACGCGGCACCCCGAGGAGCCCCCGGACGGCTCCGCAGATGATGAGCCCGCCGACCCGCCCGAGCCTGTGATGCTTCCGCCAGTCCCGGCCGAACCCGGATCATCATTCGCGGGAGAGGTTTTTGCCGCTTCGGCGAGTGCCCAGCCCGGGTTGCCGTCTGCGGAGAACCGATAGGCCCCGACGTCAGGCACCGCCTCGCGTACTGTGCCGTTGAAGTCATCCGCTACGACGTGGGCTGCACTTCCGGATGACACCAGGGCCCCTCCCGGCGACGGAAAGACACTCATGGGCGGGGCGCCGTCGAAGCTCGCGCCGACGAAGTCGACGTCGATCTCCCCTGAAAGCATCGTGAGCGCGCCATCGGAGACCGCGCCCATGCCGGCGTTCCCCGCAAAAACGAGCCCGGCGGTCCCACCGTTGACGAAGAAGGCCCATCCGTCCTGTGCGTAGAGCGCGTTGTTGGCTACGACCACGGACCCGGAGATGCCTCGGAGACTCATCGCGTCGCCGCTCGCACTGAGGACCGTGTTGTGGACGACCACGAGCTGCTCGGGGCTTCCTGACTGGTGAGGCTGCATCGCTATCCCGTCGGCACTCGCACCCAAAATGATGTTGTTGCGAATCACTGCATCTGCGGCGGATTGAATGCCGTGATCCCCGCAGTTCCACATCACGTTCCGTTCGATCGTGTTCGGTGCGCCGTTCGAAGCGTAGGTGAGAATGCAGGGATAGTTCGTATCGTGAATCACGTTGTCACGGATCACGTTGCCGTAGCTCCCCTCTTTGAGCTCGATGCCATCACCTTGGCTGACCGAGGGCTGGTTCGTATGGTGGACGTAGTTTCCTGCGATGACGCTGTCGGTGACCTCGCAGGCGGCATTGTTGCAGCCGAGGTACATCCCCTCACCCGTGTTGTTGGTGTGGTGAATGTGGTTTCCGACGATACGGAGCGATTCGTAGGTGACCCCGGAGTCGTTTGCCCTGATCGCCACATCTCCCGTGTCGCGCACTTCGCAGCTCTCGATGGTGAGGAAACGTGCGCCGCTGATCCGGATGCCTGCGGAGCCGCCCGAGAGCTCGATCCCTCGAATCGTTACATACTCCGCCTGATCGATGTCGATGATGTTCTCGTTGGCGTTCGGCCGATGAAAATGAGGCACCTCGCCGTCGGCCGCGCGGATCGTGATCGGCTCGCTTTCGGTGCCGGCGATTGCAAGCGAGAAGCGTTCGGACAGGGCGTACATGCCCCCCGACAGGATGAGCTCGTCGCCCGGCTGCAACGCGTTAATTCGCGCCTCGACGTCGTCGCTCGGCCCTGCCAGGCCGACCTCGGCCTCCGATACCGAAGGTACCCAAAGCCCAAGCGAGACCAGCAGCGCCGCAACCGAAGCGGCTCTCAAATCCCCCGAGAACATGAATTCACGTTAGCGAGCAGCCGGCGGCATGGCAAAACCAGTAGAGCCGGTGTCGAGCTTTGACGGTAGCGCCGTGCACGCCACCGCAGTGGACTACCGGTTCATCGCGTATCCGGGGGCGAAGCACGCCTTCACCAATCCTCAGGCCACCGAGCGCGGCAAGGCCGCCAACATGCCGCTTGCTTGCGATGAATCCGCCGATGCTCAGAGCTGGGCGGAGCTTCAGACGTTTCTCGATGCGCTGTTCACGGAGTCTTGAAGCCCAGGTTCCGCCCTGATCTCCGGGCCCGATTCGAGCGAGCACGGTATCTCATCGTTCAAGATCTTTCTTCAAGACTTTGCCGGTCGCGTTTCGCGGCAGGGCATCGATGAACCTCACGTCCCGCGGAACTTTGTAACTCGCGAGGTGGGTTTTCACGTATGCCTTCACCCCGCCTTCGTCGAGCTTGGCTTCGGGTTTGAGGACGACGAACGCTCTGAGCCGTTGACCCCAGTCGGGATCGCTCACGCCGATCACAGCCGCTTCCTCGACCTCATCGTGCCCCGCAATCAGATCTTCGACCTCGCGGGGGAATAGGTTCTCACCGCCGGAGATGATCATGTCGTCGTCGCGGCCATCGACGAAGAGCCGCCCGCTCTCGTCGAAGTGGCCGACATCGCCGCTGCTCAGCAGCGCACCCAGTCGCTCTTTGTCGTCCCCGCTGGTGTAGCCTTCGAAAGACATGGCGTTGGCGACGAAGATGCGGCCCGTTTGGCCGGAGGGCAGTGGCTCACCGCGTTCGTCGAGGATCTTCACCACGGTGCCCAGCGGAACCCTGCCCGCGGTTCCCGGCGCGGCGCGCATGTCCTGTGGGGAGGCTACCGAGGCCATCGCGACCTCCGTCGAGCCGTAGAAATTGTAGAGATTGTCCCCAAAGGTATCCATCCACTCGGTTGCCAGGTGTCCGGGTAGCGACGAGCCGCTTGCGGCCGTGACGCGCAGCGAGCTGAGGTCGTACTTACGCTTCACGTCATCCGGTAGTGCCAAAATTCGCTGCATCATGACGGGTACGATCGCGAGCGATGTGCACTGGTGCTCGGCGACCGTGCGCAGCGTCGCCTCCGGGTCGAAACGCCGGGTCATCACGTAGGTCGTCCCCAAGACGAGACCCAGCTGAAATTGCCCGAGGCCCCATGAATGAAAGAGCGGAGCTGCGACCATGGTGCGCTCACCGGCGCGAAGCGGGAGCGCAGAAAGCAGCGAAGCGACGGGAAGCATCCCTTTTGGCGAGCCGCGCCTCGCGCCCTTTGGGGTTCCCGTCGTACCAGATGTAAGCATCGTGAACCGTGACTCGATGCTAGGGGGCTCGAGGTCGTGGTCCGCGTGGCTCTCGATGAGGTCGTCGATGCCCGGGTCAGCGCCAGATCCATAGACGATGAACCGCCGTACGTCGGTAAAACCTTCTAGCAAGCTCACGAACTCTTCGTCGTAGAGAAGCGCGCTGACGTTCTCGCGCCTGCCGACTTCCGTGAGCTGCGGCGCGGCGAACATCGTGTTCAGCAAGACCGAGTTCGCTCCTACTTTGCAACAGGCGAGTATGGCCTCCACGAAGCCCCGATGGTTGCGGCACATGATTCCGACGACGTCGCCAGCGCGTATGCCAGATTCCTGAAGCCCGCGCGCCAAGGCGTTGGAACGTCGATTGACTTCGTCGAAACTGGCGGAGCCGTCGTCGTCGATGACCGCTGGCGTATCCGGCTGACGAATCGCGAGGGCCATGAATCCCATCGCCGGCGAGCGTCCCCAGCCCTTCACCGCTCTGATGATGCGTATCGTTTTTCGGGGTCCAAGCGGCTTGAGCACCCCTGCGCGATGGAGCACCCGCGCAACTTCCAGCTTCTCTGCGAGACTTCCCACGAGGCGAAGACTAGCGTCTGCCCTTGCCCGTGTCAGGGCGTGCCGGCCTGACCGCGCTAGTACGCCCGCTCCGAGGGCTGAAATGCAGGAGTCCTAGGCCTCGGTGAACGGTAAGCAGGAACCCCAGACATCGCTGAGTTAGAAACGAACGACGTACTCGATGCCGAGCCAATGCTCGGGGTTGGGCACGCGTGTCAGGGTCGACTCCCGCTCATCGACGAACACGCGGAGGTCGTAGCGTAAGCGCAGGGCATCGTGGTCGCGCAAGGTCAGTGCGAAATCCACGTAGGCCCAAAGCGACTGCATGAGGCGATGGTTGTTCCAAACGTCCTCGAAGTCGTAGCGCAGTCGGCATCGAACGCGCAGCCGTTCGACGGGCCGGGCCGTGAGGTTGACGAACGCGGCCAAGTCCTGCTGAAGCCGATCGCCCCCGAGCTTTCCAGCCCAGCGATATCGGCCTTGGCCCGAGATTTTGAAGCGTCGGACTGATTCGTAGGCGAGCTGAGTTGCTACGACGAATCGCTGCCCGGCACCGTTTCGGTACTCGGCCCACGTTGACCAGACGAGACGCGACGTGATGCGCCAATCGGTGCGCGCGAAAAGGAGCGCGTTGAGTGCGCCCGCCGAGAGTTGACGCCATCCGTCCAGGAGGGTGCGGAGCACGACGCGCGGGCCGAGTGCGACTGTTGCTCGGACGCGGGCTCCTGCTTCGTCTCTTGCTCGCAGTCCGTCGAGCTCATCGGGTGCGGACACAGGGCGCGCGTATGGATTTGCGTAGTCCGAGCCGTAGTAGCGAAACGACATGTCGAGCTCGCTCCTGGGCCGTGTCGTGACACCTCGAATGAGCGCTGCGTAGCCGCCCCCGCCTTCACGCTGCGAATCGAAGCTCCGCGCGACCTCCGCAAAGAAGTCTCGCCGGCCGGCGCCAAACGCTGCGTCTAGGCCAATCGCCCCAAACGGACCGCCGAAGGGCTTGCGCGAGCTCTCTTGGAATCCGAGGTCGGCGCCCTCGATGAGCCATCTAGGCATCGAGCCGTATCCAGTGACGCCCAGATGAGCCCGATCATTCCAGAAGTAGCTCACGTTTGCTCCTGCGAGCGCCTCGGCGTACATCGCCGGCAGGGTCGAGAACCTCGCCGTGGCCGCAGGCGCCGATCGGTCGCGACCAAGGACATACACCCTGGGCGCCGTGCATCCTGGATCGTCGTCTCGCTGCGGATTGTCGCAGACAGCCGCATCGGCCAGCTCGGTTCGAGGGATGCGATGCACCTGATAAGAGCCCCAAACATAGGCTTGAAGCCAGCCCTGCCCGAGAGGAAGCTCTCTCAATCCAATCGCGACACCTGCGAGGCGATTCGTCCAGCTGTAGTCGGGGGTGACTCTGGCTTCCTCGCCGCCGGGGCAGGGTGTTTCGCGGAGCTCTCCCGGCGCGCGCTTGCAGCGGAGAACGAGCCCGTCGCCAGGACGCAGCTCGTAGTCGCCGAACGAGCCGTTTGGTGTGACCTGGTCGGTGACATCGAAGGTCAGGCGCTGCCCGAAGCCAATACGATAGGTACCGGCTACGACTTCCCACCGCTCGTCTTCCCATTCGACGTAGAGCTTGGGAACCTGCACTCGCGCGCGTTCGGCGTCTGCGCTGAGGGCGTTTCGAGTCGAATCCCAGCGTACGCGACGCAGACTATTCCGAGTCAGGGCAGCCGCGAGGCCGGTGTCGAGGTGGCCGAGCGCTCGGACGCGTGCCTGCAGGGCCAAGGGAGGCGGCATTCGATCGTACCTCCCGGTCCAACGCGCTTGGAGACGCAGGAATGCCGTGGTTTGTGACCTTGCGGCGCGCGAATCTCCAACGATGACGAACGGACGAATCGAGCGCGCCAGCTCGGGCGTGAGTACCCCCGCTGCGACCAGCTCATCGAGGCCTTCAAAGGACGTCGCCTCTTTTCGATAGGAGAGAATTCGATCGACTTCCGCGTAGTCGAGGTTGGGCAGGAGATAGAGGTCTTGTCGCGTGGCCCGAGTCAGGTCCACGCGTGTTTGATAGAGCAGAAGAAGCGCGTCGAACGAAGTCGGTGAGATCTGCTCGGTGATTAGGAGGTCGTACAAGTCTTGCTCGGTCTCGATGTCGATGAACACTTCGTACTGGGCCGCCGATGCCATCCGAGGCACGAGCACGATGAGCCAGCCCGAGAGCAGAGCTCGCCTCAGGCGCACCAGGGATTCGGAGCGCCGGGTGTGCCCAAGTCACCGTCGCCGTAGGCCTGCACGGCATCGCAGACATCGCCGAATGGATCGATTTGCGTTGCAATGCCTGCCTGCGAGCGCTCGTAGCTCACCGAGTCCAGAGTCTGGTCGCCGACGCTCAGGACGATCGTCTCGTTGCCGTTGTTCAGGGAGAGAGAAAGCCCTCCGTCGACGCGTTCGAGCCCGCCGTTCTCTGCGGAATTCGGGTTCCGGGCAAAGAGCACGTGCGCCCCGGCGGCGACTTCCAAGCAGTCGTCCGCTTCGATCGCGTCGGTCCTGGCGCTCAGGTCCGAAAGCACGAGGCCGTTCAGGTCGACCTCAGCATCGAATCGGACCTCGAGCCATTCCCCGTCGCGATTGCCGACCGCAGCCGGGTTCGCCATCCATTCCGTGATTCGGGCTTCACCTTCGATTGGACTGACGATTTCGCGGGGCGCGCCCTCGTCCATGCACATGCCCGGGCCCAAGGTCAGCGGACAGCTCGGGTTGCGCTCTCCAGGCGTACCGAAGTTGTCGGAGAGGTACGAATCCGCGGCCGGCGCCAGACAGAGCTCTTCGTCGGGAGCGAGCTGCCAGGCTCGGCCTTCGACCGTGCCCTCGTAGTCGACTTGGTCCAGCACCATGCCGTTCAGTCCTGCCACAATGCTCCGCTCGCCGGAGTTGCCCAAGCTGAACCTCAGCTCCGCGTCGACGCGGGGAGCCGCCGCCGAGCTCGCCCCGAAGACGACCCGTTCGCCCGCGCCGACCGGAAAACACGCATCTTGATCGACCGATCTCGCCAGCGCGTCGGGCGTAGGGCCGAGCTCAAAGCCGTTGAGGTCGGCTCCCGCGGAAAACAAGACCTCCACCCACTCCAAATCCGCGTCGGCGCCTGCGGGATTGGCCATCCATTCTCGAATGTGCACCTGGCCCGGCTCCGGAGAGCGGATTGCGCGGCGCGCCCCGGAGTCGAGGCAACCAGCCCCCGGCTCCTCGAACGCGCACGGGCTGTTCATGAACCCAGGCGTCCCGAAATTGCCCGGGGACACCTCGTCGACTCCCTCCGGCGTGGTGCACCAGTGGCTCGGCTCGTCGTTCAACTCGTGGTCGGGCGCGAACCTTCCGTCGAGCTCGAGCGCGCGGCCGTTCGAGGTGCGCTCGTAGCTTGCCGCATCGATGAGCTGCTCACCGCAGCGAATCGCAACCCTCGCATCGCTGTTCCGAAGCGCTCCGAGGGTGTCTCCGTAGCTGTAGTCGAGGTACGCTGGCATCGAATCCAAAGGCGCGTTGCCGACGACCAAGAAATCCCGAGCGTCCGTGGACACCCCGAAGAAACGGTGCGATTTCGAGCCCGTCCCATCGGAGCGGCTCGAGGAGAGCGTCAGCCCGTCTAGGGTTAGCGGGCCCCCGCTCGCATTGAACAGCTCGATGTACTCGCCGGCGCCGTCGCTGCCGTCGGGGTTCGCATGCACCTCGGTGATGACGAGATCACCCGGTGCAACGTCATCACAGCGGCCGGTCGCGGCGATTTCGTCGCGCGCACAGGCTCCAATCAGAAGCACCACGCACGCAGCAGCACGTATCGTGTTCCAAGCACCTTCCATCTCGACCTCCCGCCTATTTTCTTTTCGGCGTTATCGGTCGAGGTCTCGTGCGGTTTCGTCTCCGACTCAGGGCAAGGACGGAAGCCCGACTTGGTCGGGCTCTTGGACGACGATTTGCAGCGTTCGGTAGCTGCCCTTGGCGTATCGCTCCACCGTGCCTCGAACGGTTACCGGCTCGCCTTTGAAGCGTTCGAGCCCCGACGCTCGAAACGCGCGCCGGTCGAAGAAAATGATCGGAAAGCGCTGCTTGTTCTGTGCCGCCAATGAGACACGGACCAGCCCCTTGAACGATTCGATGCGGTCGACCGTCGACATGACCGTCACCTGTTTGCCAACGTTCTCTTCGAGTCGTTCGTGCGCATCGTAATGCGACAGGGGGATGAGATCGTCGCTCCGCTCGGCTCGGTCCTCGAACGCCCCGATGAAGTCGGCCCGCGCACCCCACCAGGCTCTACGCTCGTCGTAGTCGCCGTATCCCTTTGCGTTCGGATTCCAAATGCCACGCTTGGCCTTTCGGGCTTCGGCTTCGGCGCTCTTCAGCTCATCGTGGAAGCGGCGCGAGTAGCCGTACTTGGTGAAGTAGGGACTCATTCCGGCGCGCACGCAGGCGACGCTGTAGCTCGTCCAGCGTCCGTCCCTCTCGACGAAGGCGTAAGCGAGAAGGCGCCCATAATTTCCACGCCTCTTCTTTGGGTCATCGCGCTCGAGCCGCACGACCTCGGCCCCCTCGAAGAAGCCCTCCGCGAACTTCGCTGCTTCTTCTCCCATGGGCGTGCCCATCTTCGGCGGACGGGCGGCGTCGGCGCGCTTCCGCTTCCGATACGCGTCGAAGTCTTTCGCCGCCGCAGCGCGTTGCGCATCGCCGTGAAGCGCTTCCTCGGTGTCGAGCGAGAGCAATCGAAGAGAGCCTTTGATGCCTTCGACTCGGATCGTATCTCCGTCGATGATGGGATCGTTCGCGAGCCGGTACTCGCCGATCCGTAGGTCTTCCGGAATCTCCTCTTCTCGCGGGGGCTCGTCCGTCGGCTGGCGCGCGTCGGCCCCGCGCCGCGTCTCCGGGGAATCGATCTGCGCCGCGGGCGTCTCCGCCGTCGCGCCACGGTCGCAGCCGAGACCCATCAGGCAGAGCCCAGCAATCCCGATCCAGATGCCCATCAAGCGTCGCATCGGAGCCAAGCTATTCAATTTGACCGTCTCCTGCTAGCGCCTAGACGTCGTCCTGAGCCGAAACCGACGCGACTAGTCGTCGACGTCGGAATCCAGGCCGGCCAGCCGGCGCGCGAGCTTCTTTTTGAAGTCGAGCCCCATCTGACGGCCGATCTGGATGCGCTGTGCCTGCGGGGAGCCAGCGCCGTGCAGAGATTCCGTCAGGTAGCCAACCGCGTTGCGGCCCATGGTCATGTTCTCGATCAGGCGCAGGATCCGAAGGCGCGCTTTGGTAGGCACGTCTGCGCGTCCCTTGAGGTACTTGTCGAGAAGGGCACTGAGCTCTGGATGCTCGAGCTCTTTTTCCGAGGGAGCGGTGCTGACCAGGCCTCCTGCCAAGTCCTGGGCGAGGCGCCCGATTTCGAAAGGCATCTTGGTGACGTGGTGCTTGCAGACATTGGCCAGCATGTCGTCGTTCAGGTAGGCGCCCGATTTGGTGGCCTTTGCTTGGTGCGAAGATGCAATGCCCGCTGCGTACATGGTCTCGTTCAGGTGAGTCATCTGTACGAGCTTGTCTTTGACGTGCGACGCCTTGTCCGCGCCGTTGTACTCGGCGACCTGTGCGGCCGCGCCGATCAGCACATCGCCGACGCCCGTTTTGCAGACGTAGCTGCGTCGATGGTAGCAGGTGAACCGCTCGACGAGCATCGAAGCAAACTCGTACTCGCCATCCATGAAGACATGGCGCCAGGGCACGAAAACGTCGTCGAGGATCACCATGGCTTCTTGCCCGGAGAAGCTCGCATTGCCGACGTCGATCGAGCCGCTTTCCATGCTGCGGGTGTCGCAGGACTGGCGACCATAAATGTAAGTGATGCCGGGCGCATCGACCGGGAAGGCGGCCACCACGGCGTAATCCTCGTCCGCAGGACCCAGCCGCATGGTCGGCATGGCGATGATGAAGTGAGAGTTGATGCACCCCGTCTGATGCGCCTTGGCGCCCCTCAGCCAAATGCCGTCTTGATTGCGCTTGCTGATGCGCACGAATAGATCGGGGTCGTCCTGTTCGTGCGGGGCCTTGCTTCGATCGCCTTTTACATCGGTCATCGCACCGCCGACGACGTAGTTGCGCTCTTGCATCTGCGTCAGGAACGCCTCGAGGCGCTGGTGGTAGGGGGTCCCGTGCTTCTCGTCGATCTCGTACGTGACCGAATGCAGGGAATTGAATGCATCCATGCCGACGCAGCGCTGAAAGCAGGTGCCCGTGTTCTGGCCGAGCTTGCGCTGCATCATATTCTGGGCGACCAAATCTTCGGGGCTCTGTGCAATGTGCAGGAATCGGTTCACGGGCTTGCCCGTCAGCGATGATTTGACCAAGGCGACGTCGGGCTCCCGCATCGCGAGCTCGTACGTTTCCGCCACGGCGTTGATGGAAGGTCGAATCATCGGATGATCGACAGGCTCGGCGACGAGCTCGCCGAAGAGATAGACCTTCAGGTTCCTGCCGCGAAGGCTTTCGATGTACTGGTCGCCGGTCTCGATTCGTCTGGGCGTTTCACCGTTGCCGTCGGGCATCGTCCCTCCAAAGAGGACGAGTCTACCATGCGCTTTACAGGGGAGCGCCTAGGAGCTCGGCCTGGGTTTCTTCGGCGAAAAACCGGCCCTTGTCGCTGCGGGCGACTCGACCGAGGGCGACTTCGTGGTCGTGCGTAAAAAACAGGCGTCCGCGCTGCTCGACCAGGCGCGTGAGCAGGTCCGTCTTTTCGTTGATCAGCTGCTCAGGGTAGCGGTCGTAGCCCATGGTGATCGGCAGATGCACCCAGGCACGGCCTGGGATGAGGTCCGCCGCGTACACCACGGGGCCATCGGCGCCGGGGATCTCGGTCAGCATCAGGCCAGGGGTATGGCCGTCGGAAAGCCAGAGCTGATAGTCCGCACCGAGCGTATCCGAACGATGACCTCTGACGACTTCGAGCCGGCCGCTCTCTTCGAGCAGAGGAGGGAGCTCCGGAATGAACGAAGCGCGGTCCCGCGCGTGCGGACGCTTGGCGCGCTGCCAGGCGTCCCAGCTCACCACGAACGTCGCGTTCGGGAAAAGAAGCCGCATGGGCTCTTCCGGCTCGTACGCCGTGAGTAGACCCCCCGCGTGATCGAAATGAAGGTGGGACAGAACGACGCAATCGATGTCCTCGTGAGCAAAGCCCGCCTTCTGCAGGCTGTCGAGCAGGACATGGCGCTGCTCTTGGACACCAAAACGATCGCGAAGCTGAGGGGGGAAGAACGCACCAATCCCGGTTTCAAAAAGGATTCGGCGGTCGCCGTCTTCGATCAGCAGCGCCCTGCACGCAAGCGGAATGCGATTGCGCTCGTCGGGCTCGACCCACTTGTGCCAGAGCGCGCGCGGCGCGTTTCCGAACATCGCGCCTCCGTCGAGACGCTGCGAGTTGCCGAGAATCGACCAGGCTCTGCGCTCCGCCATGCGACGAGCCTAGCAGGGTGGGGAGCCTGTTTGAAGTCAGTGTCGAACGACGTAGACGTTGCAGGCCGCATGCCGGACGACGCGCTCGGCGACGCTTCCGATGAGCCAGCGTTCCATGCCGCCTCGTCCATGGGAGCCTAAAACGATGAGGTCGACGCCGTGCCCTTCCGCGTAGTCGCAGATCGCCCTGGCTGGGGCATGGTCTGGGGTCACGGCGAGCTCGACGACGATATCGGAGAGATGCTCGTCTCGCAGCTTGGAGAGCTGGGCCTCGTGTGAGGCGTCGTCGGAGTGGGACGCCGGCTCCAGGATGGCTTGCGGCGGAACGAAGCTCTGCGGGTCCGAGATGTAGATCAGCGTGACTTTGCTGCCATTGGCTCTCGCATACTCACCAACCTCGGCGAGCGCCCTGGTCGAATGTTCGGAGAAGTCGATGCAGGCGAGGATATGCTTTGCCGCCATGGGCAAAACCTATCATCTTTCACCAATGGGCGGCATGTGGAGACTTGGCCTAGTGCTCGCGGCGCTGACTTGCCTCTCGGTGACCTTCGCTTGCAGCAAGGCCGCGAGCCCGGGGGCGACCACCGCGGCAGGCCCCAGCACGGAGGGGGAGAGGCGCTCGTCGGGTCCTTCCCGAGCAGAGATCGCTTGTCATCTGCACTCCTGCGCGCCTCCGTATTTCTGCAACCG
>SHLP01000075.1 GCA_004283055.1 Deltaproteobacteria bacterium
TGAGCCAGCACCGGGAAATCGAGCAGATGCTCTCGGAGCTCGAGGCGGGGGTTGCAAAGCTCGGCGAGGGGAGCGTGGATGCCGCACAGGTCAAGCGCGCCGCTTACGCGCTTCGCGGCATTTTGGAGCTTCACATGAACTTCGAAGAGGCCCATATGGTGCCCGCTATCCAAGACGCCGACGGCTTTGGCCCAGAGCGGGTTCGCCACCTGCACGCCGAACACGCCGACCAGCGCCGCGAGCTCGACCGGCTCGTCGATGCGATCCGTGAGGCACGCTCGCCCGATAGCCTCGTTTCGACGGTGACCACACTCGCTGAAATGCTGCGCGTCGACATCGAGCAGGAAGAACGCGACTATGTGAACGAGAAGCTTCTCAGCGACAACCTGATCCCCAGCGATCCATTCGGCGGCTGACCAGCCCTGATGGAGAGGACGGATAAGCCCATGCAGATCAAACAGATTCTGGTCCCGACAGATTTCTCGGAAAACGCGCAGCATGCGCTGAGCTACGCGACCGAGCTCGCCAAGCGCTGCTCGGCGAAGCTGCACCTTCTACACACGCCGGTAATCCCGACATACCTACTGATGGACCTGTCGTATAGCCCCGGTCCGGAGGCGGTCACACGCATTCTCAACGAGTCCCAGGACGCTCTCGATGAGCAGGCCAAGAGCCTCGAGTCCCTCGGCGTCGAGTACTTCACCGTCATTCGCGAAGGAACGGTCCACGAGGTGATCCGCGATTATGCGAAAGAACACGACGTCGACCTGGTCGTCGTGGGCACCCACGGTCGCAGCGGGGTTGCGAAGCTGATGTATGGAAGCGTCACGGAGCGTGTAATCAAGACGGTCCACACGCCGATCATCGTCATCCCGCCGGATGGGGGCAAGATGCCCAGCTCCATCGTCGTGGCCTACGACTTCTCGGCACCCTCCAAGCGTGCGGCCGAAGTCGCACGCGCGATTCACGGTTTCTTTCCGGGCCCGCTGCACCTGGTGCACAGCTACTTGGACGTCTGGGGCGAGTATACGGACCGGGGAGCGGTCGTCGGAGAGGCGGCCGAGAAGCGTCGTCAAGCCCTACACCTCGGGCTCGAGGAGATGCTCCAGACCGAATCGAAGGAGCTTCTCTCGAGCGACGGAACCGGCATCGAGACCCACCTCGTCACCGGAGACCCGGCGGAGGGCCTTCTCAGAGTCGCCCAAGACGTGGGTGCGACGCTGATCTGCGCCGGCACGACGGGAAAGAGCGGCATCGAACGGCTGCTGATCGGCAGCGTCGCGAGGCGGCTGCTCCACGACAGCAAGGTCCCGCTCCTTCTCACCCACAACGACGCTTGAGGGCTCAGCAGCTTGAATGAGCGCCCGGACCGCGCATGATAGGGGCTGAATGCTGGGGCCCATCATCGCACTGGGGTTGTGGATTGCGCTCGCAAGCGGCTGCGACTGCGGGCTGAAGCGCGGGTCTGAAGGTCCGGCAACGCCCGATGGCTTCGAAGAAGTCATGAATGAGCACGGCGCGCTTTCGCTGGTCGCGCGAAACGCGCTGATCCGAGGAGACCTCCCGGTCGCCCGGCAGTCGATGCGCAAGCTCGCGTTCTTCATGGAACACGTACCCTTCCCCGAGGAGGGCAAGCACTACGCGAGGGTCACACGGGAGCTGGCGACGGAGGTGCGGGAGGCCGCAGACCTCGAGGAGGCGTGCATGGCCTTTGCCCTGCTCTCGAACGCGTGCGGCCAGTGCCACCATGCTCTCGATCAGGGCCCAGCGATGAGGCTCGATCCGACTCCTGAAGGAGCGGACCTGCAGATGCATATGCGCCGCCACCACTGGGCGGTGGAGCGCATGTGGGAAGCTCTGCTGAGCGACTCGACGTCAGCGTTCCAAGCCGCCGCGGCAATTTTGGCCGAGTCGCCGCTTCACGGCTCGGCGTCGCCCGATAGCGAGAGCCCCCCTGGCACGACCCGCCTCGCGTACGAGGTCCACGACCTGGCGTTCGCGGCCGCGGTCGAAGGCAAAGCTCGAGAAGACGAGTACGTGCCACAGCCTGACGAAGTCGTGGAGGGCAAGCCCACCACGCTTGGACAAGCCGAGATCTTCGGGCGGCTCCTTTCGGCATGCAGCCAGTGCCACGGCTTGCTCGACGTGGAACCCGTCCTGACCCCAAGCGGGCACCCTCAGGAGGCTCGATGAGCGCGCTCGCACGGGCCTCGATTCTCGCCGCAGTCCTTGCGCTCGCATCGGCTTGCGCGACGGGCCGCGTGCGCGGCGCGCAGGGTACCGAAATGCAGCAGGAGCAGGAGTACCAGCCCGGCAGCAAAGTGGACCCGCCCCAAGGCAACGTCGACCGTACGTCGGGGCCGGTCACGCTACCCACGCCGCCCCCGGTCCTCGAAGTCGACCTCGAACGAAGACGCCCCGCGCCCGGCCCGGAGCCCGAACCTGAGCCGAAACCCAAGCCGGGGAACGACCCCAAATAGAAAAAGGTGAGATGTCCAAGCTCTGCAAGGCCGACGAAGCGGTCAACCACATCAACTCCAATCAGCGCGTCTTCGTCCACGGAGGCGCCGCGACCCCAACCGCTTTGATCGAAGCCCTGGTGGGTGAGGCCTCCCGCCTTCACAACGTCGAGCTCATCCACCTTCACACCTCAGGGGACGCGGCGTACGCGAAGCCGGAGTATGCGCGCTCGTTCCGCGTGGCGAACCTGTTCGTCGGCCAGAACATACGCCGCCAGCTCGATGGCGATCGGGTCGACTACTTGCCGTGCTTTCTCTCCGAAATCCCGCAATTGTTCCGTTCCGGCCGCAGAGCGCTCGACGTGGCGCTCGTTCAGGTCTCGCCTCCGGACAAACGAGGTTACTGCAGTCTCGGCGTCTCGGTGGACGTGGCTCGGGCCGCGGTCGACTCTGCGAAGGTCGTCATCGCACAGGTCAATCGGCACATGCCGCGCGTTCATGGAGACGGCTTCGTGCACATCGATCAGCTCGACTGGCTGGTCGAGCACGACGAGCCCCTGCCCGAGGTTCCGGCGACGGTGCCCAGCGACGAGGAGCAGGCGATCGGCCATCATGCGGCGGAGCTCATAGAAGACGGGGCCACCCTCCAGATGGGGATTGGAGCCGTTCCCGATGCGGTCTTGGCCTCATTGAAGGGTCATCGCCACCTGGGGGTTCACACGGAGATGTGGTCCGATGGCTTGCTTCCCCTGCTCGAGTGCGGCGCGGTCGATAACAGCCAAAAGGTCGTTCACCCGGGCCGAACGGTGTCCGGTTTCGTCGTCGGGACTCGCCGGGTGTACGACTACATAGACGACAATCCGACGATCACCCAGTACGACATCAGCTACGTGAACCGGGTCTCGGTCATCAATCGAAACCCCAAGGTCACGGCGATCAACTCGGCGGTAGAAATCGACCTCACGGGGCAGGTCTGCGCCGACTCGATCGGCCATCGCGTCATCTCCGGGGTCGGCGGCCAAATGGATTTCATCCGCGGCGCAATGACGTCCGAGGGGGGCAAGCCCATCATCGCCCTGACGAGCCGGACCCGAAAAGGAGCTCCGCGAATCGTGCCCACCCTTCGACCGGGAGCCGGCGTGGTGACCACGCGGGCGCACGTTCGGTTCATCATCACGGAGAACGGGGCGGTCGACCTGTACGGCAAGACCCTGAACGAACGCGCTCAGTTGCTCATCTCCATCGCGCACCCCGACGACCAAGAGAGCCTGCAGCGGGCATGGCGCGAGACCCGAGCATGACCCGGAGGCGCAGCCGTTGCGCTCGCAAAGCCTGCGCCCGCAGAAGTTGCGCCGACGCACGACGAATGTTGGCGAGTTGTGACGAAAAGGGGCCTGCTTGCGCGTCCATCTTTGGCACACCTCCTGCTTAGGAGCTGCTTTCGACTCTAAGCGCAATTGGGTCTAAGGGGATTTCCGTGATTCTGCCAAGCTGGTTCCCATCTCGTTCCGACGGCGCGTCGGGGCTGCGCCTCCTCACAAGGGCACAGGGAAGCGATAAAGAAACCGTCGAAAGTGCTGCAACCACTCCGGACGCGGAGTGGCTCAGCGTCAATTCACGGGGCTCGTTTGCGATGGGGACGATCGATCGGTGCCCTCGCCGGAAATACCACGGGCTTCTCACGGTCCGTGAGCCGGGGGTCGGCGAGCCGCTGAACATGGTCGCTGAGGTCGAAGAGTGGCTAAGAGTTGGCGATGAAACAGTCGCGCTGCACAGCTACAACTGGGGCAACGCGGTCGAGCCGAAAGGTATCGATTACCTGACCCGCTTCGAGCCCATGCCAAGCTGGTCCTATGCGTTTGCCGGGGTCTCGTTAACCCGCGAGCTCTGGCTCGAAGACGAGGCCGACGCGGTTTGGATTCGATACACGATCGAAGGTCTCACCGAGCCGGCCAAGCTGCATCTGCGTCCGCTGATTCGTTGTCGCCCGATTCACGCGTTGACCTTGGCGAACCCGTTCCTGAACGGAGAGCTCGACATGGAAGACGCTCAGTCGCTTCGCGTGACGATGCACCCCTACAAGAACGTACCCGCCCTCATCACGAGCCTGCATGGAGCTGCCGGCGTCTTCCATCCGGACGGACACTGGTACGAGGGCGTTCACTATGATTGGGAACGTGACCGCGGGTACGACGATGCAGAAGACCTCTTCACACCGGGCGAATTCCGCCTCGAGCTGAAGCGAGACGCCGCGTTCTGTGTTCGGCTGGGGACGACGCCAGCAGCCAGCCACGAGCCCCAGGTGCTCAGCTCCGTCCTGAGCTCGCGCCGTTCGTTCATTCGAGAGCTCGAAGACGCGGCCGACGCGTACCCGGTCCGGCTTTCGGGAGGTCGAACGGGGATCATCGCCGGCTATCCCTGGTTTGGCGAATGGGGTCGAGACTCCCTGATCGCCCTTCCCGGCCTCTGCTTGGCCCGCAACGACGTCGATAAGGCGCTTGCGATTCTAGAGTCGCTGGCCGATCGCCTCGTGAACGGCCTGGTTCCCAATCTTCCACAAAGCGGCGACATCCCGCCGAACGCAGAGTCGATCGACGCCTCGCTCCTGTTCATCCGTGCGACGGGCCTCACTTCCAAACGAACACGCAGCCGGCGGATCGCCGCCCTCCAAGAGGCCTGCCTCGACCTGGTCGACCGAATCGGAGAGGGCGCGGATCCGCGCGTGCACGTCGATGCACAAGGATTTCTCTTCGTCGATCCGGGGCCCTGGGCGCTCACGTGGATGGATGCCATGGTGGATGGCTATCCGGTTACCCCGCGTCAGGGCTACGCGGTCGACCTCAACGCCCTGTGGCTCTCCGGCCTCGCGACCACGGTTCGCTGGGCGAAGAAGCTGCGTCCAGCGTTCGTAGAAAAGTGGGGCGAAACCGCGAAGAAACTCTCCGATCATTTCGAGGAAAAATTTTGGCTTCAAGATGAGGGCTTCTTGACTGACACCCACGATGGAAACCATCCGGACGCGCGGCTCCGGCCCAATCAGCTCTGGGCCCTTTCTCTGCCCGGCGTGCCGATCGACAAGGCCCACAAGAAGCGGGCGCTCGCTGCGGTGCGCGAAAAGCTGCTCACTCCCGTTGGCCTTCGGACTCTCTCTCCGGACGACCCGGGGTATCAGCCGTTCTATCGGGGCGGGCAGGCGGAGCGAGACCGGGCTTACCATCAGGGAACCGTCTGGCCCTGGCTTCTCGGCCTCTACGCCGATTCGGTCGAGGCGGTCGAGGGGCCGCGGGCGGTCACCGAGGAGATGATGCCCGTTCTCGCGGCGCTTTCCGCGCACCTACGGACCGAAGGCTGCATTGGACAAATCAGCGAGGTGTTTGATGGAAACGCGCCCCATCGCCCCGGCGGCGCGCCTGCCCAGGCGTGGAGCGTGGCAGAAGTTTTGAGAATCGCTAAGAAGGCAAGTCCATGAAAATCTTGATGCTGGGCTGGGAGTATCCCCCCCATATTAGCGGCGGGCTCGGGACCGCGTGCGAAGGGCTCACGACCGCCCTCGCGGAGCGAGATATCGAAATCGACTTCCTCGTGCCAAGGCTATTCGGCGAGGAAGACGCACCGCACATGCAGATTTTGGGCGCGGCGTCCGCGGAGCCAATCGCCGAGACTCCAACACCGACGCCCGCCCGGACGCAGGGCCAGGGTCCGCCGAGCGCGCCCGATCCGCTCAGCCAGCTGGTCGCCGCAGAGCCCGCGCTCGCCACGGACCCCATCTTTACCGCAGCGGCACAGGCCGCAGGTGCCGAAGTTGCGGCGACCGGCAAAACCGGCCTCAACACGATCCGCGTGCCGGCGATGCTGAAGCCCTACTTGGACCAAAAGACGTACAAGGAGCTCATCGCGTCGGGCGCCCTCGACAAAACCGCGATGGCACGAATCCTTGCAGCGGAGATCTCGCATCCACTGCCCGGCCCTCCCGGACAAATGACGGGGCTCGAGCATGCCCACGTCCCCGGCGCAGACTTCACGTATTCCGATCCGTCGTCGGGCGGGGCGCACTACGGCGACGACCTCTTTTCCGAAGTGGCTCGATACGCCATGTCGGCCACGCGTCGGGTTCAGGGACGCCAATACGATCTGGTACACGCCCACGACTGGATGACGTTCCCAGCGGGAGTCGAAATCGCGCGCCGCGCTGGGGCCCCACTGCTCGTTCACGTGCACAGCCTCGAATATGATCGGGCGGGGCACGGCGCCGATCGGAACATCGTCTCGGTGGAACACCAGGGGCTCGAGGCCGCGACCCGAGTCATCGCGGTGAGCTACTACACGCGTAACCTCATCAACCAAGTCCACGGCACACCGCTCGACAAGATCTCGGTCGTGCACAACGGTGTGTACACCCGCGAGACGGTTGAGGCATACACCGAACAGCGCAGCTCCAAGGGGCCGGTCGTGCTTTTCCTGGGTCGTGTCACGTTTCAAAAGGGGCCGGAGTATTTCGTCCAAGCGGCCGCGCGCGTTCTAGAGCACGTCCCGGACGCAGTGTTCGTCATGGCGGGCTCAGGAGACATGCTTCCGCGCATGAAGGCGATGGTCGAAGAGCTTGGCATCACCAAATCGTTCCGTTTCCCAGGGTTCGTCCGTGGCGCAGAGCTCGAGCGCACCTTTTCGACCGCCGACGTGTACGTCATGCCCTCGGTCTCGGAGCCGTTTGGCATCGCGCCCCTCGAAGCAATGAGCTACGACCGACCCGTCATCGTGTCGAAGCAGTCCGGCGTGTCCGAGGTGCTGCGCAACGCACTCAAGGTCGACTTCTGGGACGTCGATAAGATGGCCAGTCAAATCGTAGCCCTCTTGGAGCTCCCGGAGCTACGAGGGGTCATCGTCGAGCGAGCTCGGGAAGAAATCCGACACATTCACTGGGATGCAGCCGCGGAAACGCTCATTCCAGTGTACCAGTCCATTCTGCGCGGATGAGGTGAGCCATGCCGTCGGTCTGTTTTTATTTCGAAGTGCATCAGCCTTATCGCCTGAAACCTTACGGTGCGCTGCAGGTAGGCCGTGACCACGACTACTTCGATGAGAAGCTGAACGCCGAGGTCCTCCGCAAGGTTGCGAACACCTGCTACTTGCCAGCCAACGAGGCCATGCTTCGCATGATCGAGCGGACCGACGGTCGGTTTCGCGCCTCCTACGCATTGACCGGCGTGGTGATCGAACAGATGAAGCTCTATGCACCCGAGGTGCTCGACAGCTTCGTGCGTCTCGCCAAGACAGGTTCAGTCGAGCTGATTGCAGAAACCTACTATCACACCCTCGCCGCCCTCTACGACAAGGACGAGTACCGGGACCAGATCGAAATGGAGATGAAGCTCATCGAGTCGGAGTTCGGGCAAGTGCCGCGTGTCTTCCGAAACACCGAGCTCATCTACAACGACGAGATCGGCCAGCTCATCGCGGACGAGGGCTTCAACGCGATGATCATCGAGGGTGCCGACGACGTCCTCGATTGGCGAAGCCCCAACTTCGTGTATCGCGTCGCCGGCCGCGACATGAAGTTGTTGGTAAAGAACTACAAGCTCTCGGACGACATCGCCTTTCGTTTTTCGAACAAGGACTGGAGCGATTATCCGCTGACCGCCGAGAAATTCGCGGGCTGGATCCATGGGCGCAGCGGAGCCGGTGATGTGGTCAACCTCTTCATGGACTACGAGACCTTCGGCGAGCATCAGTGGAAGGAAACGGGGATTTTCGATTTCCTCGAGCAATTGCCGGACCTGCTGTTCACGCATCCGCAATGGGACATCCTAACCCCGAGCCAGGTCGTCGATCGCTACCCGGCGCTTGGCGAGCTTCCCTGCCAGCGAACGGTCTCGTGGGCCGATGAGGCGCGCGACGTGAGCGCCTGGCAGGGCAACGCCATGCAGCAGCGGGCCCTAGCTGAGATCTATTCCCTGGGCAGCGCCGTGCGGAGGCGTAATAATTCTCACTTGCTGGCCCTGTGGCGGCGCTTGCAAACCTCAGACCATTTCTACTATATGGCTACGAAATCAAATTTCGATGCGGCGGTGCATGACTATTTCAGTCCGTACGAGGGGCCTTACGACGCCTTCATCCACTATATGAACGTCATGAAAGACTTGAATCTCTCGGTACTGGCCACGGCAGAGAAACAGATTCAGCTATGAGCAAAGCTGTGTTCTTCGAGATCTCGTGGGAGGTCTGCAACATGGTGGGCGGGATCCACACGGTCCTCGCGAGCCGCGTCCACGAGGTCCAGGAGCGCCACGGCGAAGACGGATACATCACGATCGGGCCGGACATCCCGCGCGGCGATGACTTCACACCCGAGTTCCGGCCGGACATCTGGGATCGTGAGCTGGCGGCCTCGCTCCAGGACTACGAGGTCGGCGTCGTGATGGGGCGCTGGTTGGTTCCGGGCGAGCCGCGTTGCCTGCTCATCAACCATTCGCGATTGTACGAGCGTAAGGATGAGATCCTGGGGGGATACTGGGAGCGGTACGAGCTCGATTCCTTGTTCGGCGACTGGGACTATTACGATCCTGTTTTGTTCGGGCACGGCGCGGGGATGGTCATCGAGCACATTCGCGACCAGTTTCTCCTTCCTGCAAGGCAGAACGCGGTCGTTCAGGCGCACGAATGGATGTCGGCCGGAGCGATCCTGCACCTTCAGACCGCTGCGCCCGAAATCGGGACGGTGTTCACGACGCACGCCACGATGCTCGGCCGCTCGCTCGCGGGCCAGCGCGCCGATCCGAACCTCTACCAATCGCTGCCGAGCATCGATCCCGAGGCTGCGGCCAAGGAGCTGAACGTTTCGTCGAAGCACTCGATGGAGTCGGTTGCGGCCCACGAAGCAGATGTCTTTACCACGGTGAGCGAAATCGCCGCGATGGAGTGTGAATGTCTATTGGGCAGGAGGCCGGACGTCACCTTGCTCAATGGATTCGGCGCCCGGCCAGTGACGCCCGACCAGCGGCAGCGCGCTCGAGAGGAGCTCTTCAAGCTCGCCGAGCTCACCACCGGCGACCGGTACGATCGCGACAATACGCTCATCTTCGCGCTCGCGGGCCGCTACGAGTACATCAATAAGGGCGTCGACGTGTACCTCGATGCCGCGGCCGCCCTCGACGAGGGGCTCAAATCGCGCGACGGCAAGCGAGTGCTCGTCTACGCGATGCTGCCGGCAGGTCACGCCGAACCGAAGCGTCAGCTCTGGGACCGCTCGCACGGCACGTTCACCGGACCGCCGCTGCGATGTACGCACGACCTGGTGGACGAGGCCAACGACCCGATCACCAACCAGCTCAACGCGCTCGGGCTCGTCAACGCTCCAGGGGCGAGCGTCCACGTCGTTCACGTGCCCATCTACCTCGATGGAACCGACGCACTGATCCGCCACAAGTATTGGGACCTGCTTCCTGGCGCCGACCTCGGGGTCTTTCCCTCGTTCTACGAGCCATGGGGGTATACGCCTCTCGAAGCGGTTGCGTTCGGCGTCCCTGCCGTGACCACGGACCGCGCAGGATTTGGCCGCTGGGTCGCCGCGCAGGGCGACGGGGACCACACGGGCGTGCGCGTGCTCAAACGTGAGGGCGTGCCCACCGAGGAGGTCACCGAATCACTCACATCGGCGCTGCTCGAGTTCGTCGATCTGTCGGAACGCGACCGTTCGGCGCTCGGCGAGGCCTGTTTGAGAACCGCTGCCCTGACCGATTGGTCCAATTTCATGGAGCACTACGAGGAAGCGCACCGTCGAGCCCTCGAAGCGGGCGCTGCGCGACGCAAGGAGCTGCCGATGGAGCGCCTGAGCGTTCCGTCGATGCCGGCGCGCTCCTCCGATTCTTCCGGGGTCTTCGGTCTGTTTGTCAAGCCTCCGGTCAAGGAAGGCGAAGAGCCGGCGGCCTACACCCGAACCTTCGTCGTGGCAAACCCGCTTCCCGTCGAGCTCAAGGGTCTAAAAGAGATTGCGTCCAATCTCTGGTGGCGTTGGCATCCTGAGGTCGCGTCGCTCTTCAAGCGAATCGATCCGGAGCTGTGGTTCGAGGTCGAAGAGAACCCTCATGCACTTCTCGATCAGGTCAAGCCCGGTCGGCTCATGGCGGCAGCAGACGACGTGGCCTACGTGGCCGACGTCGAGAGGCTCCATCAAGAGATGCTCGAGTCGACGCAATCGCAGGACCCGAGAATCGCATATTTCTGCATGGAATTCGGGCTTGCTGGCTTCTTGAAGCTCTACTCTGGGGGACTCGGAATTCTTGCAGGCGACCATCTCAAGGCCGCAAGCGATTTGAACCTGCCCCTGTGCGCGGTGGGCCTCGCCTACCACGACGGGTACTTTCGTCAGATCATCGATCGCGACGGACACCAAGAACACCTGGGCGACACCAACGATTTCGAAAACCCACCGTTCGAGCCCGTCATGGTTGGGCAGTACTCGCCGCTGCGCGTGACGGTGCCGCTGCCGACCGGTCCGGTGCAAGTCCAGGCCTGGCAACTCAAGGTCGGCAGGGTGCCGCTCTTCCTCCTCGACACCAACCTGCCGGAGAACAGACCCGAAGACCGCGCAATCACGAACCGCTTGTACGGGGGAGACACCGCACACCGTCTGCGACAGGAGATGGTCCTAGGCGTCGGAGGCTACCAGCTGCTCACCGAGCTCGACATCGACCCAGATGTTTTTCACATGAACGAAGGCCACAGCGCGTTCCTGCTCCTCGCGCGCGCAGCCCATTTGATCAAGAGGCACGGCCTCCGTTCGCAAGAGGCTTTCGAGTACATTCGCAATACGACCGTTTTCACCACGCACACGCCCGTGCCTGCCGGACATGATCATTTCCCCGAGCAGATGATACGCCCGTACCTGTCGCGCTTCGAGCATGTGCTTCGCATGGATTGGCAGCGTCTCGTGGCGATCGGGCATACGCCGGACAGTGCGGCCAACGAGTTCGGGACCACGGCGCTCGCGGTCCGCAACGCCGGACGCATCAATGGCGTTAGTGCAAAGCACGGCGAAGTCGCGCGCGACATGTTCCGCCAGTTTTATCCGGATTTCGAAGACGCCGACGACGTCCCCTGCACCAGCATCACCAATGGAGTGCACGTCTCGACCTGGCTCGCGCCACGGTGGCAACGGCTCATGGAACGGCAAATGGGACACGATTGGCGAGACCAGATCGAGGATCGAGAAAGCTGGCGATGGCTGCGCGACCACGACCCAGCCGAAATCTGGTCGACGCATCGCGAGCTGCGCGCGGACTACATCGAATGGCTCAAAGAACATCTCACCGAGACTTGGACCCGACGGCGTGAAGACCTCTCCCTGCTGCGCGACATCCTCGGGAGGCTCGACGAAGAGCGCATGCTCATCGGTTTTGCGCGTCGGTTCGCGCCCTATAAGCGCGCCGACCTGCTCCTCACCGAACCGGAGCGCCTCTCCAAGTTGCTCAACGGAACGCCGGGCGCGACCATCATCTATGCCGGCAAGGCCCATCCGGCCGACGGTCACGGGCAGGCGCTGTTGCAGCGGGTCTACCAGGCAACCAAGCACCCCGACCTCGCAGGCCGAGTCATCTTCATGGAGGGCTACGCGATTGATTCGGCACGCCGAATGCTCGCCGGCTGTGACGTCTGGTTGAACACTCCGACGCGGCCGCTCGAGGCGAGCGGAACGTCCGGCATGAAGGCGGCCATCAACGGCTGCCTCAACCTCAGCGTCGACGATGGCTGGTGGATCGAAGGCTACGAGCAGAACAACGGCTGGGTGATCGACCTGCCGGCCACCTCGATTCACGACCCGAGCGCTTACGACCGCGCGGTGACGATGGCACTCCTCGAAGGCGAGATCATACCGACATACCACGATCGCGGAGCGGACGGCGTACCGGTGGCCTGGGTCGACCGAATGAAGGCGAGCATGTCGAGCATCATTCCGCGATTCTCTGCGCGCAGGATGGTCACCGACTATGCCGACACCTTCTACGAGCCGGCGATGCAGGATGCGGTCGCCCTGCGCGACGCGAACTACCGTCCGCTGTTCGACCTAGCAGACCTGGCCGAAGAGATCCGAGCCCACTGGAGCGAGATCGCAATGGAAAGCGTTCGCTTCGGCGGTTTGAGCGGCGGCGAGCTGGTCGTTGGCCAGACCGTCTCCACCGAGCTTTCGCTCCGCCATCCAGGCCTCGACGTACGAGACTTGTTGGTCGAGGCGGTGGTGACCTACGGGAGCCGCCTGCACGATGCTTCGCCGAGAATCGTCGTCCCGTTCGAATCCGAGGACGGAGAAGAGAGGAGCACCTGGCGGGGCGCGTTCACCGTGCGCGCGAGCGGGGGGCACGAGCTGCGATTTCGAGTCCGGCCGAGAGATCGAAGCAATGTGCGGCCAGGGGCGCTCAGCATGCACATCCAGAAGTGGCTGTGACCAAGCGCCGTCGCTGACGCGCGGATGGGCAGGTCATTTCATCACGCGGGCGAAGTCGAGCCCACCGACGATTCCGGCCACCCCTCGATCGTGCTCGATGAGGATGCGGCGGACGTTCATCGCCAGGGCCTGCACGGCCGCCCGGCCGAGACCCATCGCGTCGGGAAGGATCAAAATGCGCACGTTCATCACGTTTTCGACCGCGGTGGTAGGGCTCAGGCGGCGCGCCTGCAGAGCGCAGGCTTGATCGAAAATCCCGACGGGGAAGTCCCCTTCGACCACGACTAAGCCATGCTTGTTGGACAGCTCGAGTCGATCGACCGCCATCGCAATCGGATCTTCGGCCCTGATCTTGACGACGGAGCCAGAGGCGATCTCGGAAATCGGCGTCTTGATGCGCTTCTCGCCGACCGCTCGCATGAGGTCGCGCGTAGAGATTACGCCGTCGGGCTTGCCCGCGCTGGTCACGAAGATTCGATGAACGTGCTTTTTCAGCATCAGCTTGGCCGCCGCCGCGACCGGCGCATCTCTTGAGACCTGGAGCGCCGGAGACTGCATGATCTCTTCGACCGGGCGATCCGGTACGCGAAAGGTCACGCCCTGATCGGAAACGGCCGCGTGCAGAAGGTCCGTTCGTGACACGACGCCCTTCAGCTCACCGATGTCATCAACCACGCCGAGCGCCGACACCCCTTGCTTCGTAAGCATCGCGTCAGCGGCAACGAGGCTTTCGCCAACACGAATCGTCTCGACGGGGCTCGTCATGTAGTCGGTCGCGGGCATTTCGAACTTGGCCATCTCATCTTCCTTGTGCAGACATGCAGTCGATGAACGAGTGCGAAGTCAAATGACAATCACTTCACTGAGATGTCGGATGAGCTCAGCCTCGTTGCTGGACGCAAGGTCCTTGTGAATGGTGCCGATCACGAGCTGCGAAGTCGGTCCATCGAGCGAGGAACGAAGCAGCCCCAAAAATCGGGGGGGCGCGATGAGAACCAGCTGGTCGAACTGATTCTGCACGCGGGCCCGCCGAAGCGTGTCGGCGAGCTGTCTCGAGAAGTCGGAAACCACTCTATCGTGCGGGCTCTCGTTCTGTCCCATCGACGCGCGTCGAGTGTCCCCGCTGTTCTTGCGAAAGGAGCGGCCAGGGCGGTCGGAGGCGATGTCTCGGTCACGCGCCCGCCCCATGGGATGGTCGATCGATTCGACGAGCGCCAAGCCATTGCCGATCCCGTCATTTGCGAAAACGCGCGCACCGGCCTCGTGTGCCACCAAAATCCACGTGTTGCCCATCGTTCATCCTCCGTAGCTGCAAGTCAGGAAGCAGGCAACGAGGGGAGCGGCTGGAGCTCGATGATCTGCTTTGTTCCGTCCTGTGCAATGACCTCGATGCTCGAAAGCCTTCCAGCCTGTTCGCGAACGAAGATTTCCTCGGGCTTGGGCACCGTATGCGAGAGATTGGCAGCATCGACTACGAAAACCTCGTCGTTCGAGTCATAGCTAATGCCAACCAAGACGCTGTCTTCGCTCTCTGGCTGGACGCCGATGTTTTCGCCCATGATCGAAATCCCGACCCGCATCGTGGGGAGATGCTTCGAGACTTCGTCGAAGTACGCCTGCCACTCCGAGCTCTCTAGCTTTCGTGTCGTCATCGTTGCCTCCGGTGCTGCTTCCTCATAGGTAGCAAGCCCCGTGCCCAACGAAGTCGGCCGCTTAGGCGGCCATTTGGGTCGAGTGACGCAAACGATGCGCCAATTGCCAACCGGGCGACAGAATTGCGTGCGCCCCCGGCCGAGGGCGTGGGCGGGCGTGCCTGGGTGAGTATACTGGCGGCCTCGCCTCGAGGCACTTGATGGGAAAGCTGAAAGCGGATCTGGAAGCCTCTGGTTTCGAGCTGATCGAGACACATGTCTCGTGGGTCTTCTTGGGTCCGGAAGAGGTGTTCAAGGTCAAGCGACCGGTCGACCTGGGCTTCCTCGATTTCACCAGCCTCGAGAAGCGCCGAGCCGCGTGCGATGCAGAGCTTAGGCTCAATCGGCGGCTTGCGCCGACGGTGTATCTCGATGTGGTTCCAATCACCGTCGACGCTTCGGGCCTCCACCGGATCGCGGGCGAAGGCACCACGGTCGAATGGGCCGTTCGAATGCGTCGCCTCGCCATCGAGACGCGGGCAGACGTGCTTTTGCGAGACGGTCGGTTGACGCCTGCGAGGATCGACACCCTCGCCGCTCAGATCGCGCAGTTTCACGAGACCGCGCGCTGCGACTCGGAGACCTCGAAGCACGGCGACGCCCAGGCGATTCGCAAGAACGTGGAGGAGAACTTCGAGCAAACGAGGTCGGCGATCGGCGACTATCTGACGCTGAAGGAAGCTCGGGAGATCGAGGCTTGGCAGGTCCAAGCCCTCCGCGATGACACCCCCTTCGTCGCGAGAGTCGCCGAGGGGCGTGTTCGAGACGGACACGGTGATCTGAGGCTCGAGCACGTGTACTTCGAGTCCGATGGCTCGATTTCGATCATCGACTGTATCGAGTTCAACGATCGCTTTCGATACGCAGACGTCTGCGCGGACATCGCCTTCTTGTCGATGGACCTCGCCTGGCACGGGCGGGTGGACTTCGCCGAACGCTTTCTCGCTCGCTACGCGCGCGAATCGAAGGACTACGGGCTCTATTCGGTGGTCAACTTCTACGAAAGCTATCGCGCATTCGTGCGCGGCAAGGTCGCGTCACTGCTAGCCGCGGACGCCGAGGCATCACTCGAAGCAAGGCAGCGGGCGCGACAAGAGGCCAGGCGCTACTACCTTCTGGCATTGGCCTTCGAGCGACCCCCGCTGGTGCCGCCCCAGGTCGTCGCGGTCGGGGGATTGATCGCCGCCGGGAAGAGCCGGGCATCGACGACGATCGGCGACTTGCTGGCTGCCCCGGTGCTCAGCTCGGACCGGACGCGAAAGCAGCTCATGGACCGGAAGCCGAGCGAAAAGCTTCCAGGCGACGCTTGGTCGGGCGCATACTCGCCAAGCGTGACCGAAGCCGTCTACCAAGAGCTCCTGAGGCTGGCCGATGTGGTGCTCGCGTCAGGGCGTCCGGTCGTGCTCGACGCCTCTTTTCGCACCAGGGCGCTGCGCGAGGCCGTCCGCGACTTGGCGAACGCGCGCGGCGTGCCATTCATGCTGGTCGAGTGCAGCGCCCCTCGAGCAGTGATTCTGGATCGTTTGGTCGCACGTGAAGGCCGACGGGCTCACGAGAGCGACGCAAGGGCCGGTCTGCTGGACGATTTCGAGAAGCGCTTCGAGCCCGTCGACGAGCTAGCGCCGTCCGAGCACCTTCGCTTGGACACGTCCCAATCCTTCGACGAAGTCCGGGCACAGCTGCAAGCAAAGTTCGGCGGATAGCGACCGCATCAAGGACGAACTGCAAGAACGGGGACCGGCGAATAGCGAAGGCAGTACTGCGACGCGCTGCCGAGCATCATGCCACGCAACCGTCCTTGCCCCCTGCATCCGACGAACAACAGGTCTGCGTTCAGGCTAGCCGTTGCATTGCAGATCGTTTTTCCGATGGACCCATCCAAGACCTGTACCGTCGTGTTTGGCTGCAGGCCCTCGGATACGATGAGCTGCTCGAGTCGCGAGCGCGCCGCGGACGAGAGGCCTTCGAGAACGCTCGGCCACTCGGTGGGCATTCTGCTCTCGGTGATAGGGTGCGGCACGACATGGAGCAGCGAAACCTCGCCTCCGATTGCGCTTGCGACATCACGGGCCCAGCGGACCGCTTCGAGCCCGTGCGCAGAAAAATCGACGCCCACGGCGATTCGCGCCCCGCTGTAGTCTGCGCGAAGACGCCCACATGAAACCAGCACCGAGCAAGGCGCTTGCCGCACCACGCGTTCGGCCGTCGAGCCAAGCAATCGCTCGGGCAGGCCAATGGCGCCCGCGGGATCACCTACCGCGATGAGGTCGGCATTGACCGAAACCGCCGTCCGCAAGATCGTTTCCCAGGGGCGGCCTTCTTCGCAGGACGTCTGGCAACTGAGACCCAGGTCTTCGCACGCCTTGCGCTCGCTTTCGAGCTCTTGGAGCGAGTTCTCGAAGCGTCCCTTCAATCGCTCTCGAAGCGCCTGAGCAGCGGATCGCGCGCCGACCGGCAGATCGGGCCAGGCATGCTCCAAGCCGATGTCGCTCGCGTGCACGAGCCAAAGAGTTGCGCTGGTCGCTCGGGCTGTCGCAATCGCCAGCCGCATCGCACGATGGCCCGACTCCCCGAGGTCGGTCCCAACTACGATTGTCTTAATGGGCATAGGTCAAAGGTAACGCAAGCACCATGCCAGTTCGATGCGACACCGTTCGATCGCTCGGCGACCAGGTGCTCATAGTCCTGGATCGGAGAGTGTACGGATCGCGTATTCGACGAAATCCGAGTCGGTTAGGATGCCCACGAGGCGCCCATCCTCGACCACGGGAACGCAGCCGTAGGCATTCGACCGGAGGAGCAGCGCGGCTTCAAGGGCAGGCGTGTCGGGATGCACCGTGCGCACGTCTTTCGTCATGACCCATCGGGCTTCGATCCAGCGATTCATGTGGGACTGTTCGCTCGACAAAGCGCCAGACAGACTCCCTTCCTGACTGCGCAGAACGTCGCGCTGGGAAATCAGCCCCAGCAGGCGCCCGGAGTCCTCCAGGACCGCCACGTGGCGTATGCGATTGGCTTCCATCAGCTGGATGACCTCCCGAAGCGGGTCGGTTGGACCGACCGTCTTCACAGGCTGCGTCATGAGGTCTTGAACCAGGAGCTGCGCCATGTTCGCTTTCTAGAGCATCTTTTGTGCCATTAGCGACCGCAATCGGCAATCAGCGCATATTTTTCGCTTGTCTAGATTGGCCGCGCAAATTATTCATACATTTGTAGGGCTCTCGGGCTCAACGTCCGAGTGATCGGCGGCCCGCTCGCGCGGCTCACATTTTGCTTACCCTCTCCTCGCTATGCCGGAAACATTCTACGAGCGGCTGAGTGCGCTAGACGCGACGTTCCTCGACGTCGAGAGCAAGTCCGCTCCCATGCATGTGGGCGCCGCTCTGATCTTTGATGCCAAGCCTCTCGCGCTGGAGCATGGGGGCCTCGATATCGAACGCCTCACCCGATACACGATGGCGGCGGTCGACTCGATTCCCCGCTACCGACAGCGGGTCGAGTGGATTCCCGGGTATGGACACCCGGTCTGGGTCGATGACGACCGTTTCAACATGAACTTCCATC
>SHLP01000290.1 GCA_004283055.1 Deltaproteobacteria bacterium
CGAGCAGGTGTTCTTCGTCGGTCACGATCGTTCCCTCCTCTTTCGAGAAACTCGAGCGCACATGGAGAGGCATTCGGTGCTTCATCGCAAGCTCCACCGAACGTATCTGCAGGACCTTGGCCCCTTGGGAGGAGAGCTCGAGCATCTCCTCGTAGCTGATGCATTTGAGCTTGCGCGCGTTCGGGCAAGTCCCTGGGTCGGTCGTGTACACGCCGTCGACGTCGGTGCAGATTTCGCAAACGTCGGCCTTTACGGCTGCGGCGATGGCGACCGCCGAAGTATCGGAGCCGCCCCGCCCGAGTGTCGTGATGTTGCCGTACGCATCGGTGCCTTGAAACCCCGCGACCACCAGAACGTTGCCGGTTTCGAGCGAGGAGCGAAGCCCAGTTCCATCGATCGACCGAATGCGGGCTTTGCGATGCACGTTGTCCGTCAGAATGCGCGCCTGGTGCCCGAGCAGCGAGCGGGCGGGGACACCCATCTCGTTGAGTTGAATCGCGAGCAGGGCGGCGCTCACCTGCTCGCCGCTCGACACGAGCACATCCATCTCGCGCTCCGCGGGCCCATCGGAAAGCTCCCAGCCCATCGACAGAAGCCGGTCGGTCTCCCCTGCCATCGCGCTCACCACGACGATGACCTGGTGGCCTTCACGGTAGGTCTCGGCGACACGCTCCGCGACCCGGCCGATCCGCTCGAGCGAGCCAACGCTCGTGCCTCCATATTTCTGTACGACCAGGCTCATCGGGCGCCGAAGAATAGCCGCGACGTCCAGACGGGCAAACCGCATCCCCCCGTGCCCGTTTCCATGGTATTTCTAGGCCGATGCGAAAAGCAGCGTGGGTTGGATTACTCGTAGTTGCCGCCTGCGGTCACGGCCCGGGCCGTGCACATGCCGACCGGCCGGCGCCCGAGGCGGAACGGCAGGAGATGGTGCGCACACAGATCGAGGCGCGCGGGGTCCGTGACCCTGCGGTGCTCGACGCGATGCGGACGGTGCCTCGTCATCACTTCGTTCCGCATTCTCAGCGCGCGAACGCTTATGCCGATAGGCCGCTTCCGATCGGCAGCGGGCAAACGATCAGCCAGCCGTACATCGTCGCCCTCATGACCGAGCTGGCTGGCGTAAAGCCTGGCGACAAAGTGCTCGAAGTAGGAACGGGGTCGGGCTATCAAGCCGCGGTGCTGGCGGAGATGGGGGTTCGGCTCTTCTCCATCGAAATCGTCGAGGCGCTCGCGACGAGCGCGAAGGCGACCCTCGAAGAGCACGGGTACATGAAGAACGTGGAACTGCGTCACGGCGACGGCTACGTGGGCTGGCCCGAACAAGCGCCCTTCGATGCGATCATCGTGACGGCCGCGCCCCCGAGCGTGCCCAAGCCGCTCAAAGCGCAGCTCAAGGTCGGCGGACGTCTCATCATCCCCGTGGGCAAGCGGTATCAAAGCCTCTTGAGGGTGACGCGCACCAAGGACGCATTCCGTGGGGAGTCGGTGATTCCGGTGAGATTCGTGCCGATGACGGGAGAGGCGCAGGCGCACTGAGGGGCGCGAGCGGCGTCAGTGTCAGCGCCAGCGCCAGTGCCAGCGTCAG
>SHLP01000291.1 GCA_004283055.1 Deltaproteobacteria bacterium
GGTTTTCTGAACTCATAACCCGAAGGTCGTCAGTTCAAATCTGGCCCCCGCAACCCATAGCGTTGTCCGCTCTTCAAAGCCCTCGGTGCTCGCCGGGGGCTTTGTCGTTCCAGCGAAGAAAAGGGCGCCTCCGCGGACGGTCCAGCGGGCCCGATAGTGCCCGTTTTCGAGTGGGTGGAGCTGGATGCCGTCGTCGAGGAGATGCTTGAGCGCTTCTCGCGCGTCCTTGGGGTTCTTGTCGAACAGCGCCCCCAGTTCGCGAATACGCGCGACGACGTCCTCTGGCCGGGGTAGGTCGAGTGGCGCGAGCATGGCCCCCAGCTCTTCAACGCGGCGCTCCTGCCGATTCGCCAATCCTTCGAGCTCCCGGATCTTGTCGAGGATGCTCGCTGGCGCCGCGCCGGTGGATGCGAGGTCGACGAGGTTGTCGATCTTGCCTCGGGTCCTAGCAAACGCCGTCTCGGCCTCGGAGCGCTCGTCGGGGACGGTGCGTTGCACCGTCGCTAGCTCGGCCCTGGCCGTCTCGATGAGATGTGCCACGACCTCGGGCCGCTTGAAGTACTGAAGCATGCAAGACGTGAACGCTTCGCGAAGAGCCTCTTCCATCACCGTGCGCGAGTTGTCGCAACTGCCGCCGTTGCCGCGGCTCGCATCACATCGGTAGCGAGGCTTCTGCGTCTTTTCAATGACCATCGGCCCGCCGCAGATGCCGCAGCGAATGAGGGTGGACAGCGGGTAGACGCGCCGGGCGGTGCTCGCTCCGCCCTCGCGGGCGTAAGCCGAGGGTCCCACGGTGGCATGCCGCTCCCGGGCTTCCTCGTTGATGGCCTGCACGCGAGACCAGGTCTCTTCGCCGACGATGCGGAGCTCGGGTAGCGCCACCTCGACAACCGGAGACTCCGCGGGCCGCACGACGCGCTTGCCCGTTGTGGGGCTCTTCTTCCAGGAACGAGCCCCGAAGGTCCAGCGGCCAGCGTACTTCGAGTTTTGAAGCATCGACCGGACTCCGGACATGGCCCACCCATCGCGCCGCTTTCGCGAATCCTTCTGTCGTCCGCGGGGCGGCTCGACCCCTTCGTCGTTGAGGGTCTTGGCGATGTCCCGGTAGCTATGTCCGGCCGCTCTCATCCCGAAGATGCGCTGAACGACCGCCGCCTGCGCCGCCACGATGAACGGCACCTTCCCCTGGCCGTCCGGGGCAGGCTTCGACGCGTATCCATAGGGCAGGGCCCCGGTTACCCGTCCGACCTGGGCCCGGTCTCGGAGACCCCGGCTCGTCTTGTCGCCCAAGTCTTTGAGGTACTGTTCGCTCAAGATCGACTTCACGCCGTAGAGCAGGTCGCCCCCGTTCCCGAGGGTGTCGATGCCGTCGGCGATTCCAATGAGCCGCACACCTGAGAACGCGAACCGCTTCCGGATGGACGCGGAGTGCTCGATGTCTCGGGAGAGGCGTGAGAGATCTTCCACGACGACGACGTCGAGCTCCCGGGAGTCCACCGCTGCCATGAGCGAAATCAGCCCCGGCCGCTGATTCGTGGCTCCGCTGATGCCTTCGTCGCGATAGGTGTGCTCGAGGGAGAGT
>SHLP01000204.1 GCA_004283055.1 Deltaproteobacteria bacterium
TCCCAGCCCACGTTGAGCAGCCAAGTTCAGAAGGTCGAGGCGGAGCTCGGAGTCACCCTTTTCGATCGGCTGTCCAAACCGATCGCGCTAACCGACCAGGGCCGGAGACTGATCGACCTGGCTCGTGCCGTCGTCAACGCGCACGACGAGCTCATCGATGCAGCTGGCGCAACTTCGACCGAGCCTGCCGGTCCTTTCTCACTCGGCATCATTCCTACCCTGGCGCCGTATGTGCTGCCCTGGTTCTTGGGAGAGTTCGCGGCCAACTATCCAGGCGTGGAGCTGTCGATTCTCGAGCGGCCCACCGACGACATTCTGCTGGAGATCTCGGCAGGCCGAATGGACGCGGGAATTCTGGCGACGCCTCTTGGCGAGGCATCGCTCGAAGAGCACGTGCTCTTCTACGACCCCTTCTACCTCTACGCACACCCCAGCGAGCCCGTTCTCGAAAAGGACGTGGTCGAGGTTTCGGACATCGTTTCGGGAAAGCTGTGGCTGCTCGAAGACGGCCATTGCTTTCGCGCGCAGGTGATCAACCTATGCGGAGTTGCAGGAGGCTCGTTGCTGGGGTCGGTGAGCTTCGCGGGCGGAAGCTTCGAGACCCTGCGGCACCTGATCGACGCGTCGGGCGGCTACACGCTCTTTCCCGAAAGCTACGCTCGGACACTGAGCCGCGCCGCGCGAGAGCGCTCCGTCAGGCCGTTTGGGGACAGGGTGCCGACCCGCGAGGTCAGCCTGGTCCACCATCGAGGAGCTTGGAAGACGCAGACGCGCGACGCGCTGGTCGATCTGATCGTGCACAAGATGCCGCGCTGCTTCGAGCGCGAGCCCGCGGAGGGTGAAATCCTGGCCGTGCGCGTCGAGAGCTAAGGTTGAGCACCTGATAGCCAATGGCTATCGAATGTTCGGTTATATCTATTTTACCTAACGAAAATTGGTTCTATGTTTTCCTTCGAGGGAGATACAGCGCCGTTTCTGGCGCGGAAAGACGAAGGATTTCGATGGAAACACTCATCAACTCGACGCTGCCCAAGTTCACGGCCCAGGCCTACCACAACGACGACTTCACGACAGTCACCGACGAGAACCTCAAAGGGAACTGGTCGATTCTGTTTTTCTACCCCGCCGACTTTACGTTTGTGTGCCCGACCGAGCTCGGCGACATGGCTGACCGCTACGCCGAGCTGAAGGAAATGGGCGTGGAGGTGTACTCGGTGAGCACCGACACTCACTTCACCCACAAAGCGTGGCATGACTCTTCAGACACCATCGGCAAAATTCAATACCCCATGCTGGCGGACCCGACCGGTGCCCTGGCGCGTGCCTTCGGGGTCTACATCGAGGAAGAGGGACTCGCGTACCGCGGCACGTTCGTGATCGACCCTGACGGTCGCGTGAAGGTCGCCGAAGTGCATGACAACGGCATCGGACGAAATGCAGAGGAGCTCGTTCGCAAAGTGCAGGCGGCTCAGTTCGTCGCCACGCACACCGGCGAAGTCTGCCCCGCGAAGTGGAAGCCTGGGGCGGAGACGCTGAAGCCCGGTCCGGACCTCGTAGGAAAGATCTGAGGAAGATCACCGTGATTGACTCCGGTCTTGCTGCGCAGCTCGAGAATGTGTCCTCGCAGCTTTTGCAAGACGCTTGTTCGGTTTAATCAGGTATTCTTCGCCCCTTGGGCTCGCAAGGCTACGCGGCCAGAACCATTTCATGGCCGACATTTCCTGTTTCGAGAAGTAGCTCTCGAAGAGAGCGATCTGGAGCTCGGATTGTTTGCCCTGCTGCCCGGCCCAGGTCAGCGAGATGCGGGAGGAAGATGTTGTAGATGCGCTGCCCCTCGTAGAAAGGGTGATGTGCAGCGGGGATTGTGGCGTCAACGTGTTAGGATTGCTCGAGGCTTCGGCCCGAGCTGCTTTCGGCGACGCTCTGGTCGATCGACCCTTTTCGCGCGGGGATCGACTTCACCTCGCCCCGTTGGGGCGTGCAGCGGCCCGGAGATTACGACTAGACTAGGTAGTCGATGGAATGGAGTGGCATACGCAGGGTCGGCTGGATGGGTCTGATTTTGATTGGGGCCGCCTGCGGCTCGAAGCAGGCTCAGGAGACGACTGCGATCCGCAGCGGCGGGGTAGACCTGAGAGACCAGCCGCCCGTCGCAGCGGTGGCTCCCGAGGAAGAGGTTGACCCCGAAGTCTGGAATCCCGACCTAGCGGTCGACGATGACGAGTCGTCGCACAAGAAAAAAGCGCCGCGTCGCGACATCAAGATGATGTCCTACGAGGAGGCCATGGCGCTGCCGGTCGAGCTCGGTGATGCCAGTGCCGGGGGTGGCGAAGGGCAGCTCACCGGAGACGAGATCGCCCGCTACATGGACGACCATCTCGACGAGATGTACGACGAGTGCATAAAGAAGGAGCTCCAGCGAGGGAACGAGCTCGGAACCGTCACGATCGACCTCGCGATTCGCGGAAAAGACGGAATGGTCGTCGGCACCACGATCGACCCAGGCCGTCGCCGTTTCCAAAACTGTCTAGAGAACTATCTGGAGGATGTCCGCTTTCCCCCCTTCGCGTCTGCGCGGATGGGCGCGCGCTATCGGTTTCACACCGACTGAGTGCGCGGCGCGTGGGATGCAGTTCAGACGAGCGGTCTCTCCGCGACAATTCTCCAGTTCAAGTCCGCGATCTTGGCCTTTTCGGCGTCGGTCCACGCCTGGCCGCCGCTTTGGAGAAGGTCGAGCGATTCCTCGACCCAGGAGGGCAAGATCCGAACGGCCTCGAGTGCGCGGATGACTTTGCGACCGCCGAGGATCAGGTCTCTCTTTTGCTCGCAAATCGGCCAGGCGGCGCTTTTCGAGGGGGCGGAGAGCAAGACGTTGAATCCCGCCCTTTCCAAGGCGGCGGAAACATCGGCCGGATACATCGACTGAGTAGCCGCGAGCGTGGGGAGAAAAGCCTTGTGCAAGCTCACGTGCTCTGCGTTGTTCCAGTCGAAATGCGGCGTCAATAGATACTCCGAACATGCGTATCGCGCCCCTGGTCTGAGCACGCGGTACATCTCCGCCGCGTGCGCATCCAGCTCTTCTTTTTTGAAGAACGGCCAGACCGCCTGAAACGAAAAGCATCCATCGAAGGTCTCGGAGTCGTACTCGAGCGGCTCGTGATGGTTGCCCACCTTGAAGTGGAGCCGGTCGCTCATGCCGCACTCGGCCGCCCAGTCGATCGCGTTCTCGATCTGATTGGGGTCGATGTTGTAGCCGGACACCTGACCGCCGGTGAGCGTCGCGAAGTGGTGCGAGACCCTCCCCCTGCCGCAGCCCATGTCCAGCAGATGCGACGCCTTGGGGTGTTGAAGATCGAGCTCCTCGAGCACGGCCCGCTCGCACAGCAGTTGATTCCCGTAGAGGCCCTGAGATTCGTCCAGCTGAGGTGGAATGTAGAGCTTTTCGAGGTCGAAGACCGAGAGCAGGTTGTTCAAGACCTTGTAGTAGTCGGCGACGGCTTTCGTCTCATCTTCGGTCGCGGTTTGCTCGCCGTCCTGCATCCGCTGAAAGAACTTGTAGGCATCGATGCAGGCTTGCTTGTCGTCTTCCGACAGCGCTGCCAAGCGCTTGAGCCCGATGAGTGCGGTCTTGATTCGGTACCAATTCATGTCTTAGCCTTCTTATCGGCGATATCGCGGACGCATGCCACTCGAGCGGCGGGAGCCCAGTGGCCAGCTGCGGCTCTGCCAAGCAAGGGGCTGTTGCGCGGGGGCGGGGCTCGGCCCATCGTTTTCAAATGGCCGGCACGAAAACCTACCAGCAAGTGGACCGTTCGTTCTTCGACACGACGCGGTTCTCGTTCGCGGTCGAGGTCGAGCTCGATTGCAGCCCCGAGCAGCTCTTCACCGTCTTCGAAGATGCCCACGCCTGGACCGTTTGGGCCGACGCCTTGAAGAAGGTCGAGTGGACCTCGCCCAAGCCCTTCGGGCCCGGCGCAACCCGAACGGTCACCCTCCCCGGCGGCCGCGTTGCCGATGAGGTGTTTTTTGGGTGGGAGCGCGGGAAGCACATGGCCTTTTATTTCGAACGGGGAAACATGCCGCTCGAGGCGTTTGCCGAAAACTACGATGTCACGGACCTCGGCGACGGCAGGTGCAAGCTCGTGTGGAAGGTCGCGTTGATCCCGACCGGCGCCGGCAAAGTGCTCTTGCCCATCTTCAGGCCGGTCATGCAATGGCAGCTCAACGGCATGATGAAGAGCCTCCAGAAATACATCGGCCAGCAGTCGTTCGAGGGTGCGATGCCCGCTGGCGCTCGGTAGCGACAAACTGGGGCGTTCTCCGCCTGGGTTTGTCTTGGACGCCAGATTGCGGTAGGCGAGGGCCCATGGAGAGTGTGAAGAAAACCAAAGAGTACGAGATCGTGAAGAAGCGCTCGGGCCGGTACGCGGTTCGCGACGCCAAGCGCAACTGGGTCCGTGGGGACGAAAAGTTGAAAATCCTGGTCGCCGAGAAGCTGGTGAAGGCACCCGTTCCTAAGAAAGAGGAGCCCGAGCCAGCGCCAGAAGCAAGCACCGAGGAAGCCTCAGCGGGTGCCACGGATGAAGCCGCTGCGGCGGAAGCACCAGCTGAAGAGGCGCCGGCCGAAGACGCGTCTGCCAAGGAATCCAGCGAGTAGCTCGGCTGCCCGCCCCAGTCGGCGGCGAAACCGGATTTCGCTCGTTTATTGAGCGAATTCCGCAATGATCGCCTAGTGCGGAGGGAGCTATCACGCCAAGCCGGCTCAGGGCGTCGGGGCGTCGAATCGCTCATGGGCTTGTGAACCTCGAAGGAGGGCTCTAGCTTCGTGCTCATGCTCGCAACGAAACTGATTCGCGCCCTCGCCTTCGTCGCCGCCTTCACATTCATGGCTGCGGGAAGCGGAGAGGCATCCGCATACTGCCCCGGCGGGGGGGATGAACCCTCCGAGCCCAGCGCCTTCTGCCCGGGTGGAGGGGACGAGCCCTCCGAGCCCAGCGCTTACTGCCCGGGTGAAGGGGACGAGCCCTCCGAGCCCAGCGCTTACTGCCCGGGTGAAGGGGACGAGCCC
>SHLP01000292.1 GCA_004283055.1 Deltaproteobacteria bacterium
CGGGTTACCAAACGCAGGCGTTTGTGTCGGCAGAGGTGCTCCACAGCCGATACGGTCTCGACCAGGGGTTCGACGGATACGACGACGAGCTTTGGAATGAAGCCCGGCCCACGGACTTCGAGCGCCCGGAGCGAAGCGGAAACGAGACGATGGATCGCGTCCTTCAGTGGCTGAGCCAACGCCCGTCGAAGGCCGAGCCGTTCTTTGTCTGGGTGCACCTTTTCGACCCGCACCAACCCTACGAGCCCCCGGCGTCGGTGCAGGGCGCACCCACGCTCTATGACGGCGAGATCGCCTTTGCCGATCGGCAAATCGGTCGCCTCATCGAAGCTCTCGAGCGCGAGGGCGTCCTCGACGAGACCATCGTCGTCTTCACCTCGGATCATGGCGAAAGCCTCGGCGAGCATGGCGAGGAGACGCATGCAGTGTTCATCTACGAGTCCACGATTCGAGTTCCCTTGCTCGTTCGGTATCCGCCAAAGCTACCTGCAGGCAAGGTGTATGCAGAGTCGGTGCGAATCGTAGACATCATGCCGACGGTTTTGGGCCTCGCCGAGCTTGAACAGCCCGAAGTTCAGGGCAGCGACCTGAGCAAGGCCCTCGCGAGCGACAAGCCGCCGCCGGCGCTACCTCAATATTCGGAGTCGCTGTACCCTGAGCTCGCGTTTGGAATGGCTCCGCTCCGGGGCATCAGGCAAAAGAACTGGACCTACATTCGTGCTCCGCGCGCAGAGCTCTACGACCGTGCAGCCGATCCCGGCGAGACTCGCAATCTGCTCGACCTGCCAAAGGGTGCGCCCGGCGCCGCGAACGCCAAGCACAGAGCCGGCGAGCTAGACCGCCTTCTAGGCACGCTCATCGAAGAAGGTCGGCGCTTCGGCTTCGTAGCCCAGCCCAAAGCACTCGACGACGACACGGTCAAGATGCTGCAGGCCCTCGGTTACATGGAGGAGACCGAGGCCCCCGATGCGCTTCGCGGGATGGATCCGAAAGATGGGGTGCCGATCTACCGAAAGGTCAGCGAGGCGTTTCGGCTCGCCCGCGACGCAAACTGTCCGGCCGCGGTCGAGGTGCTCACCCCTCTGCTTCGGCGGCTTCCCAACCTGGTGCAGGCGAGAAACAGAATCGCCAAGTGCCAGCTCAAGATGGGCAACCCGAGAGCCGCGAAGCGCCAGTACTTGAAGTCACTCGCGCACGACCCGAATCAGGAAGGAGTGTTGCTCCAGCTGGGCCGCATGCAGCTAGCGGAAGGCGACGCAGAGGGTGCGCGCCAGAGGTTTCTCCAAGCCCTCGAGGTCATTCCCAGCTCGGTCGATGCGATGGTCCTGCTGGGTCACCTCGACTTCACGGCGGGCCGCCCCGATGACGCCAAGGCCCGGTATCAAAAGGCCATCGAGGCCGACCCAGCACAACCGATTCCATACCTGTTTCTTGGGGAGCTCCATTTCCGCCGCGGCGAGCTCGCCGAAGCCAGGCGCGCCTACGAGCAAGCGCGGAAAGTCGCTCCGGGGGACTTCACAGCATCACTGCAGCTTGGGATTTGTACGCTTGCGCTGGGTGAGCCGAACGAATCGGAGC
>SHLP01000076.1 GCA_004283055.1 Deltaproteobacteria bacterium
CGAGTCGAAGAAATCGTGGATGCTCCGAGGGATGCTCTGTTCGCCGTGCTCACGGACCACGAGGGCGCCGATCGGTTTGGGGGCGTGCAATCGTGCACGATAATCCGAGACGGGAAGCCGGAGCGAAACGGACTCGGTGCGGTTCGAAGAGTCCACCTCGGTGGCCCGGCCGTGCTCGACGAAGAGATCGTCGTCTTCGACCCGCCGGCCGTCTACGAGTACCGGGTCATTCGCGCGCGACCCTTGCCTGTGAAGCACACGCTCGGGCGCGTGGAGCTCGAGGCCCTCGACGCAAACCGTACGAAAGTGACCTGGGTCTCGACATTCGAGATCACGGTGCCGGTCGTCGGAAAACGAATCGGAAACCACGCCGCGCCGAGGTTTGAGCGCGCGTTTCGCTCGACCATTCGAACCGCCGCAACGCTCGCACTCGGCGCAGCTGCGTAGAGGAGCCAAAGAGGCCGCGCGGCCAGCTTTTTCATCATGACTCCATTGCATAGCCGGAACCGCGCTGGCTCGGTCTGGCACATGGAGCTTCGCCGGGTCGGTTGGAATTGCTCGGTTTTTCGGGGGGTGGGACTGGCATCGATGTTGCGTACCCAGTTGGGTTGGGTATTCCCAAAGGAGAGCAGCATGAGGCGTGTTGGTTTTGTTTGTGCCCTATTGCTGGGCGTCGTGGGTTGTGGTGACAGCGGTTCAGAGCCGGCCGCGCCGCTCGAGAGTTTCGTCTGCGGGGCCGACGGGCAGACGTATACGGTTGAAAAAGCCGCTCAGGACGAGCGCGACGTGGCCCACCGAGGGAGGTGCGACGAGCCGATGCGCTGTGATTCCCGGGCCGACTGCTTCGCGGGCGATGAGTGTTCTCCGCATGGCGGTGCCAACGTCTGTGTGCCCTTCCCTCATGGCTGCCCCTGCATCGGCGTGTTCGAACCCGTCTGCGGCTCCGACGGGCGGACCTACATCAACGCCTGCGAAGCTCGATGCGCACGCGTCGACATCGTCTTTGAAGGGATGTGTAAGGATGACCCGTGTGCACTGGTCGACTGCGCGCCCGGTTTCGTGTGCAAACAGGGCCAATGTGTTCCCGAGGACGGCTGCCGGGACGACGGCGACTGCGAGCCCGACGAGATCTGCATCGATTGGCCGCCCGCAGAGCCCGCATACTGCGTGTGGATCGGCTGCGACAACGACGAGCAGTGCCGTCCCGGTGAGAAATGCGTGATCGACAACATTTGCCGCGCACCGGCCGCTGTCGGCCCGTGTGACGCTGCGTTCCCGCGCTGGTTCTACAACTATGAAACCTCGCGCTGCGAGATGTTCACGTGGGGCGGCTGCGGCGGCAACGACAACAACTTCGAAACCCGAGAGCACTGCGAGGCAAGTTGTCCGATGGACACCGCGCAAAAGCTCAGCATCGCGCCACGCGCCGGAGTCTGTGAGCCGGAGGTCTTTTGCACCGACATTTACCTCCCCGTCTGTGGCGTAGACGACGAGACCTACGGCAACGCCTGCGAAGCAGAGCGCGCCGGAGTCGACGTGGCCTATGACGGCGAGTGCGTGACCGAGATCACCTGCCTCGACCGAGGCTGCCCGGTTGGTTGGACCTGCGACTTTTGCCAGGCTTCGAACGGCGATGCCCGGTACATCTGCCTTTCGCCGCTCGCTGGCGCATGTCTGCCCCCGAACAATTGTCCCGAGGAGGGTTGTCCGGAGGGTAGCTACTGCGGGCTGTGCTGGGTGAGCTACGAGTGCATCCCCGACGGCGCGGTGTGTTAGCGGAGTCAGTCGCCGTTCGCACGCTCAGCTTCGACTCGACTGGCCTATTGTGCGATAGCGCAGCTTGGCGAGGCCGCACTCGTCGTGGGCTGAGGCACGGAGCCGGGAGGGCGTGATGAAGGGTTCCCTTGGATTGGGTGTGAGTGTCTTGGGAGCGCTCATGTTCGCGCTCTTGCTTGGTCCGGGCTGCGAACCCGACGAGCAGGACGAACCCGACGAGCAGGACGAGCCGGCTTCACCCTCCGTCGAGGAAGGCCTTTTCGCCTTTCTCGCCGGGCAGCAGGATCCCGCCACCGGGCTGCTGGAGGGGTTCGTGCGCCACTCCGACCTGCCGCCCGACTTCCTCGCGTTCCTCGATGCGCGACCCTCGTTTACCTACGACAACGCCCTGGCCGCACTTGCCTGGCTTGCGCGAGGCGAGCCGGATGACCTCGACCGCGCGACGCGTCTGCTCGACGCGCTGCTGGCGCTTCAGCGGGAGGACGGAGCACTGCCCGACGCTGCGAACGCGGCCACCGGCGCGCCCCTAACGAACAACACCGGCACCGGCAACCAAGCCTGGGCCATCCTCGCGCTCGTCGGCGGCTGGGAGATCGCGGGCCAGGAGCGTTGGCTCCTCGCGGCCGAGCGGGTTGCGGCTTTCCTCCTCGATCCCGCCCAGGAGCTCGCAAATCCTGCGGGCTTCGGCGGCTTTCGTTTGTCGCCCGGGGTTACCGGCGTCTCCACCGAAAACAACCTGGACGTCTACGCCGCCTTGCTGCGCCTGGCCGACGCTCTGCCCACGTCCGCAGCTCTGCTCAGCGCTGCCGAGGTCCGAGAGGCTGGGCACGGTGCCCGCATCTTGTGCGAGTCCCAGTTCGACCCGCTCAGCGGCGCGATGTTCGCCGGCACCGACGGAACGGGCGTCACCACCTTTCGGGGCGTCGTGCCGCTCGACACTCAAAGCTGGTCGGTGCTGTCGCTCGGCCGGAGCAAGTGGGAACGCAGCTATGCGTGGGCCCGGCGTGAGGTCCCCGAGGGGCTGTGGATCATCGATGGGGCGTGTGCAGGCGCCGATCCCGAGCTCGCGATCGAAGGACCACCGTTTTCCGATGCGTTCACCGGCGAAGTGTGGACCGAGGGCCTCGCCCAGATGCAGCTGGCGGCGCGTGCCCTTGGCGACGACGACACGAGCGCGCGCGCCGCGGCGGTGCTCGAAGAGCTGCAGCGAGCCGCACCCAACGCTGACGGAGAGGGACTCGTGGCCGCGTGCTCGGAGGTCGAAACCGGGTTCGAGTCGAGCTACTTCAATGCGCTCGCGGTTGCCCCCACCGCATGGGCCGCCATGGCTTCGCGGGGCCTCGACCCGTTTTGGTTTCGCGCGGTCGATGCCGATGCACATCCCGCCGCAGCCGTCCCGACCGTGAGCCTCACCGCGCCAGCAGACCTGCAGTACGCATGCATGGGTACCCAGCCCTGCCGCTTCACCGCCAACGGCACCAGCACCGGAGTGGTCGGCACCGACGATCGTGTTTACCTGCTCGTGGAGCCCACCTCGCCTGCTCCGTTGGGCCGCTTTTTCACTCAGGCGATTCCTGCCAGCGTGGCTGCGGACGGCACCTGGACCGTTCAGGGGCAGTTGGGCGACACGGTCTCCGGGGTGAACCCGGGTGACGGCATGCGCCTGGTCGCCCTCGTGGTCGACGGAGCCGCGCCGCCGCCGCAGCTCGAGGTCGTCACGCAAAGCACGGTCCCCAACTTGGTCACCGTATCGGGCGTGCTCGACGCGGGCGTGCGCTGACCAAGCCTGCGGGCTTGGCCTATCTCTGCGATGGCCTAGTAGCCCGATGACGAGACGACGAGCTTCCTCTGCATCACTCCGGACAGAGATCTCTTTTAGACTTTCACTTAAAGTGCAATTCAGGCCTCAGGGCTGGACTCAGGACCGGGTACGGACTGGCAACGCGGCGGTCGTGTGGAGTCGGTGATCGGTCAATTCGCGCAACTGGCGCCACCGACTTCATATCTCCGCGGTCGCACTAATCGCCAACGCAGTCCCGAATTCAGTCGCGCGTCGCTGTCTGCGCTTCGACGATCCGGATCAGATCCGCAATGGTCAGGAAGAAATTCGACCAGTGCAAGCCGGCGCCTTCCGATGGTGGCGCGATGAGCTGGGTTTCGAGCGCCTGCGTCTGGTGCTCCTGCAGCCCGAGGGGCGCGAACGGGGCTTCGTCGCTTTCAAATCGCTCCTCCAGCAAACGCGTGAGAAGGTGCGCTCCCTGGGAGTGTCCGATTAATACGAAGTCTCGGCCGCGGTTGTGATTGCGCATGTAGTGGTCGAAGGCGTCCACGATGTCTTCGTATGCCGTCTCGAAAAAGGGCGAAGCCTCCCAGGGTTCGTCCCCATAGTAGGTGCCGAGCGTCATCTGCCGGTACAGCGGCGCGTACATCCGGCATGTGCCTCGAAATTGAAGTCGACGGTCTCGTAGACTAGGAAGCAATCGATTGGCGCTTCTGGGTCGCTCGCGGGACCGTCGAAAACCACGGCGGTGCCGTCCGCTCGGATCTCGGTCGTCGACAGGTCCGCTAGGGCACATTGGTCGCGTGCGATGCCTGGACGACAAAGCCACAGGCCCTCGTCGGCGTACCGGCTCGCGCCTCCGCCCGCGCCACCGGTGCAACCGAGCAACGGAACGACTATGGGAATGAAGAACGATGCAAACGCGGCTCTCATGGCAACCTCCGAGCGGCAAGCCAATCCCGATCGCCAGGCACCCGGACCGGCCGCTGCCTCGCGCAGCTCGAACGAGCTGTCGAGGCGCGAGAAGCGACGCGGCCCGTGTGAGCGTCGAAACCCGGCTAGCGGGTTATTTCCTCACAGATCAAGACGGCCCTCGTGAGGTACCCCTCTCGCACCGGAACCCGAACCGTGTTCGGACTGTCCCCGGGCCAACCTTTCGGCGTCAAGACGCAGTTGGTGGCGGCCCCGCCGATTTCGATTTGGTATTCGCCGGGAGCGACCTCGGTGAATCCGCCACCGCCGGTGGATGTCGTGGCGCTGAGCTCGGCGTCCCAGTTCTTATCCTCGTCCCAGTAGTACGGCTGCCCGGCACCAGAGCTCAGCTCGAAGGTCGCCCCGGCAATCGGGTCGTCTACCAGCTCGACGAAGATCGAACCCGTGCCTTCCATCGGGTACGGGGACATCACGAGCCCGTGCATGTCTGAGAATCGATCATCGGTGGCCATGGGAAGGGCCACGGCCTGAGCCTCCGAAAGGAGCACTGGATCCAGGTACGAGCCGTAGCCTTCCAAATCCATGGTGTAGCTGGCCTCCTGAGCCGCAGGGACCTCTACGGCGGCGTTCCCGCCGGCGTCGGTCGACACGCAGTTTGTCGTGTCCGTCTGACAGATCGCGACTCCTTCCAATGCACCGGTGGAACCCAGCTCGGGATCCCAGCCCGAGACGAAGGCGGTGATCGTCACGGTGTCCGCGCCACCATCGCCACCGGTTCCGCCTCCGCCTTCACCGCCATTGCCCGCTGGGTCGGCGGTTTCGCTACAGCCAACCATCGGTAGAAAGGCCAGCGAACAAACACAAATCAATCCAAAAAGAAAACGCATACAATCTCCCCGGTTCAGCCGGCGCGACTTTGCGCCCGCCCGTAAAAAAGAGAATGTATCGTCATCACAGCTCTGACTATACGTAATTCTTTAGCTTTCTTGGAGACGCAGAGGTTGCGCGACGTTCGCCCGCGAGGCGTCGCGCAATGACTCAACTTCTCGCGAAGCGACGACCCGGCACGCAGGATCTGCACTTCGGCTCTCGAGCGGTGCAGCCCACAAACCCTGGACGGACGACATTGAGTATGATCGCTCCAACGAAGGAAGGAACGCCATGATCACGTTGATGATCTTTCACGAAGTCGATGATGTCGAACACTGGGTCGCTTCACCCAAGCGCGAGGAGCTGTTCAGGCCCCTCGGCATCAAGGTTCGCCCGTTCCGCGACCCGCAGGGCTCGAATCGGATCGGGTTGATCGTCGAGACCCCCGACCTTGAGACCTGGCACGCGGCCCTGCAGACCGACCATGCACAAGAGGCAATGAAGCACGACGGCGTGCGGCCCGACACGATTTTGGAGCTCGTGCAGGGGTAGCCGATGTCGACATGCGCCCCACCGCCGCCTAGCGTCATCGCTTCGGCGCGAAAACGTACTCGAAGCCAATAGAGCCCCACAGGTAATTCTCTTTGCGGCGGCCCTCGATGACCGAAACGTCTGCGACGTCCCAGCCGCTGTTGAAGGTGGCGTTGCGCACACCGAAACCCAGCAGCACCGAGGGCGGGGTCGAGTCCGGGCTATCGTAACCGCCGATGGGGATGCGAAGGCCAAACGATGTGCTCCAGCCCCAGGTCAGCACGGGGAGGCCGACGAAGCTTTCGCCCGGGTCGCTGTTCTCGAGACTGACGAGCTTCGTTCGGAACGGGTGGCTGGTGTAGCCGCCGATCGTGGCGAAGGGAACTACGTAGCGGTTCTCGTAGCCCACAATGAGCGACATGTCGGGGCTGACGAAGGCGCCACCTGCCCAGCTTCCGAGTGAGCAGCCGGCCGTCAGAGCGACGTGATCGATGATGGCGTACTTCACACCGATGCGTCCGGAAAAGACAAACGGATTGGCGCCGACGAAGCGAAAGCTCTTGTCTGGGCGAATCGAGCCAAAGTTGAACTCGGCGCTGCCGTCGAGCTGCTTCACGATGCCGTGCCGCACGCGCACGCTAAATCCCGGCATCCCGAGCTCTGCGGCCCCCATCGCTCCCCCCTCGACCTGAACCCCGGTCTCCCGCACATGGAGCGCCTTGGGCGACTCGAGTGGCATGGTGCGCCCCGGGGGCGAATGCACGTAGGGGGAACACCCGACGCCGAAGAGCAGAAGCGATGTGAGTAGACGTCGCATGGCAGATGCTTGTGCAAGTTGCGGGCCAGAGCAAACCAGAGGCGAAACGACGATCTCGGTAGAAACCTGTGACCGAGAGTCACGTATCTGTTCACAGGCGCTCTCTTAGCCCATCGGGCTCAGGCTGAGAGCGACAGGCTCGTACCGGGGCACATCATGAGCAGAGCCGTTGCTAGTTGCAGACTCCGGTTCGGAAGCCCGAACAAGTTTCGAACCTCGGGGTGCAGTCGTTTTCGCAGCGGCACTGGATGCAAGCTGGCGAACTAACGTCGGCGACGCAGAGGTTGGTGCATAGCGAAGCGTCGCAGGCGACCTTGTCCCCGAGGCAAGCCGCACAGCTGTCCGAAAGACCGGGCGGGGACGCTTCGGCGATCGCGTCTTGGGAGCACTGAGTGACGCAGCTCGAGAGCTCGTCGACCACGCCGGTGGGGCAGTTGGGGAAGCACGAGAGGACGCGAGCTGCTTCGCTGGGGCAGCCCGCTAAGGTCGGGTCGGACGTGTTGCTGCCGAAGAGGCAGTCTTGTCCTATCGCCACGGCCGCCTCGGTGCCGGTGTACATCTGGCCGAAATCATCGATGTAGTCCAGGTTTTCGTAGACCTGGGCGTTGCTCGCGTCGACGCAATTACCGATGGTAGTGGCGCCTACGTCGAGCGAGAGCGAAAGTGCATCGCAACTCGAGTTTACGTCGCCTTGGAGGCTCGAATTAATGTCGAGCACCTGGGCGACGACCGCGCTCCCGCCATCGATCAGTGCCTCGGCTATGGCCTTTGCGGTCTCTTCCTCCGCGGTGGCGCCGAGGGTCACGTTGAGGCCCTGGGTAACGTCCGCCGTTCCTCGGATCAACGCGTTATCGAGGCGACCTTGAACTCCGGCGATTGGGATCGGCACAGAGCCGAGCGCGCCACTGATGCAGCCGGTCCCGCTCAGATTCATTGGAATCGTATCGGCTATAACGCCCCCGTAGATCGGAGTCACGTTGACGCAGCTTTCGGCAACGTTCGGTTCGATTCGGAACGTCCACGAGATGCTTCCGTCGCACAAGCCCTGGTAGAGGACTTGGTCAATACCTCCAAGATTGGCGCCTACGTTGACTAGAACCGGGGCTAGACCGGCCAGCGCGTTGTCTACGCCATCCACGCCTTCCCCGGGAGCTAGCCCGCCGATGCGGCAGGACTCGCCCGGACAGCTATCGAGATCGAAGCCGGAGTTGCAGTCACCGTCGACCGCAATCAATTGAACCTCGTGGCTCGTTTCGTTCCCCGTGCTGCTGCAACTCGAAGGGTTGACGACGCTTTCGTCGCCTGCGCATTGATTGGCGAGCACCGGAGGGGTCAGCAACATGCACGTGGGATCCTCGAAGATGGGATCGATCGGGCCGTTGTTGCAACTGGGGGCCTCGGCAATGCACATCGGCGCTCCGCCGGTGCCAGCCATGCCACCGCTGCCGGCCGTGCCGCCAGAACCGCCGCTGCCGGCCGTGCCGCCAGAACCGCCAGTTCCACCATCGCCGCTGAAACAGCGCACCTGGACCGGCCAGCTGTCGATGCAGTTGGAGAACTCGTCGTCAGAGACAAACGCCTCGATGACCTCTGTGCCGACCGACGTACACCTGTAGCTCGTCACGGCATCATCGGGACGCAGGATCGTGCCGGCCGACGCGGACCAGAAGTAATCGATTGAGTCGCCCTCGGCGTCGGTTCCTTGCATCGATAGATCGATGCTCGATCCAATCGAGGTCTCGAGTGGCGCCACCACGACTTTGTTGAGCTCGGCGCAAACGTTGAAACTGCCATTCACCCGAACGCCGCCGAGTCGTTCTTGGACCTTGCAGTTGAGCATCACTCCCACCGGCGTGGTGCGACCGGCGGCTACGCTAAAGGGCGCGGAACCCTCGCATACGGTACCGCCGTTCGCGACGGCTCGCAGCTCGACGAGATAGCCACCCTCGGGAAGCCCAAACACCTCGACCGAAGCGGTCGCTTCGGGAGCGCTGGTATCGATGATCCCACCCATCGCTGGCATGTCGCCGCCCGTAATTCGGTACAAGACCTCGTCAATCTGAGCGGTACCCGCTAACTCGAGCTTCAACGAGAGCCCTCCGTTCGACACATCACTGTCATTGCTCGTGCAACCCGCAGCGGCGAGGCTTCCTACGAGAAAAACACCTAACCAAGTCATCAAGTCGATCTGCAACATCACGTCCTCCTTAGTCTCATGGACCTCGGGCGCTGCAATGTTGGCACACGCGCCCGTTGAACCCGGGTGCAGCGACGCTAACAGGGTGGGCTTACGGAATTGTCTTCATTCTCGTTCATAATTCGCGCGTGTCCGTGTTCCAAACGGGACCATAGCGAATTCAAAGGCCCTGTCTGCGCTGTGCGACGCGTCATTGGCTTCCCGCCAACTCGATGGCGCGCCTGCAGGCTTCGCCGGCCTCTTGACGTGCGCCGACATGCATCGCCAGGCCGCATCCGAAGTGCTGAATGGGGTAAGAGTCGGGGTATCGCTTCAGCAGCGGCTCCAGAGATTCCCAACTTCCCTCGAGATCACGCGCATCGAATTGCTCCTTGGCCTTTGCGTAGCGCGTCCGGTCCTCGAGAGAAACGCCAGCCAGGATTTCGTCTTGATCGCCGGCAACCGCGATTTGGGGAGGTGCGGGTTCCGTGTTCTGCACGGGGTGCGCGCCTACGCCACCCAGGCTGGCCAGAAGACGGTCGCGTTCACCCGCGAACCAGTCGCCGCTCTTCGTGTTCGCGAGGTACTCCCGCAGGGTCGGAAAGTAGGGGTCGAAGGGAAAACGGTCGACGAGTGAAGCGTCGATGAGCGCCATGTTGTCTTCACTGAATCCGGCTACATCGGCGTTGTACGCTGGGTAGAGGATCGTGTCCTGCCTGCGTGAGTGGAGGCCGCCCATCGTGTGGGCCCATTCGTGCAAGAAGACCACGAGGCGCTTGTGTTTCAGACGCTGCTTGAAGATATCGTCTCGCTTGCTTGCCGTCATTTGATCGAATGAGTCGTTGATGGCCTTGCGCTCGGCTGCTGCGAACAGATCGCGAAGAACGAAGTGCCGCCCGGGGAGAGCGGCCATCCCGAGCTCGTCGAACGACTCCGTGAACCTCGGAACCGACGAGACCAAGCCGACAACCCAGTCAACCCCTTCACCCGCATCGAGAGCCACGAGCTCATTGAGGCAATCGTGAAGGCTCTCGGTGTCGCACTCGGCGTCCCACACCCGTGTATCGACGACCTCCAAGCGCAGGCCGAACGCCGGTCCCAACACCTGACCTGACGAGTCCACCATCTTCCTCAGGCGGGTCTCCCAGCCCGCGCGCTGCGCTCGATACTCTTGGCTCGCGTAGACTCGGATGCGCCCTACGTGCTCGATCGGCCGCTCGAATTCGCCCCCGGAGACTTCGGCTCCCTTCAAGGCCTCGATGTTGCGCTTACGCGTCTTCACATTCTGGGCCACCGCACAACCGGCGGCGACGAGGATCAGGAGAGCTAAGAATGGGCGCGGAAAACGAGAGTGCCGGGAAGACATCGACCGCTTTCTAACATGGGCCTGTGGCATCGTGGCAATTCCAAAAGGGGCGATTCGAAGCGTCGCGCCGGAGCGACGCGTGTTCGGCCAACGGGTGATCGTCGCGACGATCAAAGTGCGGCTAGAGGGCCAGCAGGAGTTTCAGCATGCCGAAGGGCTCGACGGGCTCTGCAGGCCATCCGCATGTCAACCGGCAAGGGGTGACAAGGTGGCGCCGCGCGATGACGCAGCGGAATCACAATCAACGCGCGGACACGAAACTAGTGCCGGGGGCGGGACTCGAACCCACACGTGTTTCCACGGGCGATTTTAAGTCGCCTGCGTCTGCCATTCCGCCACCCCGGCAAGGGCCGCATCGTCGCGCTAATGAACGAGCTCGTCCACCCGACGCGGCATCTGCGGGCCGGGGCGCTCGGGGCCCGTGTCGACGATCCGGTTCTTGTTGTCGACGAGTACGACCTTTGGTTTGTGGGCCCGCGCCTCTTCGTCGGTCATTTCGCCGAAGGCAGCGATAATCGCCAGGTCGCCCGGGCTCATGTGATGAGCGGCGGCGCCGTTGACGCAGATCACCCCGGAGCCGCGCGGGCCCTCGAGCGCGTAGGTCGCTAAGCGGGTGCCCTGCGTGACGTTCCAGATTTGAACTTCTTCGTGCTCGAGGATGCCTGCGGCGTCGAGCAGGTTCGCGTCGATCGTCACACTGCCTTCGTAGTCCAAGTCCGCGTGGGTGATCGTAGCTCGGTGAATCTTTCCGAGAAACATTCGTCGGCGCATGTTGTGAACCTCCGTAGCGTCCCGAAATGGGTACGCTCAGATGTGTGGAAGATTAACCCCTGGTTCAGACCGCCGCAAGCCTTCGCATCAATCGCGATCCCAGTCGCTGAAATTCAGTGCTTTTCGGCGCTCGGCGCCGTGATGAACTCGAGACCGAGCAGGTAGCCGTCCGGCCGGGCCTGCGACCAAACGACCCTCGCGTGCTCGACCGTCGCATGGTCGGGCGCCGTCCTCACCCGAAGCGTGCAGACGTGATCGAGGGGCACACCCATGTCGACCGCGACCCGAAGGCCGCCCACGCTCGCGTTGATCGCCAGGCCGGCGCCGCGCGTTGGCGTGAGGAGCTCGATCTCGGCATCGAGCGGCCAGCGCCGAAACCGACGACGCGCACCTCGGTGCACGGCAATGTCGACGCCGCCCTTCGGCAGGATCGACGAGAGTCTTTCGGGAACGGGTCTCACGCTACGGCGGAATGTATCGAAGCAGGCGATCGCTGGCTAGTGTTTTCTCCGTCCCGGGTCAGTCGTATGCAGTATGGGCTTACCCTTCTGGCGGAGACACCCCGCTTAGTTGTTCGACTACCCACCAAAACAGGAGGCACGCAATCGCTCTACCTGTTCGCGAATGCGTGCGACCGCTCCCGCAACGCGCGTGCCGTACCAAAACAAGTCCTTCCCGTCGACGGGCTCGACCCGGAGCGGCGGCGAGACATCGAGCGCTCGGAACACCGCGGCGTCCTCGTCACCGAACGCATATGGCTCATCGGGCAGAAGAACCGCGCGCGCACCTCGTTCACGCACTTCTTCCAAGCGAATTCTCGGATAGCGCGTGTCTCGCACGTCCAGGTTTCCCCCGGCTCGAGGGCTGGCTTTTCCGAGATCGGCGGCCAAGGGGTAGAGCCGAGGGCGTTCGGAGAAGACGTTGTGCGCCCCACAGGCCTCGAGAAGGTCGCTCGCGTACGCGCCGCCGTCGAACGTCATCCAGGGTTCCCTCCAAATGGGAACGAAAACCGGGACCGCCTTGCCCTCTCGTTCGCGTCGCACCCGACCCGCTGCGGTGCGACAGCTCCGCAACTCGCCGGACTGGTCCGCATCGACGCCAAGCAGGAGAGCGAGCGAATCGAGGTAGTGTAGGGACTGATCTACGGTGCAGGGAAAGCTCACGTGCACGGTCAAGCCGGCGGCCATGAGCGCCTGCACGAGGGGCCTGCTGTTCTCCTCTTTGTTGGCGAGGACCAAATCCGGACCGAGCGCACAGACCGCCGCCACGTCGAAGCCTTTGGTCCCCCCCACCGATGGAATCGTCTCGACCTCCCCCAACGGCTCGACGCAATAGTCGGTCCGCCCGACCAGCCGCTCGACCCCCGCCAGATCAGCCACTGACGCTGTCTCGCTTGGGACGAGCGAAACCACACGTTTGGCCGGACGCTCGAGCCGAACCTGCCGATCCAGTGCATCGATCACCTCAATCATACCAACCTCGGGGCGCTCCAAATGGGCATCCTTCGCAGTGGTAGCATCAACGCGCGGCTGATTTGCGCGCCCGGTATCGACGGTGTTAGGTTTCTCGACCGAAACGCGGGTTTTCCGCGCATGGGTGGGAGGAAACCCTGAGGATTCAGGACATTCAGAAGGCGCTCGCCGACGCCGGCGTGGAGATTTACCAGGCCGAGCCCGGGGAGCTACGGATCGCCGAGCGCGTTCGCCTCCACATCATGGATTCCGGGGTCCGGGTGGTGCTGAACGGCGAGCTGATCGTGCAGTTCACGGCGCGCAGCCAGCGATCCGATGCCCCATCGGCGCAGCCGGCCGAGCTTTTCGGGAGAGTCCGTCACGAGATCGGCGAGCAGGCGGGCGAAAGGGGCTACGAAGAGCTCGGCTCCGAAATCGTCGAGGTCAAGGACCCGGTCGACCAGGCCCGCGTCCTCGACGTCTGGCACGAGGTCACGTATCGCAAAGCGCTCACAGCGGTCGACGAAGCCGTGGCGGAGGTCCGATGGGCCCTCGACCTCGAGAAATACGTCAAGCCCTGAGCGACTACGGGTAGAGCCGAACCAAGCGCCAGCCATTCCCATCTCGTTTGTAGAGAATGCGATCGGGCAAGCGGATCGCGTTCGCTCATGATTCAGGGGCGTTCTTCAAGTGGTCGTGGGCGATATCTGCCCAGGCGCCTTCCGGCTCGAGCGTCAGGTACTGACGCCAATGCGGCTGCGCGGTGGCGAGCTCGCCGCGCTCTTCGAGCGCCATCGCCAGGTTGAAGTGGGCGTCCGCGAACGAAGGATCGCTGCGGAGGGCCTCGCGGAACAAGTCGATCGCGTCGTCCACTTCGTCGCGCTCGAAGCAGAGAAAACCCAAGTTGTAGAGCGCCTCGGGCTGCTCGGGGTCACTGCCGAGCGCCTGGCGGTAGTATTGCTCCGCAGCCTCGAGCTGCTGCCGGCGGTATTCGAGATTTCCGAGATTGGTGAGCGCGTTGGACAGCGTCGGGTCGAGCGACAGAGCCTTCTTATAGGCCTTCTCCGCTTGCTCAAAGGTGCTCTCATCTTCGTCGAAGCGGCAGCCCTCGAGGTAGTGCTCGTACGCGCGCGCCCGATCGTCATGGTTGAAGTGCAAGAGCCGGACGACGTCCGACGCCAAGCCGTCGATTCGGAAGTCGAGCACCGCTTGACCGGTGGTCGGCTCGTAGGCGCCGGCTTCGTCCTGGACCAGGACGGTGTGACCGTCCGCCATGACGCGGAGCTCTGATAGCGGCCGTGTCGTCTTTGGAAACGCCTCTCGCAAGGCCTCTACGGTGCGGCGCACCTGCCGCAGGGGTACACCCTGGTCGAGAAGAGCCTTCGCTGCGCGCACCCCCACCAAGTCCTGAAAGCTGTAGTAGTTGCGGCCGTCGACTCGCACCGACGGAGCAAGGAGCCCAGAGCGGTGCCAGTATCGAAGGCGCGTGGGCTTGAAGCCGAACAGCCGAGCGACCTCTGTCACGGTGTACAGCCCCGTGTGCGGATCGCTGCTCGGTCGCGCGGGCTGCGCGGGCGCCGGCTCCAGGTTTGCGGCGCGCGTCAGCTTGCCGTCCGCCCCGAAACCAACGCGAATTACGTTGTCCCGATCGCTGCCTTCGCTCAAGTCACTCTCCACGCGGGACAATAGGCCGAGCGTGGCGCCATGCAAGCTTCGATGCGGAGCCGCGGCGCCCGGCCGACGGTGCTAGGGTTGCGAGATGGCACATCCTCCAGCAGCTGGACCCATCGCGTTTCTTTCGGATGTGCACGGCAATCTCACGGCTCTCGAAGTGGTCTTGAGAGAGCTCGAACGACTCGACGTGAAGCGGGTCTACGTGGCAGGCGACCTTTTGCTCGGTGGCGAGGAACCGCTCGAAGTCTGGCATCGACTGCAGGCAGTGGGCGCGATCTGCACGCGCGGCCCTTCGGACATGGCGCTCGGCTCGGTGGATCCCAGCAGCCTGGTGCCGATCGACGGCGAGCAGCGCAAGCAGGCCCGGCTCTTTGCGGACACCAGGGCGGCAATAGGAGATCTGGTGGCGGAGCGCCTTCGTCGCTTGCCCGAGCAGCAGCGGATCCCGCTGATCGACGGTCGCGAAGTCTTGATGGTGCACGGCTCTCCGGCAGACAGCAGCCGTGAGATCGGTCACGATCTGACCGATGATGAAATCCTGGCGCTGCTCGACGACGACCCGGCCGACATCATCATCTGTGGCTCGACGCATGTCCCGTTTCAGCGCGCCGTGGACGAGTACCACGTGGTCAACGTTGGTTCGGTCGGCGCGGCGCCCGAAGGACAGATCGCCCACTACACGGTTCTGACACCGCGAATGAGCAACGCGGAAATCCTCCAGGACTGGGTCAGCTACGAGGAGCCCGAAGCGTCCTAGCCGGCCGCCGCCTTGGGCTCGTCCGGCTCGACTCTGCGCGAGCGAAGCATCTCGACCCGGCGGACCCTGCGCTCATCCGCATCGAGGATGACGACGCGGAACGGCCCCGCAACCAGCGTTTCACCTAGGGCGGGCACCTGGCCGAGAAGATGCACCAACATGCCGCCGAGAGAATCGAAATCCCCTTTGTCTTCGCAAATCGATTCGCCTAGTTGCTTTTCGAGGTCGTACACAGAGATGCTCGCGTCTACGAAGTAGTGACCCGGTGCGCGCTCGTAGACCAGGGGCGCCTCTTCGTCGTGCTCGTCCTGAATCTCGCCCACGATCTCTTCGACGATGTCTTCCAGAGTGACGATCCCAGCCGCTCCACCGAACTCGTCGACCACCACGGCAAGATGCGAACGTCGCCGCTGCATCTCGCGAAGGAGCACACCGATCTTTTGGCTCTCGGCCGCAAAGAAAACGGGCTTTCGCAGTACGTCTGCCAAGAGGACGTCGCTCGCACCCGAGCCACTACCCAAGAGCTTGAAGAGGTCCTTGGCATAGAGAGTGCCTTCGACTTGGTCGATTTGCCCCCGGAACACCGGGTAGCGGCTGTGCCCCGACTCGACGATGCTCGCGAGGACGTCGTCGATACTGGTGTCGATGTCAAACGCCACGACCTGCGTTCTCGAGACCATGATCTCACGCGCCACGGTGTTCTTGAACTCGAGCACGCTGCGAAGCATCTGCGCATGGTCCTCTGCGATGGTCCCGGTCTCCTCGCCCTGCTCGATGACGTGCTCCACGGCCAGCTCGGCGAAGCGATCCGGGTCCTGCAGCTGAATGGGTGGGACGATCCTTCGCACCATCGCCTCGAGCCAGCCCAGAGGCACCGCGAGTGGAGTCAGCAAGAGATCGACGGGTCGGAGCCATTTCCAGATCAGAAGGGTAGCCCTACCCGACCGCTGGCGTACCGCCGCACCGGCAAGTGTAGCGACGAACGCATAGCCCGCCGTGATGGCAAGGACCGCGAGGACCGCCGCCGCAGCACCGCTCGATTGCAGAAGCGTGTGGGCGACAAAGACCGCAGTGAGAGTCAGACAGAGCACGCGCCCGATCAGGAGCCGAGACTGGACGATCGTCGGGTCTTTGAGGACGCGTTCCGCGACCTTGGAATTGCCGTCGCCGGCCTCCGACGCCGCTTGCAGGCCCGCTTCACCGAGCGCATGCAGACCTGCGCTCACAGCCGCAAGCAGCGCGCCTAGCCCGACGCCGCCGGCGATTGCGGCGGCCAACTGTATACTTGGAACGTCCAAGGCCCTGTGCGCTTTCAGACTACCGAGGACGGCGATCCGCCGCAACAGCCGGGGTCAGCCACCCCGACGCTGGTCCCGAAGAGCCCGAATTCGCAAGCGAAGTGCGTTCAACCGGATGAACCCCGTTGCGTCCTGCTGATCATAAACCTCGTCTTCCTCGAACGTTGCGAACTCGGGGTCGTAGAGGCTGTTTGGGCTGCGTCGCCCCACGACGGTGGCACTCCCCTTGTACAATTTGATGCGCGCCTCTCCCGTGACGTCCTTTTGCGCATCGTCGATCAGAGCCTGGAGCATCTCTCGCTCCGGTGAGTACCAAAAACCCCGATAGACGAGCGACGCATACTCGGGGATCAGGCCGTCGCGAATCCTGAGCACTTCCCGATCGCAGGCGATCGACTCGACCGCTCGATGCGCTGCTTGAAGGATGGTGCCGCCCGGGGTCTCATACACGCCCCGCGACTTCATCCCCACGAATCGATTCTCGACGATGTCCACCCGGCCGACGCCGTGCTTCGAGCCGAGCTCGTTGAGCCGCTCGATGAGTGCGGCTGGGGAAAGACGCGCGCCATTCACGCTGACCGGGTCGCCTCTTTCGTATCCAACGACCACATGCTCCGGGGTGTTCGGCGCGTCCTCAGGGTCGGTCGTCCAGCGGAACATGTCTTTGAGCGGCTCGTTCCACGTGTCCTCGAGAACGCCGCCCTCGTAGCTGATGTGAAATAGATTTGCGTCCATCGAGTACGGCTTCTCCGCCGTGACCTCGATTGGGATCTTTCGGTCCTTGCAGTAGTCGATACAGTCGCTCCGCGATTTCAAGGACCAGATTCGCCACGGCGCAATGACTTCGATCCGCGGGTCGATCGCCATCGCCGTGAGCTCGAAGCGGACCTGGTCGTTGCCCTTACCGGTAGCGCCGTGCGAAATCGCAGTTGCGCCCTCTTTCCGAGCCACCTCCATCATCGCCTTGGCGATGACGGGCCGCGCGATCGAAGTGCCCAGCAGGTAGTCCCCTTCGTAGACGGCGTTGGCGCGCAGCATGGGGAAGCAGAAGTCTCGGGCGAACTCCTCTTTGAGGTCCGCGATGATGCACTTCGAAGCACCTGCCGCGCGGGCTTTCTCATCTAGACCGCTGAGCTCCTCGCCCTGGCCGACGTCGGCGCAAAAGGCAATCACTTCGGCGTCGTACGTCTCTTTGAGCCAGGTCAAAATGACCGATGTGTCGAGGCCGCCGCTGTAGGCGAGCACAATCTTCTTTGGGGAGCCAGCCATGGGGCGGGATGGTACAGGCCCACCGACCCGGCGCAAGCGGGCAGGGCCTCAGGCGACCCGGGCGATGGCCTTTGCGTCGAGAAGCTCGGTAAACACGCGGAGCGCCTCCAACCTCCCGATGTCGCAAATCTCGAGAACGTCGGCGACGGTGGTCTGGCCGTCCACCAGCGAAAGAAGGAACGCCGCCTGGGGGTCGAGGCCCAACCACTTCACCTTCGCGGCTGGCACCGCGAGGTTGAAGACGTAGTCGAGCGAGCCGATGCGGTTGATGTAGCGTGTTTCGAGGCGGGCCCGGCTGTTCACCGCATACTGCTTGGCGTTTTCGTCCTCTGGGTCGAGGCCGAGAAGCAGCTCCGCGGCGCTCAACGACCTCGCATAGTCACCGAGCGCGAAGCAGTCGGCGATTTCGGCGTGGAGGAC
>SHLP01000013.1 GCA_004283055.1 Deltaproteobacteria bacterium
CTCCACAGAAGCATCCGGTCACCCTCGAAGACGAGATGAGGCGCTCGTACCTCGATTACGCGATGAGCGTGATCATCGGGCGAGCCATTCCGGACGTCAGGGACGGCCTGAAGCCGGTCCACCGACGGATTCTCTACTCGATGCACGAGCAAAAGGTGCAGTGGAACGGAGCCTACCGAAAAAGCGCCCGCATCGTTGGTGATGTCCTCGGCAAATACCATCCCCACGGGGATAGCGCGGTCTACGACGCTCTCGTGCGCATGGCGCAGGACTTTTCCATGCGTTACCCGCTCGTCGATGGCCAGGGGAACTTCGGGTCCGTCGATGGCGATCCCGCCGCGGCGATGCGCTACACCGAGGTTCGGATGCACCGGCTCGCGTCGGAGCTCCTTGCCGATATCGAAAAGGAAACCGTAGACTTCGGTCCGAACTTCGACGACTCCGAAACTGAGCCGCTCGTCCTACCGAGCCGGATTCCAAACCTGCTCATCAACGGCTCAGGCGGCATCGCCGTCGGGATGGCGACCAACATCCCGCCTCACAATCTTCGGGAAGTCGTCGATGCCACCGTTCGACTCATGAGCGACCCCGAGCTGACCGTCGACGACCTGATGCAGGATGACGATGAGACGGGACGGCTCGGGGTGAAGGGCCCCGATTTCCCGACTGCGGGTTACATCTACGGCCGCGCGGGCATCCACCTCGGTTACCGAACCGGGCGAGGGCGCATCGTGATGCGGGCCCGCGCGAGCATCGAGCAGATCCCCGGCAAGGGGGACCGCGAGATGATCGTCATCACCGAAATCCCATACCAGGTGAACAAAGCGGAGCTCCTCAAGAAGGTGGCGGACCTGGTCCGCGACAAGCGGCTCGAGGGCATCAGCGACATCCGCGACGAATCGGACCGCGACGGACTTCGAGTGGTCATCGAGCTCAAGCGCGACGCGCACGGCGAAATCGTCCTCAACAAGCTCTACCAGATGACCGCGCTTCAGAGCACGTTTGGATATAACTGCCTGGCCATCGTGGGGCAGCGTCCCGAAGTCCTCGATCTACGCTCGGCGCTTCTTCGCTTCATCGACCACCGGCGTGAGGTCGTCGTTCGTCGGACGCGGTACGACCTTCGCCAGGCCAAAGCTCAGCGGGAGCTCATCGAAGGCCTGGGGATGGCGGTCACCGACATCGACCTCGTGGTCAACACCATCCGCTCTTCGAACGACCCGGAGGAGGCGCGCGCGCGCTTGATGAAGCTGCCGCTTACGGGCCTCGAAGAGTTCGTCAAGCGCGCAGGCCGCCCCGAGGCGGAAATCCAAGCGGCCAAGCAACGAGGCGAGTACCTGCTCTCCGAAAGACAAGCGAAGGCCATCCTCGAGATGCGGCTCTCGCGATTGACCGGTCTCGAGCGCGAGAAGTTGGCCACGGAGTACGGGAGCCTCTGCGACTTGATCGGCGAGCTCGAGGCTATCTTGGCAAGCAAGAAGCTGCTCGACGAGGTCATCGTCAAGGAGCTCGGCGAAATCCGGGAGCGCTTTGGTGACGCTCGGCGGACCGAGATCGTCGAGGCGGAAGGAGACATTTCGATCGAGGACCTCGTCCCAGACGAGGAAGTGGTCGTCACAGTCTCGCACGCCGGCTACGTGAAGCGCGTTCCACTGAGCGAATACCGGGCGCAGGGCCGTGGAGGCAAGGGCCTTCGCGCGATGGACACTCGCGACCAGGATTTCGTGAGCTGGGTCTTCGTCGTCAACGCCCACGCAAACGTTCTGTTCTTGAGCGACAAGGGCAAAGCATACCTCAAGAAGGTGTATCAGATCCCAGAAGCGAGCCGCGCGGCGAGGGGAAGGGCGGTCGTGAATCTCGTGGGCATGGAGCCCGATGAGCGTGTCGCCGCGATTCTTCCGATTCGCGAGTTCGTCGATGAGGGCTACCTCTTGACCTGCACGCGAAAAGGCCGGGTCAAGCGAACCAGTCTGAGCGCCTACGCGAACATTCGTCAGACCGGCATCATCGGTGTGGCCATTGGCGAGGGCGATGCGCTATTGGCCGCCCGAATCGTGACACCCGCCCAGCACGTTCTCATCGGCACGTCGCACGGGATGAGCATTCGCTTCGCCATCGAAGACGTACGCGCGATGGGCCGTGACTCGATGGGTGTCAAAGGGGTCGACCTTCGCGAGGACGACTTTGTCATCGGCATGGACATCATCGAGGAGGAGAGCGAGCAACAGGTACTCACCGTGAGTGCCAACGGCTATGGCAAACGCACCAGGGTCGCGGAATGGCGCACTCAGAACCGGGGAGGCAAAGGCATCATCGCGATGGACACCTCCGCGCGAAACGGCGCCTTGGTGAAGCTTCGCCTCGTGTCTCCCGAGGATCAGCTCATGGTCATCACAAACGGCGGACAGGTCATTCGTACGCGGGTGAGCGAGATCCGTGAAACCGGCCGCAACACGCAAGGAGTTCGCGTGATCCGCCTTCGAGACGGGGAGCAGGTCGTGGACGTCGAGCCCGTGGCCGAAGGCGAGGAGGGCGACGAGGAGGTCGACGAAGTACTCGGCGCAGAAGAACCCCAGGAACCCCAGGGGAATTAGACCCAGCCCGACTGGAAATGTGTAATCCCTAGAACAACACGCTATCCTTGTGGGAGCGTTTTTAGGGACTCATTTGCGAGGGGTAGGGGAGTGTGAGTAGCGGACCCGTCATCGGGATCGACCTAGGTACGACCAACTCTGTGGTGGCCGTCGCGGACCCGCAAGGAGCGCGGGTTCTCGCAGATGGCGACGGCGTGACGTTGACCCCGTCGGTCGTTTCCTTTCATCCAAGCGGCGATGTCTTGGTCGGCGCGTCTGCAAAGGAGCGGCGCCTGCTCGATGCCAAGAACACCGTCTACTCGGTCAAGAGGCTGATCGGCCGGCCCTTCAGCAGCTACGAGGTCAAGCATGCGCAAGAGCGGTTCGCGTTCGAGCTCTCAGAAGGACCGAGCGGAGGTGTGCTGGTTGCCGCGCGCGGAGAGACGTACACGCTCAGCGAGATCAGCGCATTTGTCCTTCGGCATGTTCGGAAGGTAGCCGAACAGGCCTTGGGCGAAGAGTGCGGCAGGGCGGTTGTCACCGTGCCGGCCAATTTCAACGAGCTGCAACGAAGTGCAACCAAAGCGGCCGGACGCGTGGCCGGTCTCGACGTGCTTCGCATCGTAAACGAGCCTACCGCCGCCGCGCTTGCGTATGGTTACAACAAGACGTCGACGGAACGGGTGGCGGTCTACGATTTTGGTGGCGGCACCTTCGACATCACCATTCTCCAGCTTGCCGGAGACGTGTTTGAAGTGCTCGCAACGGCCGGCGACACGTTCCTCGGCGGCGATGACGTCGATACGGTAATCGCGGACCACATGATCGGGCGTTTCCTCGAAGCGCATCGCTACGACGTGCGTCAGGACGTCCAAGCCTATGAGCGGCTGAGGGCGGCGGCCGAGTGGGCGAAGGTCCAGCTTTCGAACAAGCCCGACATCCAGCTCTGCGTCGAGGAGCTGGCCTACGGCGACGGTGGTGCAGCGCTCAACCTGGACTATGCGCTGACGCGGCAGCAGCTCGAGCACATGAGTCAGCCTCTCATCGCTCGGACCTTCGACGTCTGTGAAGACGCGATGAAGGCAGCAGGCCTGCGTCCGACTCAGCTCGACAACGTCATTTTGGTTGGTGGCTCGACGCGCATTCCTCTGCTTCAGCGAATGGTCGCCGAGTACTTCGGTCGTGAGCCTCAGGTGGATATCGATCCGGACCTGGTCGTTGCGCAGGGCGCGGCGCTCCACGCGCGGTCGCTCTCGGTCCCAGCTCGCAAAGCGCCGTTCGCAAAGGTCTCACTCAAGAAGGTCGCTCAATCGAGCGGCGCCGCGGGTGGTGGCGATCTAGACGACGAGGTCACCAACGTCGGAGACCGCCCCCCGCTTCCGCCCCTTCCACCGCCGCCGGTTGTGCGGGCGGCGCGAAAGGCAACCCTGCCCGGGCAGGCGCCGCCGCCTCCTCCGCCGATGTCCCTCGATTCCGTGGCGGACGAGCTCGCCGACGACGACCTTCTCGACGCACCGACGCGTACTCGCGAGCCGAGTTACGCCGAACAGCCCACGCGCGGTGGTGCGCTGGATTTCCAGCCCTCGAGCACCGAGGATGCCTCCGGGCTCCTCATGCAGATCGGACGCCAGGCCGAGGAGGGGCTCGAAAGCCCGGACCAAGAGCGCTCATCGCTGATGATGGAGCTTGGAGAGGATGCGTTTGGCCACGACTCGGTCCCGGCCGACGACGTGTCGCACGTCGACGTGGACCTCGACCTCGGGAGCCAGGCGCCAGCGGTGCTTCGCGCTGCGCTCGACGAGGAAGTCGACACGGTCACGGGTGCGATTGCCGTAGTTCCACCACCAGAAACAGTGCCGCAGGCGCCGCTCCTGCTGGATGTCACGCCGCTGTCGCTCGGCGTCGAAACCGTCGACGGCTACTGCGAGCGCATCATCCGCCGCAACTCCGCGATTCCCGCCGGCCAAACCAAGATGTTTACGACCGCCCGCGATCGGCAGGAGACGGTCGTCGTTCGAATCTGTCAGGGCGAGGACCGCAGGGTCGCTGAAAACCAGCTCCTCGGGGAAGTCGTGCTCGACGGGCTGCGCCCAGCGGCTCGCGGCAAGGTTCAAATCGCGGTTCGCTTCATGATCGACGCGGACGGCACGCTCCAGGTCAGGGCGCAAGACGTTGGAACCGGCCAGCAGCAACAGATTGCCATCAAGCTCATCGGTGAGCTGCCCGAAGAGCAAATCACGGAGCTTCGCGAGCGCCACGAGGCGAAGCTCGGAGGCTGAGCCATGTCGAACGCCGCAGATCGTTTCGACTACTACCAAGTCCTCGAGGTCACCCCCGTTGCGAGCGCGGACGAGATTCGAACCGCCTTTCATCGTTTTGCGCGGGAGCATCACCCGGACAACTTCGTCGGCTCGCCCGAGGAAGCTGCGCGACACACGGAGCTCTACCGGCTGGGTAGCGAGGCGTATCGCATCCTCCTCGATCCGATGAAGCGCAAGATCTACAACGAAGGCCTCGCGAAGGGCGTGCTTCGCTATTCTGAGGATCGCGCCGAGGAGAAGCGCCGAACGATCCGAGCGCCTGGCGGTGTCGCCTTGCGCTCCAGCAAGGCGCGGACGTTCTTCACGCGGGCGCATCGAGCGATCGAGGCGGAGGACTGGGCTCAGGCCAAGCTCAACCTCAAGATGGCCATTCAGAACGAGCCCGACAACGAGGACCTAAAAGCAAAGCTCGAGGAAGTTCTCCAACGGATGAAGTCGGGCTAGTGTGGTAGCCCGGAACGATTTCCGGGCTATGGTAGCGTCGTCATGGGACGAACAGCGACGATAGAGCGTCGAACCAAGGAGACGGACATCCGTGTGGTGCTCGATCTCGACGGCAGCGGCAGCTACCAAGTGGAGACTCCGATCGGGTTTCTCACGCACATGGTGGAACAGCTCGCCAAGCACGGGCTGTTCGACCTCGAGGTGCGCGCCGTCGGCGATACGCACATTGACGGGCACCACACGACAGAAGACCTGGCCATCGCGCTCGGACAGGCGTTTGCCATCGCGCTGGACGAAAAGGCCGGCATTCGGCGTTTCGGTTCTGCGACCTTGCCAATGGATGAAGCCTGCGTCACTTGCGCGCTGGATTTGTCCGGTCGGCCTTACTTCGTCTGGGCTGTCACGCTTCCGAAGGCAAAGGTCGGCGACTTCGACGCCGAGCTTGCCGAGGTGTTTTTCGAGGGGTTTGCGCGCGGCAGCCAGTGCAACCTGCATATGCGCCAACACGCGGGCGAGAACCTCCACCACGTGATCGAAATCAGCTTCAAGGCTTTTGCGCGCGCGCTTCGGGAGGCGACCGAAATCGACCCTCGAGTCGTCGGTGTGCCTTCGACCAAGGGCACGTTGACCGAATGACGACAGGCCGCGTAGCGATTGTCGATCTAGGCCTCGGTAACTTGCACAGCGTGGCCAAGGCCTTCGAGCGTGCTGGCGCCAATGCCGAGCTGAGCGCGGATCCAGACGTCTTTTTGCGAGCCGATCGCCTCGTGATGCCAGGGCAGGGCGCCTTCAAGGAGTGCGCCCATGCGCTGGCGGGAGAGCTGGGCGAGGCGGTCCGCGCCTGGATCGACAGCGGTCGCCCATACCTCGGTATTTGCCTCGGGATGCAGGCCTTGTTCGACGAGAGCGAAGAGGCGCCAGGGGAAAAGGGGCTCGGCATCTTCCCGGGAACCGTCAAGCGCTTCGCGACCGACTTGCGCGACCCCCGAGGTGTAAGGCTCAAGGTGCCGCACATCGGATGGAACCAGATCGAAAGCCGGCACCCAGTCTTCGAAAACGAGGAATGGTACTACTTCGTGCACAGCTACTACTGCGTGCCGGCTGAAGAGGGCCTCGTGGTCGCGACGACCGACTACGGTGGACCTTTCTGTTCGGCCATCGCACGAGACAACGTTCTGGCGTGCCAGTTCCATCCTGAAAAGAGCCAGCACGCCGGCGCCCGTCTGATTGGACATTTCCTGGGAGACCTGGCGTGGAATTGATTCCGGCGATCGATTTGCTCGACGGCAAGGTCGTCCGCCTGCACCAGGGGAAGTACGATCAGGTGACCGTCTACGACGACGATCCCGTCGCCATGGCCAGGCGTTTCGAAGGTCAGGGCGCCGAGCGGCTTCACGTCGTCGATCTCGAAGGGGCGCGTCGCGGTCAGCCCGCGCACGTTCCCACCATCGAGGGGATCCTTCGCGAGACTAAGCTTCAGGTTCAGGTGGGTGGCGGCGTTCGCAACGAGGATATCGCGGCCCAATGGATGGGTGCGGGCGCTGCGCGCGTCGTCCTTGGTACGGTGGTCGTCAAGGAACCAGACATCGCGCGGGCGATCTGCGATCGCTATCCCCGGGGAGTCGTGATGGCGCTCGATGCCCGCGACGGAAAAATCGCCGTCGAGGGTTGGCAGGAGCAAAGCGCGCAGGACGTCACGGAGCTGGCGAAGCAAGTCGATGGATGGAATATCGGCGCCATCCTGTTTACCAACATCCACAGGGACGGCACCCGGGAGGGGCCGGACGTCGAAGCCACGGCCCGCTTGCAGTCTCAGGTCCAGACGACCGTGATCGCCTCGGGCGGCATTGGCTCGCTCGACGATCTTCGTGCTCTTCGTGCCGCGGGTGTTCGTTCGTCGGTTTGCGGGCGAGCGCTGTATTCGGGGGCCTTCAGCCTGCCCGAAGCCTTCGCTGCGCTCGAGGAGTCCTGATGCTGGCTAAGCGAATCATCCCCTGTCTCGACGTCAAAGAAGGACGCGTCGTCAAGGGCATCAACTTCGTTGGGCTTCGAGACGCAGGCGATCCGGTCGAATCGGCGCAGCGGTACAGCGCTGGCGGGGCGGACGAGATCACCTTCCTGGACATCACGGCATCGCACGAGAACCGTCGGACTCTTTTCGACCTGGTCGACCGCACCGCGTCTACCGTTGCCGTTCCTCTCACGGTCGGCGGCGGCGTGCGAGAGCGCCGTGATGTGAGTGAGCTCCTCCACGCTGGCGCCGACAAAGTCTCCATCAACAGCGCTGCCGTATCGAACCCGGACTTCATCAAAGAGATGGCTGAGGCGTACGGCTCGCAGGCGATTGTGGTGGCGATCGACGCAAAGCGGGTTCCCGGGCAAACCGAGAACTGGACGGTCTATACGCACGGGGGAAGGCGGGACACGGGTCTTGATGCGATCGCCTGGGCCCGGAAGATGGCTGACTACGGCGCTGGAGAAATCCTTCTGACCAGCATGGACCGCGACGGGACCCAGGATGGCTATGATTTGCTGTTAACTCGCACAGTTGTGGACGCAATCTCGATTCCGGTTGTAGCTTCCGGGGGTGTGGGGACCCTGCGGCACGTGCACGAAGGTTTGGCGGCGGGAGGAGCGGATGCGGCGCTTGCGGCTTCAATCTTTCACGACGGTCACTACACTGTGGCGGAGGTCAAGGAGTACTTGCTCGACCATGGGGTCTGTGTGCGCCCGCCTGAGCGGGATTGAGGGGTAGCGATGGGCAGAGACGTCGGCGTGGACCAATTGGTGCAAGAGCTGGAGCGGCGTGGTGATCGCCTCCCGTTCGAGATCGGTGCCTTCGTCGCCCTCGAGGCATGCGAGGGTCTCTTGCTCGAGGCGGTGAAGCTCGATGCAGACGATGTCCGAGTGACGTTGGAAGGCTCGGTGGTGGTGTCGAACGAGGCCGAGCGGGTGGACCCGGACGAGGCGGCGCGGTCTCTAGTCTCCGTACTGGCCCGACTACTCGTTGCAGCGGGGCCCGGTGTCCCCCCACATCTGCTGCAGCTGGTCAAGGAGAGCACGACCGGACAGAACCCGCGCGACCTTCGGCATCTGCACGACGCCATCGAGGCATCGCTCATTCCCATCAACCGCGGTGCATCCCGACGCGTGCTCGCTCGCCTCGTTCGTGAGAGCGACCGACCGCCGGTCGCGGAGCCTGCCAGCGTCGACCCGCGGGAGCTCGACACCGAGCTCCAGGAGTTGCTGCGGGATCCCGCAACGAGGGATTTGGAGTCGAGATCGGACGCGTCGCGAACCGCGCAAGCGCCCGCCGAAGAGCCCATCACCGAGCAAATTCGGATTCCATCCGCCCTGAGCCGCAAGGCCCAGCTCGATGAACAACCAGAGACCGTCCCGGTTCCGCCCTCGCGACCCGCTGTCTCGGAAAGATCGACGTCCGCTCCCGACCCGAGGGCGCCATCTGCAGCCGATACGGCCGCGGCGGCCGACGCTGCTCGCCAACGAGCAGTACAGCAGGAACCCGAGCCCGTCACCGCGACGATACGAAAGTGGTCGAGCGAAGAGGAGTCAGGATCAGCGCCGGTGTCAGCGTCGAAGCCGGTGTCAGCGCCGGTGTCAGCGTCGAAGCCGGTGTCGCAACCGGCGAAACCGACCCGATCCGAAACCCTCCTGGAAACACCGACGGAGTCTGTCTTTGGCACGGGGTCCGTATCGCACGCCGAGTCCGTTCCATCTCCATTGCCCGTGCGGGAGTCCGCGGCTGCGCCCGAGCCGACCTATGAGCAGCGCTCCTCTGCGGTTCCTGCGCCGCCGAAGCGCAGGGGCGGCTTGGGGGTTTTGCTGGCTGCCGCGGCCGTGGGTCTCGGCCTCTACGCGCTCATCAGCACGGGTACGCTGGACGCACTGGTTCGGCCCGCGCCGGGGCCGGTAGCGTCGTTCACCCCGGGCGTCATCGAGATTACGGTCACGCCCAGCGATGCCCAGATCTTCGTTTTCGTTGGGCGCGGTCCCGCGATTGCAGACGGCCTGGAGGCAGAACAAGCTCATGAATTCGTCGTGTTCGACCACGATCTCCGCCCGTCCAGGGCGATCGTTCCTGAAGGCGCGAGCTGGACGACTACCGACGAGGGCTTGCTCTACGAGCTCGCGGTTCAAGCTGAGCCGGCGGACAACCCGACGGAAGAGCTGGATTTTGGAGAGGCGCAGTCGAAGCCATCGTCCGTCCGCGCCACCGGCAGCGCTAGGGTCCGCGTCATAACCAATCCACCGGGCGCAAAAGTGTATCGCTACGTCGGCCTTGGGCCACGCCTACGTATCCTCGCGGGGTCGATTCAAGAGGGCCACGAAATCCTCGTCTTTCATCCCGAGCACGAGATCCGGCGCGGCGTGATCGGCCCGAGCGACTGGCAAATGGCGAAGGGCGAGACGGCTCAGAGCGCCGCTCTGGACGTCGAGCTGCCCGCGCTCCCGACCTCAGCGGCTCCTGAGCCGCTCGAGGACTGACTCCACGTCATTGCGAATCGACTCCAGCCTTTGCTGGCTGTCCGCCTCGAACCGAAGGACTAGGACGGGCTGCGTATTCGATGCGCGAACCAACGCCCAGCCCCCCTCGAATTGGATGCGCGCCCCGTCGATGTCGATCAGAGGGTGCGTAGGGCGAAAGTGGTCGACCACCTGCTGAACCAGATCGAACTTGCGAGAGTCGGCGCAATCGACTCGAATTTCTGGAGTGGCGAATGTCTCGGGCACGTCGGCCAAGATCTGGTGAAGGGGCACGTCACTTCTTGACACGATTTCCAAAATTCGGAGCGTCGCATAGATCGCATCGTCGAAGCCGTAGTAGCGATCCGCAAAGAAGATGTGGCCGCTCATTTCTCCTGCGAGGAGCGCCCTCTCTTCTTTCATCTTGGTCTTGATGAGCGAGTGGCCTGTCTTCCAAAGCACGCCTCGTCCGCCGTGCGCCTCGATGTCGTCGTACATCGTTTGCGAGCACTTCACTTCGCCGATGATGGTAGCGCCAGGGTGCTTTTCGAGAAGAGCCCGCGAGAGTATGATCATGAGCTTGTCGCCCCAGATGACCTCGCCGCGCGCGTCGACGACTCCGACCCGGTCGGCATCCCCGTCATAGGCGAAGCCGAGCTCGAGCCGATCGGCGCGCACACGCTCGATCAGCATTTCGAGCGTTTCTGGTTCGGTTGGATCGGCGTGGTGAACGGGAAAGGTGCCGTCCATCTCGCAAAGCATGGCCACCGGGTCGAGCCCGAGAGCCCTCGTCGTTTCGAGAGCGAGTGGACCGCCTGCGCCGTTTCCCGCATCGATTGCGAAGCGAACGTCGCGTCGCCCGAGTTGGATGTCGTCTTGCGCCCGCTTCACGTAGGCCGGAGTTGGGTCGGTCGCCTCCATCGTCCCGCCTGGTGCGCGGGAGAAGCGTTCGCTTTCCATGACCGCGCGAAGCTCCTCGATGTCCTTGCCGTAGAGCGAGCCCTTGCCCACCATCATTTTGAACCCGTTTTCATCGGGAGGATTGTGGCTTCCGGTGATTTGAACACCGCCGTCGAGGTCGAGCTCGTGCACGGCGAAGTACAAGAGCGGCGTAGGGCCGACGCCAATGTCGACCAGCTGAAGGCCGGTTTCGACCAGTCCTGCGCAAAGAGCTTGGTGCAGGCGCGGCGAGCTCACGCGGCAGTCGCGGCCGACGCCGATTCGCGTCAAGCCTCGCTTGGTGAAGAAAGTGCCGAGGCTCAACCCCAGCGCGCGCACGAAAGCGTCGCCAAAATCGCGCTCAGCGTGCCCTCGAATGTCGTATTCACGGAAAACGTGTGGATTCATCGGATCACCCCGTGTGATCGCCCCGTTCACGAAGGGCCGCGACGACCTCCCGAACCTCTTGCGCGCGTTCTCTCGGGACGATCAGAAGCGCATCGCCAGCATCGACCACGACGAGGTTGTCTACGCCGATGAGTGCAACGAGCTTTCCATCGGGCGCCGTTACGAAGTTCCCGCTGGCATCGACCGTGATTGCGCCTTCAGGCAGGACGTTCGCGTTTTCGTCCCGTGGCGAAAGCTCCCAGGCCGAGGTCCAGCTTCCGAGGTCGGACCACTCGAACGTGCCAGGGACCACGCTGACCGAGCTGACTTTCTCCATGATGCCGTGGTCGATGCTGACCGCGGGAAGCTCGCTGTAAGTCTGTCGAACCAGGGCAGCTTCAGTGCCCGCTCGTGCCGCCTCATCGTAGCGCTGTAGCTCCTGGCCGAGACCCGGAAGGTGCTGGTCAATCGCTTCGAGAATTCGGGACGCGAGGAAAAAGAACATCCCACTGTTCCAAAGGAAGTTGCCGTTGGCGACGAACTGTTCTGCGCGCTGGCGGTTCGGCTTTTCGACGAAGCGCCGCGCTCGAAAGACCCCCGGGTCCAGCTCCGAGCCGACCTCGATGTATCCATAGCCGGTTTCCGCGCGCCCGGGGCGAATCCCGATCGTCACGTAGTCACCGTGTGTCGCGGCTTCGAGTCCACGTCGGAGGGTGTCGGCGTAGGCCTCTTTTTCGCCGATGAAGTGATCGGCCGGAAGGACCGCCATGATCGCATCTTCGTCGAGCCGCTTCACATGGGTCGCGGCCCATCCAATACAAGGAGCGGTGTTTCGACCAACTGGCTCGGCGAGGATCTGCTCAGGCCGCAGCTCCGGCAGCTCTCGTTCGACTCGCTCGCGCAGCTGCTCCGAGGTGACGACGAGCGTGCGTTCGGGCGGAAGCACGTCCCAAACGCGCTCAGCCGTTGCGCGGAGCAAGGACCGGTCATCGGGGCCGAGCGCCAGGAACTGCTTTGGCCGGTCGCTGCGCGAAAGCGGCCAGAATCGAGTGCCTGAGCCTCCCGCCATGATCACTGCGTATGCTTTGTCGCTGTTTGTCATGAACCGGCCTCTGCCTCAGCGCGTAATCAGAAAGATTCCGAGAGGCACCAGGTACAACGCGAACGTCCACATCCGTCCGACGAGAATGATCTGTCGGAGAATAACAAGTGAAACGTATCCCGTCATCAGGGCCGTCGCGCCGCCCGCCCAGGCTTCGATCCCGAGAGACCCCAGGCCTTCGGCGCCGCTTGCCTCGAACGCCGCAGCCCCGACGATGGCTGGCAACGAGACCAGAAATGAGAATCGGAACGCCGCGTTGCTTTGGACCCCCAGAAGCATGGCGATTGCGATGGTGACCCCGCTCCGGCTGACCCCGGGGAGAACAGCCACCCCCTGCGCCAGTCCAATGCCAATCGCCTGGGGCCAGGAAACCTCATCGCTCGATCCTCGCGCAATGCCGCTTGCAAGCAGAAAAGCCGCCGAAATGAGGAATCCGTAACCGACCAGTCGAAGGTCCGTAGCGAAGGCCTGGGCCGTATCGCGCAGGAACAGCCCAAGCGTCGCGGTGACGAAAGTGGCGAGCAAGATGCCGACCAGAGTGCGGCCTTCGGGCGTGCGGTAGAAGCGCTCGGGCTTACGTATCGCCGCGGCTGCTTCTCGAATCAACGCGGCAATGTCGTGCCTGAAAAGCAACACCGTTGCGAGCAGGGTACCCAAATGAAGGAGAATGACGAGTGCGAGCGAGCTCTCGCGAATGTCGAAATAGTGAGCACCGATCGCAACGTGTCCGCTGCTCGAGACGGGCAGGAATTCCGTCAAGCCCTGCAATGCGCCCAATGCGGCCGCCGTTAGCGCATCGATCCCCTCAGACAAGGACCAAGCCATAGCGGTTGTCCAGCATCGCCGCAAGGACCGCGGACCGAGCCAATTGGGGTAGGGGGCGATGGCTGTTTCGTTCCGCTTCGACTAGGATTCGCCCGGCTCCATGCGCGAGACCTGGCACGCGGCCCGAGTTGGCCTGATGGTGATTGTTGGACTGATCATCACGTTTGCGGTCTATCGTTACGTCGACGAGCGATCGTCCACCGACTCTGGCTACGGCGTGTACGCGTACTTCGAAGATGTTCAGGGGCTGGTCGCCAAGTCCCGTGTCTTGGTTGCCGGTATTCCAGTGGGCTACATCTCCTCCATCCGGCTGGAGGGGACGCGCGCTCGAGTAGACCTTCGCATCGAGGGGCACCTCACGCTCTACGAAGACGCCCGCGTCACCATGCGAAGCCTATCGCTCCTCGGGGAACGGGCGTTGGTGCTCCGGCCGGGGACCCCGGGCCTGCCTGTCATTCCGGACGGAGGAGAAATCCGTGGGACCGAGCAGGGCGTGCAGACCGACGACATCATGGTCACGGTCAACGACATCGCCCAAAGCGTGAAGAAGATCACGGCCCAAATGGAGAGGGCATTCGGAACGGAGGAGGCCGGCGACCGAATGGAGAGCGCGCTTCGCAATCTCAGCGACGCACTCGAGAACATCAAACAGGTCACGGACGAAGCGGGTCCCCGAATCGTTCGCATCATGGAGAACGTCGAGCTCGCCACCGATGACCTCAGCCAAATCATTCATAAACGCAAAGGCGACATCGATCGCGGTGTTGCAGAGGTAGACGATACGATCGCCTCGATTCACCGCGCCGCCGACCAACTCAACGACGTCCTCGCGGACGTAAAGGAGGTCACCGGCCGGACTGCGCGAGGTGAGGGCACGATTGGCCGCCTCACGCAGGACGAAGCGCTCATCGATGAAGTGGAAGGCGTCGCTGAAGGCTTGAACAGCTTCGTGGGCGGTCTCAACCGTCTCCAAACCATCGTGGGGCTCAGGACCGAATACTACGCGCTGGCGAACGCGTTCAAGACGTACTTCTCGATCTACTTGAAGCCCCGCGAAGGCCGGTACTTTCTATTTCAGGTCATCGACGACCCCAGAGGATCGATCAGTGTGTCGGAGAGCATCATCCGTCAGAGCCCTCCGCCGCTCTTCTTCCCGAATGAATACAAGCGGACGGAAATCACACGGACCAATCGGGTAAGGTTTTCGGCTCAGTTCGGCAAGTCGATTTCCTTTGCGACCTTTCGCTTTGGCATCATCGAGTCGAGCGGGGGGCTCGGCTTGGACCTCAAATTCGTTCAAGATCGGCTCGAGATCAATAGTGACCTCTTCGAGTTCGGCTTTCGCATTTATCCGCGGCTGCGCATTCGCGCGGCCTTCGAGATCATTCGACGATTCTCGCTCGTCGCGGGTATCGACGATGTGATGAACGGCGGCCGCGACTACTTCTTCGGCCTTCAATTGCGCTTCGACGACCAGGACTTGAAGCCATTGATACCCTTCGCGACCGGAGCGCTATGAGGAGCGTTGCCCGAGGCGCAGGCGCCGTCGTGAAATCGCCCGTAGGTTTCGTTCGCGGTTTGTCGTACGCGCTTCGAGGAATGCGCTTCGTCTACCTCCAGCACCCCAAGCTCGCGCGCTTTTGGTTGTTTCCTGTCCTGATTACCGGCCTCGCGTTGCTGGCTGTCTTCTACGGTGCCGGAAGCTACAACGAAGACGTCGGGGCAGCGCTCTGGTCGCTCTTTCCCGAGAGCTGGAACGAGGCCACCGGTTGGCTTGGCGGCTTGCTGAGCGCGTTGCGTTGGGTCATCGAGGTGATAGCAGCCCTCCTCATCGTTCTCCTCGGCTTGGTGCTGGTGCTCCTGATGTCGAGCGTGCTGGCCGCCCCCTTCAACGATGCCTTGAGCGAGGCAGTCGAGCACATCTTGACCGGCAAGCCCGCGCCGCCGTTTTCATTCCGTCGCATGCTCGGCGATATCGCGCGAACCGTCCGGCTCGAGCTTGGCAAGGCATTGCTCTACCTCCTGGTCGTGGGGCCGATGTTCCTCGCTTCGTTCTTCATCCCCGGGGTGGGCCAGGTCATCTCACTCGTCGGATTCGCCCTCACAGCGGTCTATTTGGGCATCGACTACGTCGATTGGCCGGCCGCCCGACGGGATTGGTCGGTCGGCGATCGCGTCCGGTTCACGCGCCGCCAGCTACCCGCCGTCGCCGGCTTTGGCACCGGGGTCTGGGTCTTCCTCTTCATCCCCCTGGTCAACCTGCTGTTCATGCCGGCGGCGGTGGCCGGTGGGACGATGCTTTTCGTCGACCTCGAACTGGCCGAAAGCTAGGGAATTCTGCTGCTTTTTGTCGACCGGGTCGGCTCGATGCTAACTTGGGAGCGAGGGTTTTGGTTATGCAACGTTCATCCCATTGGGCGCTCTTGTTGGCGTTTGGATTGTTGTTGGGCTTCGGCATGCGCGCCGACACGGGGCGGGCGAGTGCCCGGTCACCGAGCGTCCTAGAGCAATCCATGGGCGACATCCAATGGGGCTGGTCCCCGAAACAGGTGTATCGCCATCTCAAAAAAGAGATCGAAGCTTCGTACCAGGAGCCGATCGCGAAGACGACCGATGCCATCGAAGAGGATCGACTTCGACATAAGATGTCCGAGGAGACCCGAGAGATTCGCGATTCGTACTTGGAGTTCGACGGGACCCCTAGCGCCTACGATTCCGGTTACTTAAAGGGTGAGTTCACTCAGAGAAACGGCGAATCGCTTCTTCGGGTGCGAACCGAGAACACACAGGATTTCTTCTTCTTCATCAACGAGCGACTTTGGAAGAGATACCGCGCGTTCGATTCGTCCGTGTTCGAAGGCGCCAGCTTCGAGGAATTCGGCGCCGCGCTTCAGCAACGCTACGGCAAGGCAAAGACGAAGAGCGGTGTCCGCACGCCGGGGACACCATCGACCCAATGGCTGGAGTGGAAAGAGCCCAAGGTCCTGGCTCGCGCGGTGGACAACAACGAATTCTACGGCTTTTACTGCCTGATCCTCGAGGATCGAAAAACGGTCGCCCAACTCGGCAAGCTCCGAAAGAACAATGCCGAGCAGGCCGAGGCAGGCGGTGGCCTGGTCGATATGGTCGCGGAACAGAGCGACGAAGACCAGAACGCGGATATCGCCGACCGCATCACCGGCGAGATCCGACGCCACGACCGGCCTGAAGTCGTCGAAGCGAAGTAGCACCGACGTAGGTCGGGGTGGGATTTACACCGCCCTAGCGGCGCAGGTACCCTTGTGAGTCCTGAAAGGCCCCCCTTTTGCGGTATCGTTTACGGTTTCATCTACAAGAGATCGACCTGGTTGGTGACGAGGTCATCATCGGCCGTGGTGCGATGGGGCAGATCACCATCGACGACCCGATGCTTTCTCGCCGCCACATCCGAATCGATCTCTCCGGCAGCGCGCCGACCGTGGAGGACCTCAGCAGTCGCAACGGCACCCAGCTCAACGGACATGCGCTCGTCGACCGGGCGACTCTGAGCGATGGGGACCGCATTCGTATCGGGACGCAGGAGCTGGTGTTTTTGGCGCCAGAAAGCGGAATGAAGAACGACCGGAACACGAGTGCACTTCGGTTTTGCGTCGGCTGCGCGATCCCGTATCCGGCGCGGAGCCCACACTGCCCGCACTGCGGAACCGCCCAGGACGACGAAGGCGGCAGCACCGACGCGCGCGACGCCGTAGCATCCGGATGGACCTTCCACTTGCTGTCGCAGGTCGCCGCTCGCGCGATCGACCAGGGGCGACTGACCGACGCGGAGCGAATGATGTCTCGAGGCGTCACCGAGCTCGAAGAGCAGCTTGCCACGGGAATCGAGGTCGAATCGGCTCGTGTGCTCGATGTCGCCGAATGCTCCAGCAGGCTCGGCTGTGCTCTCCGGAGCCCGCGCTGGCTTGGAATCGGCGCCAAACTCTACCGGCGCGGGGGAGAGGCACCGTCCCGCGAGGTGCTCACGCTGGTGGACGACCTGCCGGCGGACCTCGGTTTGGATGCCGCGATCGACGAGCTGCGTCACGCCGGACCTGGGACGCGCCGCGCATCTTGACCCGCCTAGTTGGCGGAAATGACCTGCTCGAGCCCTTCTAGCCGACCCACGAGGAATCGCTCGGAGGCGCCGTAACTCGACGACTGTTCCCGGATGACCCTGAGGTAAGCCTGCAGGTAGTTGGTCTGGGAGTACTTGTGAGTGCGAACGAGCTCATGGAGGGTTTCGATCGTTTCGGGCTCCATCAGGCGACCCGTCGCCGTGTGAATCCGAAACACCCAGTCGATCCATCGCGTGTTCCGGAGGCCTCGTGCGAGCTGGAGCGCATATCCGGTCGCTCCCGCAAAGAGGGCGTCGGGGTCGTCTTTCTCGGATTCGCTCAATGGTCGGTCGACTACCGCGCGTTCGAGAATCGTATCGAGGTGAGGGAGCAACATGCGCTCGGCTTCCTCGAAGCGGCCCATTGCGATCGCCTTGCTGGCGATGCCTGCGATGACGTCCAGCGCGCGTTGCGTTCGCGTATCCTCGGCACCCCATGCGTGGGAGCTCGAATCGACGCTACGTTTGCTGGCAAGGGTTTTCGAGGCGTCGGAGCTGAGGCGCTTCCCGCAATCGCCACAGCGGCGCTTCGCTACACCGTTGATCGCACCACAGGATTCGCAGACGACGTAGTCGCCGGTAGGGGCCGTACGCTCCTTGAGCTTCGCCGCATCGATGAGAACGAGCTCTTGGGAGCCGATATAGACGCGGTCCATGTGCTCGACCCGGCGCGGACCGTTGATGCGCACCCCGTTGACCGCGACACCGTTGCGGCTGCTGAGGTCTTCGACCACGACCGTATCCGGGCCCACATGAAGCATGGCGTGTTTTCGCGATACCAACCCATCGGCCAACGCGAGATTGCAGGCCGAGCTACGACCAATGGTGAACTCCCCGAGAGGCATCTCCATGTTGGTCGACTGATATCGCAGTCTGAATCGCGCCACCCCGCCTAATAGCTTAGCAGTTGGCTCCGCCGCGGGTCGAATGAACTGCGGGAGGGCCGCAAGGGCCAACGTGGTGTCCGGCGGCTAGAAGCTCGCGATTTCTTCGAGACCGGCGACCGACCCGAGTCCCTTCTCGAGGCTGCCCTGGGTCTGCAGCGTCGAGTCCATGAGCCTGGACAGCTCGGTCAAGTCCCGCCGATAGGAAGCGAAGGCGTTCTTGCGCTGCCCGAGGACGCCCGCCGACTGATCCGGGTTCGTCAGAATCACGTAGTTGCTTGCATTCTGGCGCAAATCCTGCCCCGAGTAGAGCTCCTTCTCGAAGGGCTTGCTGCCACGCGTCGCCCGTACTTTTAGCTTTTTTGTGCCGGCCTCCGAGTCAGGCATGTCGACATAGACCAAACCACAGCGAAAGCCCCCTTCACCGAGGGTCGGAACACAGCCGGTGGGGCTCGTGGTGAGGGCGGTCTCGTCCTGCGCTGCCTCGTCGAGCTCGAGGCGTCGCGGCTCCGGGAGAACCCGCGCAGCGACGCTGTCGAACCGATCCCAAAGCTCGCCGACTTGGCGCGCATACAGGAACAACGAATTGACGGTCTCGGCATTGAACTTGGTGTAGTTCAGTCCGGTGAAATCAGCCGCCGTAAATGGAGTCGGAAGGGCGCGAAGTCGTTCGATGGCGTCATAGTCGACCGTGGGGCCTTCTCCGGGCCTCGATTTCGCTGCATCGGCCGCCCGATCGAGGAGCCGCTTGGCCTCTGTGACCTGGTCAGCTGCGGCGCGAACGCCTTGGTACACCGCCTTGCCGTCGCGGACGGCGACGTTGTACGCGGTACGCTTGCTCATGACGGTCGTCGCAAGCACGCCGAGGAACAAGCCGAGTAGGGCGGCTCCCGCGCCGCTCATCATCATCAGCTTGCGGACGCGGCGGTTCTTGCCTTCGTGCGCCGTCGTGACGGCCTGCTCGTCGACGACGATACGGACTTCGCGCTGCGCGCTTGTATCGGCTGACGTACCTCCGAACGGCCCCGATCGCTTTGCGGCCTGTCCTCCCACGAAACCGGGCGGAGGCGCGACGCCACCGAGCGTCGGTGGCGGGGGCGCAAGGCCTCCTTCTTCGACGGTCGTTGGCGGCGGCGCGGCCGTTTGCCGGCCGAGTCGCTCGCGTATATCGCGGACTTTCTTGGATTTTTGGAGTTCGTCTGACATTTCAGTTATTTCAAATTTATCCGCCTTAGACCGATCCTGTCAAGGCGAGCGCCGAGAACTCGCCCCTGTTAGGCTTTCGCCCCCGCCATGATGCCACCCCCCGTCGAAGAACGCCGCTTTGTGTCATTTGATGGCACCGAAATCGCCTACCAGGCGACCGGCCAGGGCCGCCCGATTCTACTCTGCAATGGCCTCGGGGGCAGCTGGGAGGCTTGGAGCCACCAGATCCACTACTTCCGCGACCGGTACCGGCTTCTATCCTGGGACTATCGGGGGCTCTACGGCTCGGCGGCGCCGGCCGACCGCGAGGCCCTGCGGATCGCCGATCATGCACGGGACGCCCTTCACCTGCTCCGGGAAGAGGGAGCGGAGCGCGCGGCGATCCTCGGCTGGTCCATGGGGGTCCAGGTCGGTCTCGAGATGTTTCGCCTCGCGCCCGAGAAAGTCGCCTCCTTGGCGTTTCTCAACGGGGTCGCAGGGAGGCCCTGGGACTACGTCTTCAACTTGAATCTCGTGGGCCGCCTATTGCCGTCGTTCCTTCGGAGCCTGCGATCGATTCCTCGAGCGATACAGGCTGTCGTACGGCAGGCAACACGCATTCCCGAACCTGGGGAGTGGTTGAAACGGATCGGACTGACGGCCGGAACGTTCGACGACCACCTCGCCGGCGAGCTGGTTGCGAAACTTGGGGACCTGGACATGGAAACGTTCATCCATCTGCTGGAGCGAATGGGCGAGCACGACGGCTGGGATCTCCTTCCGCTAATCGACGTGCCAACCTTGATCATCGCCGGCACTCGGGACGTCTTCACCCCCAGGTCTGCGGCGGAGCGGATGGCGCGTCGCATTCCGGGGTCGGAGATCATGCTTCTACCCGGGGCCACGCACTACGCCGCCCTCGAGTACCCGGAGATGATCAACTTGAGGCTCGAGAAGTTCCTCCGCGAGCGCGGTTACGAACCTACACCGGCGGGGGCTGGTTGACGCGCTCTCAGCGAGCCGCTAGCGATCGAACGGCATGATTCTCGTCATCGACAACTACGACTCCTTTACCTACAACCTCGTCCAATACTTGAGCGAGCTTGGGGCTGAGGTCGTCGTTCGACGAAACGACGCCATCACGGTGAGTGAAACCCGCGAGCTTCGACCGGCCGGCGTCCTAATCAGCCCCGGTCCGGGAAGGCCGGAAGAAGCAGGGGTCAGCCTCGATCTAATCGCCGCGCTCGGCTCGGAGACTCCCATCTTCGGCGTGTGTTTGGGCCACCAGAGCATTGCACAGCAATTCGGCGCGGCGGTGGTGAGAGCGGACCGACTGATGCACGGGCGCACGTCCGAAATCCTTCATCGAGGCCGCGGAGTCTTCGAGAACCTGCCGAGCCCTCTGACCGCAACGCGCTACCATTCTCTGATCGTCAAGCGGGACACGATCCCCGATGAGATCGAGGTCACCGCCTGGACCGCCGAGGGCGAAGTCATGGGCATCCGTCACTCTGAGCTCTCGATCGAAGGAGTACAATTCCATCCCGAGTCGTTCTTGACGGAGAACGGCCATCAGCTGATTCAAAACTGGTTGTCGTCGTTGCCGGGGGCAGGGGCGTTGTGATCTCCGAGGCGATCAAGGAAGTCGTGGCAGGTCATGACTTATCTCCGGACGATGTCGAATCTGCAATGGACACCATCCTCGAAGGTGAAGCCTCGGAGGCTCAAATCGCCGCGTTCGTCATCGGGCTCCGAATGAAGGGCGAGTCTGCAAACGAAATAGCAGCCGCGGCCCGTTCGCTTCGCAAGCACTGCCACTCCATCGAGCCGAAGGTCGATGGTCCCTTACTCGACACCTGTGGGACGGGTGGGGACGGTTTACACACTTTCAATATCTCTACTGCGGCGGCCATCGTGGCGGCGGCCTCCGGCATTGCGGTTGCAAAACACGGAAACCGTGCGGTCTCCTCGAAGGCTGGAAGCGCCGATGTCCTCGAAGCGCTGGGCGTCCGCATCGACCTCTCGCCGCAGCAAGTCAAGAGATGCATCGAGGATGTGGGGATCGGTTTCTTGTTCGCGCCGAGCCATCATGCCGCGATGCGCCACGCGGCGCCCGTCCGCCGGCAGCTAGGTGTTCGCACCCTGTTCAACCTGCTCGGTCCGCTTTCGAATCCGGCCTCGGCGAGCCATCAGCTGGTGGGTGTCTTCGACCCTGCACGGCTCGAGCAGATGGCACAGGCGCTGGGTTCCCTCGGTCTGACGGCCGCTTGGGTCGTTCACGGCGAGGGCGGGCTCGATGAAGTGTCCCCGGCAGGGCCGAGCTCGGTTGCGGAATGGGCCGATGGCGAAGTTCGCAAGTTCGAAGTCAAGCCGCGAGATTTCGGGCTTTCCGACGTGCCTGTGGACGCTCTGGCCGGCGGGGACGCGGCGCGCAACGCTGAAATCATTCGCGGCGTCTTGGAGGGGGTGAAAGGGCCGCCACGGGTCGCCGTACTGCTCAATGCGGCCGCTGCGCTACGTGTCACCGGGCTCGCCGGAGATCTGAGGGCGGCGGGAGAACGAGCTGCGGAAGCCATAGACAGCGGAGACGCCAAACGAATGCTCGAACGCTGGGTACATTTCTCGCAAAACGCATGACCGATTTCTTGTCCGAGATTCTGGCGCGCAAACGCCGCGAAAACGAGAGGCGCCGACGCCACCTTGCCGCCGCGAGGTCCGTCGAGCGACCGCCCCAGCGCGAGAGGGCTGAAAGGGGAATTCGCGCCCTGCGCCGCACACCGGGTGAGGCTCCCTCGGTGCTGGCCGAGGTGAAGTTCCGAAGTCCAAGCGCGGGGGAAATCCGTCCGAGGAGCGCTGGGGAGGGCGTGCGCGTTGCTCTGGCGTATGAACGTGCGGGCGCAGCGGCCGTCAGCGTCCTAGCCGACGGCCCCGGCTTCGGGGGGTCGCCCCTCCTAGTCCGTCGAGTCGCCGAGGCGGTGCGCGTTCCGGTGCTTTACAAGGGCTTCGTCCTCGATCCGATTCAAGTAGACCTGGCGTACGATGTTGGCGCCTCGCTCGTCCTGCTCCTGGTTCGTGCCCTCGGGGAGGCAGAGCTGCCCGCCCTGATCGAGCGGATACGGGCGTTCGGGATGGAACCGGTCGTCGAGGCAGCCAGCTCCGTCGAGGTCGATCGTGCCGTCGCGGCGGGCTCTACCATCATCGGTGTCAACGCACGCGACCTGAGTACCTTCCGTGTCGACATGGGCGCGGCGCGCGAATGCATCGCGCGAATCCCAGCCGGCTGCGTCGCTGTCTTCATGAGCGGCGTTCGATCGGCCGAAGATTTTCGTGAGGTCGCGAGCGGCCGAGCCGATGCCGTGCTGATCGGCGAGGGCCTCATGCGCTTCGAGAACCCGGGCGTTCGGCTGTCCGAGCTCTTGGGGGCGGTCTGACCGAGTCCTCGTTGGTCGGCAGCGTGACCCGAAAGCAAGTGCCCGGTCCGTCGCGATCGAGGATCTCGATGCGCCCTTTGTGCTGGTCGACGATCTGCCGCACCAGGGCTAACCCAAGACCGACGCCGTGCCGTCGGCCCGAATAGAACATGTCGAAGAGGCGCTCCCGCTCGGCCTCCTCGATGCCGGGACCCTCGTCCGCAACCTCGAGGAAGGCGCGGCCTCGTGGATCCCGACCGGTCCTCACCTCGACCTTGCCTCCGCGAGGCGACGCTTGCAGCGCGTTCTTGAGTAGGTTCCAAACGACCTGCCGCATCCGATCGGGATCGACGATGGCGACGATCGGCTGATCCGGTTCGATCTCGTCGATCTCGAAGTCCTTGCTCGTGCTCGCTTCGCCGCGCGCCACCGCGACCACCTCGCCAGCGATCGAACGAAGGTCGAGCTCCTCGGTTTGAATCTGACTAGGTCGGCCGACCTGGAGCATCGTAGTGACGAGCGAATTGAGTCGCTCGACCTCGGAGATGACGATGCCGAGGAGCCGTGCATCCTCTCCGCTCAGAGCGTTGCCGTCGCGGACCATCTCCACCGACCCGGAGATCGAGCTCAGGGGATTCCGAATCTCATGGGCCAAGCCGGTCGCAAGCTGTCCGAGCGCGGCCAGTCGCTGGGTGCGTTCCGCTTGCTCGCGAAGCGTCCTGATCTCGGTGAGGTCTTGGAAGGCGAGAAGCAAGCCAGAGGGATTCCCGTCCGAGTCCAGCAGCGAGCTGAGCGTGTAGCCTATGGGGAACTCGCTCCGGTCGGCGCGCCTTCCGATGGCTTCGGCGCGCCGCGGCGGCTCGCTCATGCGCTTGGCGCCATAGTCGGGGAGCACCGTCGAGAGCGGTTGACCAAGGAGCGACCCGGTATTGTCCCGAAGAATCTCCCTGGCTGCTCGATTGAGCCCCAAGATGTGTCCGTCGTCACCCGCGGTGATGAGTCCGGACGCAATCGAGCGGACGATGTCATCGTTGAGCCGAACCAGGCGTGCCGCGCTCTGCTCGGCCTCGAGGAGGCGGGCGCCCGCCACTTGTGCGCGCCGGGCAAGGTTGGTCGCGAGCAGCGCCACGGCAGAAATGCCAACCATGTTGCTCACCAGGGCCAGCTGGAAATCGCGTGAGCTCAGAACGTACTGGCTCAGGGGTTGGTCCGGCGGGGGCGGAAGCCAGCCGACGTTGAGCGCCAAAGCCTGGAAGAAGTAGCAAGCAAGACTTGCCGCCGCGGTGTAGTAGGCAGCGCCGGTTCCGAGCGTGAGCGCTGCGGTGAGAATCTGCGCGCCGTACAGGAAGGAGAAAATGCTTCCCGCGCCTCCTGTCAGGTACACCAATCCCGTGATCAGCAGCACGTCCAGAGTCGTGATCGCCGCCGCGACGCGCGTTTCACGACGGCCGCGAAGGAGCCAGACGCCAAACAGGATTGACGATCCGTAAATCGCCGAGATCAGGATTAGCAGGAACGTCGGCGTGAAGTGCCCGTATCGGATCGCGTCGAGCGCCAGGTACATCGTGGCACCGAGCAGCACCGTAGCGATGATGAGTCGCCCCCCGAGAACCCACTGCAGTCGTCGATTCGAGTTGAACTCATCTCGATCGAAGGTCGGGCTCTCTCGAGGTTGAATCACTCCGCTTTGACTTTACCTGCGATCGAGAAGATGGGCAGGTACATGGCAATCAGGATCGTGCCAACGATGCCACCGATGAAAACCATCATCAGGGGCTCCAGCAGCGAGGTGAGGGCCGCAACGGCGATGTCGACCTCTTCTTCGTAGAAGTCTGCGATCTTGTTCAGCATCGTGTCGAGTGCGCCGGTCTGCTCGCCGACGCCGATCATTTGAACCACCATGGGCGGGAACACGTTGGTTTCCATGAGTGGCTCGGCCATCGTTCGACCTTCGCGAATCTTGTCCGACGTCGTCTGAATCGCGGCCTCGACGACCACGTTGCCAGCCGACTTGCTCACCACGTCGAGGGCATCGAGAATCGGAACGCCTGCAGAAAGCAGCGTGCCTAGCGTGCGTGTGAACCGAGCCACGGAAACTTTCCGAATCACCGGGCCGAGAACTGGTAGCACCAACAGAGCCCTATGAACGAAGTGTTTGCCCGCCGGTTGACGGTAGATCCAGGTGGCGCTGAACACCAAAATGGCCGTCACCAGGATGATCCAATGGATGTTCGCAATGAAGCCTTCGGAGGCGGCGATGACCAACTGAGTGAGTGCCGGGAGTGAGTCTGCAGCGCCGAACTCCGCGAACATCCCCTTGAAGCTCGGAATGACCCAAGCAAGCATGACGACCACGACGATCATCGCCACGAAGAAAATCGCAACCGGGTAGACCATTGCCCCACGGACCTGGCGCGCGAGCTTGACGCGCTTCTCGATGTAACCTGCGAGACGGTTGAGAATCGTATCGAGGATACCGCCCATCTCGCCAGCGCGAATGAGGTTGACGAAGAGCTCGTCAAAAAGCTTGGGATGCCTCGCTAGTCCGTCCGAAAATGTGCCGCCTTGTTCGACGTAGTCCTTGACGTCCTTGAGAATGGCATTGAGCGCCTTGTTTTCCCCGCGACTCGAGAGGATCTCCAAACATTGGACTAGGGGCAGACCAGCATCGATCATCGTCGCGAACTGGCGAGTGAAGATGACCAGCTCCTTTGCGTCGATGCCGGTGCCGAACGCCAAGCTGAGTTGGCGTCCCTTCTTCTTGATCTTGACGGGGTTCAGCTGGCGCGCGCGCAGCCTGGACTGCACGGCTTCCTTGTTGTCCGCCTCGATGATCCCTGTTTGGACTTCGCCCGCGCGAGTGCGCGCCTCGTATACCCACTCGGCCATGAATTCTCCGCCCGATCCCCTCCGGGCCTTTCAAAACCCTAGCTGATCACCGATCGCATGGTCAAAAAGCCATGCCTAATTTCGAAATGAGCCGGTCACGTTGGTACCTGCCGGTTTCGCAGCCTCCGCTCGAGCGGGCTCCCCGCTAGGCTCCAAGTTCCCTGGGTTTTCTCGCTTGGAAGGCGTGCTGGGGGGCGACGGACGAGCCTCGAAGCGGTCCAGTCTGCCCTGGCCAGCCGGAGCTGGGCTGCTCGCACGTTCCGGTGCGGACACGGCTTGGCTCGACGGGGACTTGGTCGCGTCGGACGGATGGGCCCCGAGCTCTGTCGTGCCGGACCTGTCCGGCTCGGGAGCTTCGGCTGCAGTCGGGGAACGAAGTAGCTGAACGACCAGGAAGCCTGCGTACAGGAATACCATGATCGCCAGCGCCATCACGAACCACTTCAGCGCGTCGGACTCCGACGCGCGCCGAATCACGATCGGAGTCCCGTCGTCGAGCACTCCGGATACGGTTCCGCGGACGTGAGACCCGGTCTGGGCGCGCGTCGGGAAGCTCTGTGTGTCCATTGCGGTGCCCTCGCGGGGCATCGGAACGATCGAATTGCCGATGTCGGTGCTTCCGAGCATCTTGATGGCGTCACGAATTCGCTCGCGCTCGTCTTGCAGCTTGTCGGCATCCAAGTCCCGAACGACATCGGCGACTTCACGAGTCTTGGCAAGGCGCCCAGAGCCCACGGCCAATTCGAGCGATTCGGCAAAGTCGTCGGCACTCCGAAACCGCTCGTCCGGATCGCGGTTCAGCGCCTTCATCACGACATCGTCGAAGCGCTCGAGCTCGGGCCACAGCTCCGACGGCCTCGGCACCGAATCGTTCAGCAGCTTGTTGAGGGTCGCCCCATTCGACTCGCCCTTGAAGAGCCGACGTCCCGTCAGCGACTCCCAGAGGATGATGCCAACGCTGAACAGGTCGGAGCGCTGGTCGGTCGAGCTCGATGCGGCCTGTTCAGGCGCCATATAGGAGAGCTTGCCCTTGAACTGGCCCGCGCGGGTCGATGCCATGCGCACGTTGGCCTTGGCAACCCCGAAGTCGGTCAGCCGAGAAATGCCATCGGTGCCAACCAAGATGTTGTGTGGCGAGACGTCACGGTGAACGAGCTTCAAAGGTTTGCCACGCTCGTCGCTGAGGCGGTGCGCCGCGGCCAAGCCCAGCAGTGCGTCGACCAGCACACGGCACACGAAGGGCTGGGGCAGTCTTTCTCCGCGCTTCGCGGCACGCCCGAGCAGTGCACCGAGGTGATTGCCTTCGATGTATTCCATCACCAGGAAGTAGCCGTCGCCCGGGCTATCGCTGATGTCGAGCGTAGGCACGACGTTCATGTGGCGAATTCGCGCCGCCAGCCTCGCCTCGTCGAGGAACATCGAAATGAACTCCTGCTCGTACGCCAGATGAGGATGCAGCATCTTGATCGCGACGAGCCGCTCGAACCCGGCCACCCCTTGGGCACGCGCGGCGTACACGGACGCCATCCCGCCGGATGCCAGCTGAGTCAGGATCTCGTATCGGCCGAGGTGCCGACCCGCCATCGGTCGGGAAGGTGGAAGGGATCCTCGAGAGCTGGCGGGCGCATTCATCAGAAGCGCCTCTTGGCAGCGGCGGATCGTGAGCGGTCACATGTCGAAACGGCCGGCGCGATCCAAGCGCCGCTCATGGTCGTGCATCCCATCACCAAGATCTCGCCATTAACGATAGTAAAAAACTCGGAGGAAGCCGAATCAGCCGCCGCTACGAATCGCCTGGTGGTAGCCCCTCTTGTCCAATTGATCGAGCATTAGACGGAATTCGTCGGGCTCCGGCGATCGGATCAAGGCTACATCGCGGTCCAACGCGCCGTGTGCGACCAAATGCAGGAGCGACTGATTCATGGTTTGCATGCCCGAGCTGCCCTGACCGGTCTGCATGATGCCGTACATCTGATGGACCTTGTCCTCACGAATCAGATTTCGAATCGCCACGTTCGGCACCATCGCTTCGCAGGCCATCGCCCGGCCCGGTCCGTCGGCCCGAGGGAGTAGCATCTGGCTCAGAACGCCCTGAAGCACGAACGACAACTGGGCTCGGATTTGGCTCTGCTGGCCCGAAGGAAACACGTCGATGATACGGTTGATCGACTGCACTGCGGTATTGGTGTGCAGCGTTGCAAACACCAAATGGCCGGTCTCCGAAATGGTGAGCGCAGCTTCGATCGTTTCGAGGTCTCGCATCTCGCCAACTAGGACGACGTCAGGGTCCTGACGTAGGACGTACTTGAGCGCGTCCTTGAAGCCCGCGGTGTCCGACCCCACCTCTCGCTGGTTGACCACGCAGAGCTTGTTCGAGTGTAGGAACTCGATGGGGTCCTCGACCGTCACGATGTGATGACGATGCTCGCTGTTGATCTTGTCGATCATCGACGCGAGCGTGGTCGATTTGCCAGAGCCCGTCGGCCCGGTCACCAAAACCAAGCCACGTGGTCGCGTGCAGAGCTCTGCGACGACCGGCGGCATCCCAAGCTTGTCCAGCGGCCGGATTTCGAACGGAATCGCACGAAACGCGCCAGAGACCGCACCGCGTTGTAGAAACACGTTGGCTCGGAAACGCGAGAGAGACTTCACGCCAAAGGAGAAGTCGATCTCGTGGCCTTTTTCGAAGCGTAGTCGCTGGTCCTCGGTCATCACCTCGTAGCAAAGCGCCTTGCTCTCGCGAGGCTTGAGCGGCGGCGTGCGCAGCGGCATCAATGATCCGTCGATGCGGAGTTGCGGCGGAGATCCCGTCGTGATGTGCAAATCGGACGAGCCGCGTTCGACCATGAGTCGAAGCAACTGCCTGAGAGTGAGCTTTGGTGCCTCCTGTGGTGCCGCCATGCGCTAAAGCATATCAGAGCGCCGGACGCTTTGCCCTAAACGCTCCTGCGGGCCCATGGACCGCGCCGGAGCCAATCCCGTCGTCGGTACTCTGAGCCAATGAGCTTGGCGACCGAGGACGCGGTGAGAAATGAGCCTTCCAAACCGAGACCGGGCGCAACCTGTTCGTTGCAGAGGAACACCCCCCGAACGGGGGTACGTGTAGTCAGTGCACACACGCCCATCGCCCGTCGCGTCGGATAGTCGTACACCGCTCTCATCGTCGACGGTCCCCGGGCCCATGGATCGCTGCACGAAAGTTCCGTGTCCGCGCGGAACGCGCGAGGAGGCAGGCCATCGTGCGGGCTGTCCACCCAGATCGCGTGCTCGTCGAGAAATGGGACGACCCCGCGGATTGCATCCAAGGCCTCTTCGCGGACGAAGAGTAGCGGTGACGATTCGGTGTCGATGAGATGTTCTTCGACGAGGCGGCTTGCGGAGATCAGCATCTGGTCTGGTTCCACATCGAGATTCCGCAACATGAAGACCTGGCTTGGGTCGGTTGCGCTCATACACCGGAGCGAAAGAGGTCCGAACGGGTCTGGAACCCCTCGCTTTTCCACGAGGACGTGCACTGAGCAGCGGTACGCGCGGGCGCGTGGTTCACCGACGCGCTCGAATAGCGCAGCCATGGAGCCGCGTTCAGGGAGCAGTTGAGCAAGCTCGGCGACCGAGGTCCCATGGGCAATCTGCGAGCAGCCGATCTCTTCGTCGGTCCGAGCCACCCGGATGCTGTGGCCCCGTCTGCCTTCGTGGCCAATGCAAGCAACCCGATCGCGCGCTCGCACATCGCCGCCCCAAGATCGAATGCGAGCGAACAGCGCTTCGCGGAACCAGGACCAACCACCGCTGAGCTCGCTCACGCCCGACAGAAGATGTCCGTGCAACCGCGCACGAGTGGCGTCGGAATGCTGTGCAGGAACGAATCCTGAGAGGTGGGGGAGGATGGCCTCGAACGCCGTTCGAAGCGGGTGCCCCACTGGGAGCTGGTTCCACGAGGTCCAACCCTGCCCCTGCCGACCGAAACGATGCCCGGCGCTGTTCAATGAAAAACGCTGGCGCTCGAGGAAAGTTTCGGGGGGCCAGACGAGCCCTCGCGCAACCACCATGTCGAGCTCACTTTGCACCTCCGCTAGAGTCCGCGTGACGTCGGTGGCCTGGCGCCTGAGTCCGGGGAACTCCCGCGCGACCTCGGCCAACCAGCTCTCGTGATCGGGGTACACTTCCAATCGATGTTCCGGAAGCAGCAGCTGCAGGACGGCGACCCGATCGGCGCTGCGCTGCCGGATGTCCTGCTTGAGTGCGAGGTCCTCGAGCGTGCTTTGAACGATCGGGCTCTGCGCGCCTGCCATCATCAACCCGTAAGGTTCGATCTCGACGCCGCCCAAGCGATAGGACGGCTCTGGGACCCCCTGACCGAGCACGAGGACGCGCAGGCCCTCTCGCGCCAGCAGGGCCGCACAGAGAAGAGGCTCGAGTCGGGTCCCGAGCACGACGACGTCGTAGAAGCTCGTCGGCACGGGTCTACGCGTCCGGCACGGTCAGCGATCGAGAGAGGTCGGCGACCGGTCTACGCACGCGCAACGGGTTGAGCGTGATGGCCCCGATCGCGATCTGGTGAATGACGGCCGGCAGAAGCCGATGTTCTTGCACTTGGATACGCGTGTGCAGCGATTCGGCGCTGTCGCCTTCGACCACGGGGACGGCGGCTTGTGCGATGATCGGACCGGTATCTACGCCGGCGTCGACGATGTGGACTGTACATCCGCTGATGCGCACCCCTGCATCGAGAGCGTCTTGCGGTCCGCTGTGCCCCGGGAAGGCGGGGAGCAGGGCAGGGTGGACATTGATGATGCGACCCGGAAAACGTTCCAGCAACGGCGTACCCAGAACCCGCATGAACCCCGCCAGGACGATCAGGTCTGGCTTCAGCGAGACGACCGTCTTCGCAAGCGCGTCGTTCCACAGGTCTCGGTCGTCGCCTTTGCGGAGTGAGACCACTCGCGTTTGGATTCCTCGCGCGTCTGCGAACTCGAGTGCTGCGGCCTTCTTTCGGTCGGAAACCACGCCCACGATGTTTGCGTCGCATTTGCCCGCGTCAATCGCGCTGCAAATCGCTTTCAGGTTGGAGCCACGACCGGAAACGAGAATGACGATGTCCATGGAACGCTCTAGGAGTAGAATGACACGCCGTCTTGTTCGACGACCTCGCCCATGATGAAGGCGCGCTCACCGCCGGCCTCGAGTGCGTCCACCAGCTGCCCAGCACGATCCTGCGCTACGACCATCGTGAAGCCGACTCCCATGTTGAAGGTGCGCCGCATCTCCGCGTCATCGACGGCGCCCCGCTCCTGGATCAGAGTGAAGAGCGGGTCGACCGACCAGGACCCCACGTCAATCGCGACCCCCATTCCCTCAGGGGTGACACGAGGCAGATTCTCCGGAAGCCCACCGCCTGTGATGTGACACATTGCATGCACCCCGTGTTCGAGCGCAATTCGGGCCGCTTTCACGTAGATTCGCGTTGGCCGGAGCAGGGCATCGCCGAGCGTCCCCGACGAACCGAAAGCGTCTTGCAGCAAGAGCGGCGCCTCGCCTTCCACGAGGACGCGCCTGGCCAAGGAGAAACCGTTCGAGTGCAATCCAGAAGATGCGACGCCGACAAGCTTGTCGCCGAGCCCTGTGGCTTTACCGTCGACGATCCGCTTGCGACTGACCACGCCCACCGCGAAGCCCGCTAAGTCGTACTCTCCGGCTGCGTAGAAACCAGGGAGCTCAGCCGTTTCTCCGCCGAGAAGAGCACAGTCGGCTTGGCGACACCCTTCGGCAATGCCTTTCACGACTGCCTCTCCCTGGTCGACGTCGAGCTTCGATGTCGCAAAGTAATCCAGGAAGAACAGCGGCTTGGCCCCCACGGTGATGATGTCGTTGACGCACATGGCTACCAGGTCGATGCCGATCGTATCGTGACGCCCGAGCTCGAAGGCGAGCTTCAGCTTGGTTCCTACGCCGTCCGTTCCCGAAACGAGGACAGGATCTTCAATGTCGCTCGGCAGCGAGCAGAGGCCGGCGAACCCGCCTAGGGACCCGAGGACGAATTCGGAACGCGTCGACTGGGCGAGCGGCTTGATCCGTTCGACGAGCTCTTCGCCCGCTTCGATGTCGACTCCGGCGTCACGATAGGTCAACCCCGCCATGTCGCGGAAGCTAGGCGATCGACTCGGGCGGGTCAACGAGCGACGCTTCGTTGACGCTCGCACGCACGTCGCGTACACACCCGTTCATTCGAAGCGGGGCACACAGATGGAGACTCTTCGTGTTCGGACTAGTGGTGGCCGCCGCGGCCTGTCGGTCCGACCCGTCGCCGCGGCGCCAGCAGGAGCTCTCCTCCCCGATGATGGAGTCGACCGAGCCGCGCAATCCTCGCGTTGAAACAGCCCGGCTGCAGCGTATCGACGTGTACGGTGCCGGGACTGAGAACGCTGCCGGCGCGCGAGTGGTGCTCCTCTTCGAGGGGGTGCCTCTTTTCGAGCAAAAGCAGCTCCCTGCCGAGGGGATCCTGCCGCCTCGTATTGCAATCGAGCTGCAGGGCGCCGAATGGGACGCGAGCGTCCCCGTTTCCCAGGCGATCGGGCGGGGAGGGCTGCAGCGTGTTCGGCTCGCCACGCCCAATCCTCGCGTCGTGCTCGATCTGCATCCGACCGCGACCGGGCGCGTTTTCTTCCTGACCGACCCGTACCGCATCGTCGTCGACGTGAGCGCAGCGCCTCCTTCGCGCAACGAGAGAAGGCCACTCGTCGTCCTAGACCCTGGGCACGGCGGTCGAGAGCCGGGCGCCGCCAACGATCGATACGCGCTCGTCGAGTCGCAGCTGGCGCTCGAGTTGGCCGAGCTGACGGCGACTCGGCTGCGGGCGATCATGCCGCGCTCGCGCGTGCTGCTCACCCGGTCGGGCGATGTCGGTCTTTCTCTCGAAGAACGCTGCGCTCTTGCCAATGCGATGGAGGCGGATGTCTTCGTGTCGATTCATCTCAACGCTAGCTCGGAGGAAGTTCGCAAAGGAGGCGTCACCACGTTCGTTCTGGACACTACGAACAACCGTCAGGCGCTTCGCCTGGCCGCGAGGGAGAACGGAACTCGTGTCGCCGAGGTGACCGGCATTCAAAGCCTGCTTGCGAAGCATCATCGACAGAGCCAAGCGGAGGGCTCCCTCACTTTGGCTGGAAGGATTCAGCGAAGCACACTCAAAGCAGGCCGCAGGGTTCTCCCGAGTCTCTCCGATCGCGGCGTGCGGCGCGCGATGTTTTACGTCTTGGTCGGCGCACGCATGCCGTCGGTCCTGCTCGAAGCGTCCTTTCTGACCTACGAGCCCGAGGCGCGGGCGCTGACCAAGCATCGATACCGCCGTGCCCTGGCCGACGGCATCGCGTCGGGGATCGCGTCGTACCTCCAGACTCGATGACCGGATGGCTTGCCGAGCGCAGGACCGACGGTCATACTCGACGACCTTTGTCGGATGGTTCCAGTCCGGTCGTCGATCTCGGTGGGCTCGCACCTTCGCTCGGCAAGACCTGCAGCGGATACTTGGGTGGTTATCGCCAGGCGTTCGAGGACGCGGTGCGCCGAGGAGACCCTGGCGTCGACACCGCCCGCTCCCATGCCCGGGCCCTCGACGGCCTGCTGAGCGCGCTGTACTGCGCATCCGATGCGGCCACGCGCGCGCTGGGTGTCGAGCCGAACGGGCGCGTAGCTCTCGTCGCCGTCGGAGGCTACGGCCGCTCGACGCTCGGCCTCAACAGCGACGTCGACGTGGTGTTTTTATGCGACGATTCGAGTGACCCTTTTGTCGGGGCGCTCGCCGAAGGGCTGCTCTACCCCCTTTGGGACCTCGGGGTCGATATCGGGCACGCCGCCCGAAGCGTAGCTGAAACCCTCACCCTTGCTCGACAAGACATCCGCACCACCACGACGCTCATCGACTTCCGTCGCGTCGCAGGCAGCGGTTCACTCCTCGACGAGCTGGAGCGTGGAGCGCGAGAACAGGTATTCGAGCCGCACCTCGTCGAGTTCCTTGCCGCGCTCGAGCAGGACACCGAGACACGCCACCGCCGTTTTGGCGGAAGCCTCTACCTCCTCGAGCCTGACGTGAAACAGGGGCGCGGCGGGCTGAGGGACTTGGACGTCGCCGAATGGGCAGCGCGGGCCCGCTGGGGCGCCCGAAACGAGCAAGACTACGTGCGCACCGGAGCGCTTCTCGCGCGAGAGGTTCGAGAGCTCGACAACGCAAGAGAGATGCTCTGGCGCGTCCGCAACCTTCTGCACTTGCGTGCGGGCCGTCAGCAGGACCGACTCACATTCGGCGATCAAGAGGACATCGCGCAGGAGCTGGGCTTCGTCGATGGCGTTGCCCTCGGCGTCGAGCAGTTCATGCAGGCCTACTACCGGCACGCTCGCATCGTCGCGCTGACGGCGGAACGCATGCTAGACCGAGCTCGTCCGCGAAATCGGACGCGGGCCGCCACATTTCGGAAGCTAGCGCATGGGATCGTCTTGGCGGACGGAACCATCAGCCTGGAAAGGCCGCAGCGACTGGATGGCGATCCGGCCTTGGCGTTCCGTTTCTACAGACAAGCGCTCCGCTACCACAAGCGGCCAGACCATTCCGCCCTGGATGCGATCGCTCGCATCGCACCGGACAAGCGCTGGCGTCTTCGTCTTCAGGATTCCGAGGAAGCGACGCAGCTCTTCTTGGGGCTCCTCAGCAACATCGATGAGTCGCCGTTTCGTAGCGGTTCCACGGTAGCCGAGCTCCACGAGGTTGGGCTGGTTTCGGCGATGATTCCCGAGTTCGAGCCCTTGGTCGGCCGCGTCTATCACGACGTCTTCCACACGTACACGGCGGACATTCATGCGGTCAAAGCGCTCGAGCACCTCCAGGCCCTGACCCGAGGGGAGAGCCGAGGCCGCGCGCTTTCAGCTCGCCTTGCGGCGGAGGCGCCGCGCCGGCTGCCTCTCTTTTTGGCGGTGCTTCTGCACTCACTCGGACGCATCCGGGGGCGCGAGCAAGAGCAAGCAGGCGCGCGGCTCGCCGAAAACATCGCGGTTCGTCTAGGGCTCGCCCCGGTCGACGCACGGCACGTCGCCTGGCTCGTCCAAGAGCAGAGCTCGCTCTACCGTTGGGCGACCCAGCGCGATATCCACGACCCGCAAGGCCTGAGCGAGGTCCTCAGAATGGTGGGAACCCCAGAGCGTCTTCGCGACTTGTTCCTGTGCACCGTTTCCATCGTCTCGACGGTAAATCCAAAAGCGATGACGTCTTGGAAGGCCCGCGCGCTCGAGGACCTCTACCTCGCGACGCTCGCAGAGCTCGAATCGGGCAGCGCGTCTGCACAAACCGAAAGCCGCGTTCTCGATGTGAAGCTGCAGGCCGTCGTTGGATTCGCAGGCGATGCCGGGCAGGACGAGCTTCAAAGCTTCATCGACGAAATGCCGGACCGCTACTTCCTCGCCAATCCAGTGGACGTCGTCAGACGCCATGCTCGCATTTCGCGTGACCGTGAAGAAGGCCGCGTGACCGTTCGCGTCGGCCCCGGCCCGAGCGAAGACGTTGAATCAGTAGTCGTGATCTCTGCGGACCAGTCCGGTTTGCTCGCGGATCTCACCGCGGTCTTCGCCGCGCACGATCTTTCAATCCTCGCGGCACAGCTCTACACCCGCCAACGCCAAGGCGGGAACGAGGTATTTGACGTTTTCTGGGTCCGAGTAGGAGACAATACGCCATCGCCGACGAGGCTCGCCGAGGCGCTTCAAGAAGACGTCGAACACCGCGTCACCAACCGCGTCTCGGCCAAGGATTTGATCGCGCGGCAAAGCACGCCGCCGCCTTGGTCGGTGCGCCCAGGCCCCGACGTTCCGACGCAGATCAGTGTAGATAACAACGCTTCCTTGCGATACACGGTCCTGGACGTCTTCACGCGCGACCGCATTGGCCTCTTGCACGAGATCGCACGCACCTTACACCAGCTCGATCTGACCATTGCTCTGGCCAAGGTGAACACTGAAGGTCAGAGCGTCGCGGACGTCTTTTACGTCTCCGACGCAGACGGAAACAAAGTTCACGATTACGAGCGCCTGAAGCGCTTGCAGCGTGTGCTCTACGATCGCATCCTCGCACTTCACGCCGGCGCGGAGGGCCTGTGAAGCCTTTGCGTGCGTTGCCGTTCGTCGCGGCGATTTTTGGAGCGATCTGCCCCGGCTGCGGCTCCAGCCCAAGCGCACCGGTCGAGGCGCCTGCGCAGCCCATCGTCAGTCGACCTTCGGCCAGCCCAGAGGTGCTGCGCGGAGAGCGCTTGCTTGCCGAGGGCAAGGTCGCCGAGGCCAAGGGTGTTTTCGAGAAGGCACTCGCCGCTGACCCGGACGACGCACGGGCCTGGCTCGATTGGGGGCTCGTGCACGAGGAGACGGGCGATTGGGCCCCGGCCGAAAAGGCGTACCGGCGCGCAGCCTCCATCGACCCGCAGTTCGCAGAGGCGTTCAACAACCTCGGTGTGCTCCTGCGCGAGGCGGGCAAGCTCGCAGAGGCAGCGGTGGCGCTCGAGCGGGCCGTCGCCCTGGATCCGTTGCTCACCGCCGCGCGTTTCAACCTCGCGCTTTCTTACGAAGAGATAGGTAACCTCGCGGATGCCGAGCGTGAATATCTGGCGACGATCGAGCAGCTCCCGGACGATCCGATTCCGCGAATCAATTTCGCAATGATGCTGCTCGATGCATCACGGCCAGACGAGGCAGCAGCGCAGCTCCGCGCCGTCCGGTCCATGGTCCGCGGCGACGTCTTACTCTCGATCGCGGTTGGAGAGGGTCTGCGTCGGGCTGGACTCCCGGCAGAGGCATTGCCGGTCCTGCAGACCGCGCTGCGGCAGGCGCCTGAGCCGCCGCCGACGGAGCTGCTCGCTGAGCTGGCCTTGGCGCAGTACGCGACCGGGGATCTCGACGCGGCCGAAGCGACGATGCGCCGTGCGGTTGGACAGAGCGACCGCGACCCCGCGCTTCAGTACGCGTATGGCTCCATCCTGGCAAGACAGGGACAGCTAGGGAAGGCTCGCGCCCATCTGATGCGCGCTGCAAAGCTCGATCCGGATGGGCCCTATGCGGAGCGCGCTCGCGCGCGGCTCGAGGCGCTCAGCAATTGAGTGGTTTGAATCCCAGTCCGACCAAGAAAAGCTCGTAGCTTTCGTCGCGTGTTGCGTTTGGACGGATGGTCCGCACTTTGCTGAATACCTCCCGCATCGCGCTTCGTGCGTCCTCGAACTCCGCACCTTGAAAAATCTTCGCGACGAAGCCGCCCCCCGGCTCGAGCACGGCCTTGGCGAGCTCGAGCGCGCGGATCACCAGCTCGTAGCTTCGAAACTGATCGGCATGGCGCTGTCCGCTCGTCTTGGGCGCCATGTCGCTGATGACCAGGTCGAACGGGCCCCCTAGGCTCTGCGGGTCGGCTTCGAAAGCGTCGAGTACACGAATCTCCGCGTGGGCTGGCAGCGTGAGACCGGGGTCGCTGAGGTCGATCCCAAGCACGTGACCGCCCGGGCCGACCTTTTCCGCGGCGTACAGTGTCCAGGATCCGGGGCTGGCTCCGAGATCGAGAATGCGTTGGCCTTTGGCGAACAGACCGACCCGGCGGTCGATCTCCTGCAGCTTGTAGACCGAACGAGCAGGGTAGCCTTCGCGCCTCGCGCGACGCCCGTGGTGATCCTGCTGGCGGCGGCGGCCCAGCTAGCCCTCTTCGGTGGCTTCCGGAGCCTCTGCCGACGCCTCGTCTTGGACGGGGCGCTCGGGAAGCGGAACGGCTGCCTTCTTGATCGCGCCCTTCAGGGTAAGGACCCCGTTGCGCGGACCCGGAACGCCGCCTTCGACCAGAACGATGTTCTCGTCCGGTAGCACTCTCGCGACGCGAAGATTCAAGATCGTCGCTTTCTTGTTCCCGTGCTGACCGGCCATTTTTTGACCGCGAGGGGTACGGCCGGGGGTCGTCGCCATGCCGACCGAGCCGCCACCTCGCTTGGACTCGTGCGTGCCGTGACCCACGGTGCCGGCGCCAGCGAAGTTGTGTCGCCTCATGACGCCCGTGAAACCACGGCCTTTGCTCGTGGCAGACACATCGACGAACTGGCCGTCTTGAAAGATGTCGGCCGCGCCCAGGGTCTGCCCGACCTCGAAACGCTCGAGGAGCGACTCGTCGATACGAAACTCGCGCACGACGCGCTGCGGGTCGACACCGGCCTTCTTGAAGGCGCCGGCCTCGGGCTTGGTCACTCTCGCTTCTCGGCGGCTTCCGAAGCCAAGCTGGAGCGCAGAGTAGCCGTCTTTGGCCGGGGTACGCTTGCCAACGACCACGCAGGGCCCCGCCTTGATCGCAGTGACGCGGCGAACCTCCCCGTCGTCGAGGAAGATTTGGGTGTTGCCAAGCTTGGTGCCGATGAGGCCGGGATTTGTATTCACAAGAGTTCTCGCCGGAAAAAGGGCCGCAAAGATAGTGATGCGTCAGGGCGAGTCAAGGCGGATGCGCTCGGCCGCGAGACGCCCCCAATCACTCGTCAATTCCGAAGATGCGGACGGCGTTTTCGTAGCTCGTTTGGGCCAGGGCCTCCGGCTCCTCGCCCCGAAGCTCTGCGATCCGGGCTGCCGTATAGGATACGTACGCGGGTTCATTGCGTTTTCCGCGCTTCGGAATCGGGGCCAGGTACGGAGCATCCGTCTCGATCAGCAGCGCGTCGGCCGGCTGCTGGACGGCCGCTCGTTGCACGGCGACCGCTTTGTCGAAGGTCACGATTCCGCTGAACGACGACACGAAACCCAGATCGAGCGCCGCTTTCGCGAAGGGGGCGTCCTCGCTGAAGCAATGGATGATCCCGCCCACATCTTTTGCATGCTCTTCGCGCAAGATTCGGAGGGTGTCTGCCGGGGCTGACCGAGTGTGAATGACGAGCGGCTTATCGAGCTCCTTGGCGATCGCGATCTGCCTCCGAAACGCTTCCTCTTGCGAGGGGTGCGGGGAGTGGTCGTAGTGGAAGTCGAGACCGGTCTCGCCGATCGCAACCACCGATGGGTCGCTGCCCGCGTCGCGGATGGCATCGCAGAGCGTGTCATCGAGATGCTTGGCATCGTGCGGGTGCACGCCGACCGTGGCCGAGATGCGGTCGGGATGTCGTCGGGCAATATCGATCGCCGTTCGCACCGAAGCCGAGTCACTCGCACATCCGATGCTCGTGATCCGCCGAACCCCTGCTGCGGCGGCACGTTCGAGCACCGCGTCGAGATCGTCGAGCAGGCGCGGATCGTCGAGGTGGCAATGCGTGTCGAAGAGCATGATGTGGTTCACTGGGGAAGGTGGTCTGTCTGACGGAGGGAAGCAAGCAAGGCCGTCGCCTCTGCGCTCTTCGGCGCGAGCTGCTCGAGTGCGGTTTCGTACACCGGCTGTTCGACCTTTCGGCTCTTGCGGAGCGCCCGGGTCAAGTCCGGGAGCAGCGAAGCCAGGCCGAGCTCCCCCACGAGCTCTACGCCGTATTGCCGAGCTTCGATCCGCCAGCTCCGCACGATTTTTCGGATGACTTCGGCCCCGGCCGGATCGCCTAGACGGACCAGGGCACGCGCCGCTGCGGCCCGCAGGATGGGAGAGCGCCAGCGATGCTTCGCAAGCCTGGTCAGAGCCGGGAGGGAGTCTTGGTCGGCGAGGTCGCCTAGGCCGACCGCAGCTACAAAGGCGCGATCCGGCTGGCTCAGGGACGCGCGAAGCGTTGCTGCGCCCCTCGCGTCGCCTAGGGTTGCAAGGCTAGCTGCCGCGGCGAAGCGGACCGAATCAGATGGGTCGTCGAGTGCGCGTGCGATCGCATCTACGCTTGCGGTTGCGCCGAGCTCGCCGAGGCATTGCATCGCGAGTGTGCGCACCTCCGCGTCTCGATCGTCGAGCGCCTTGGCGATCCGATCGGCATGCTCTGCACCCAGGTACGACAGGGTCCAGATCGCGGAAAATCGCATCTCCGGGCGCGAATCGTCGAGCAGCGCGGCAATCGCCTCGACGCCTGCCTCTGGGGCAACGCGTCCGACCGCCAGCACGGCCGCTTGGCGGGCGCCCATGTGCTCGTCGTCGAAGGCCTCGAGCAGTCTGCTCAACGCTTTGCCGGCGCCGAGCGCGCCAAGTGATTCATATGCCGCCTCACGAACGGCGCCCACCTGATCCTCAGAGAGGCTGAGGAGCCCTTCCACGGCCTCGGCTCGTCGGTCGGCCGGAGGATCGGCAAGCCGCGAAGCCGCCGCGCTGCGGAATCGCGGCTGCTGCGCTCTCACGTCCCGGACCGCTGCGTCGAACGTCGGTGTGAGCGGTGGGATCACTTGGCCGGCGATCCGGGTTCGACGTCGTCGTCGACGCCGATCACCGACAGACCGCTTGCGTCGCTTGCTGCGAGCACCATTCCCTGCGACTCCAGGCCCATCAGCTTTCGGGGTTTGAGGTTCGCGACGATGACGACCCGCCGGCCAATCAGGTCTTCGGGCCGGTAGTGTTCGGCGATGCCGGCCAGAATTTGGCGCGGCTCCGCCTCGCCGGCGTCGACGACGAGCCGGATGAGCTTCTTGCTCTTCGCTACCTTTTCCGCTTCTTTCACCAGGGCCACCCGAAGGTCGACCTTCATGAAGTCGTCAAACTCGATGAGGTCGTCGTCGGCTTGTTCGGTCTGTGTCATCGCTGCTGCCTTTTTCTCATCTGCTTTGGGAGCCTCGACGCCAAGGCGTTCCAAGATCGAGCGCTCCTGCGCCGCGTCGAATCTCGGGAACAGTGGCGTGGCGCCCTGCGTCCGTGTGCCAGGCCTGAGCCCGCCCCACGCACTCGGCCAAAGGTCGACCTGCTCGGTGGGTAGAAGCGGAGCCATCCCGAGCTGGGCACGCAGCTCGTTGCACTTCTCGGGCATCACCGGGAAGAGCATGATCGAGAGCCATCGCAGCGTTTCGAGCACGGTGTAACAAACCTGCTCGAGTCGGGTTTTGTCGTCCTGCTTGGCAAGTTGCCATGGTTCGGTCGAGTCGACGTACTTGTTCGCGGCTGAAACGAGGTCCCAAATCGTGTCGAGCGCGCGGTGAAACGCGAGCGCCTCGAAATACTCGGCCGCTTTGCGGGAAGCCTCCTCGGCCTTGTCGATCAGTCGTCGATCGGCCGAATCGAGGTCCTTCAGGTCGACTTCGGGCACCCGACCGTCGAGGTGCTTCCTCAGGATGCTAGCGACGATTCGGTTCATCAGATTGCCGAGGCCATTGGCGAGCTCGCCGTTGTAGCGGTTGAGCAAGTTCTGGTGGCTGAAGTCGCCGTCCTGCCCAAAGCCGACCTCACGCATGAAGTAATAGCGCAACACGTCTGCGCCCACCGCTTCGACCAGCGGACCGGGCGGAAGGAAGTTGCCCAGAGACTTGGACATTTTTTCGCCGTTGACCGTGAGCCATCCGTGCGCCCAAATCTGGGTCGGAAGCCGGATGCCGGCGCTCATCAAGAACGCGGGCCAGTACACGGTGTGGAAGCGAAGAATATCTTTGCCGACGATGTGGATGATCGCTTCGGACGATTGCCAGAACTCGTCGTAGAGCGGAGCCACACCCTCTTCGGCGGGGCCGCCGAGCGCACTGACGTAGTTCATCAGTGCGTCAAGCCAGACGTAGACGACGTGCTCCGAGTCATCCGGAACGGGAACGCCCCAACGGAAGCTAGTGCGAGAGATCGACAAGTCGCGGAGCCCCTCCTTCACGAAGGACTTGACCTCGTTGAAGCGCGCTTCGGGCCGCACGAACTCGGGGTTTGCCTCGTAGTAGTCGAGCAGAGGCTGAGTGTACTTGCTCAAGCGAAAGAAGTAGCTGCGCTCCTTGATGCGCTCCACCGGCTTTCGGTGAATCGGGCACAGATTTCCTTCGAGGAGCTCTTTCTCGGTCTTGAAGGACTCGCAGCCGACGCAATACCAATCCTCGTAGTCGTCGAGGTAGATATCCCCGCGCGCGGCCATCCGCTTCCAGAGCGCCTGGACATTCTCCCGGTGCTGCGGGGAAGTCGTTCGGATGAAACCGTCGTGGGCGCAGCCGAGCTCTTCCCATGCAAGCCGAAACGGCGCTGCCATTCGGTCGACGAAGTCCCGCGGCGCGAGCCCTTCTTCTTGGGCGCGCCGCTCGATCTTGAGACCGTGCTCGTCCAAGCCTGTCAGGAAATAGGTCGGCTTTCCACGCAGGCGCTGGTACTTCGACACCACGTCCGCGGCGACGGTGGAATACGCGTGCCCGATGTGGGGCCGATCGTTGACGTAGTAGATCGGCGTGGTGACGTAAAAGGGACGAGCCATTTCGCGCCCGAGACTAGCCAATATCGGCCGAGACGCCAGCTAGCGCAGATCTCGAAGACCAAAGAGCAAGGAGTCGAGCGTAACCTGCTTGTTGGCGTTCTTCTGCATGGATCGCACGCATTGGTGAATCAGAGAGACACGTGCGGCCGCAGAGCTCGCCGAAACCGAGGACGCTCGATCCAGCAATGCCTCGCCGCGGTCGGAGAACCCCAACCATTGGGCGGGAAGGCCGAGCGAGCTCGCTGCGAGATCACGATAGAAGCTTTGAAGGGTGAGCAATGCGAGCTCGAGGTCGTCCCGACGCGCCAACTGCTCGGCAAGCTCGACCAGAGCGCCGGGGCCCGCGCCGCAAATTGCACGGTCGATCGAGAATACGAGCTCGCTCAGCGCCCCGACCGCGCCGTCGCTTGCCAGTGCCAATGCGACGTCGGCACGGCCTCCGCTCAGCGCGATGGCTGGGGCGATGCAACCTTCGCTCGCTCCTTCGGCGCGGAGGATGTCCCGAAGCACCGCCTGCGGCAGGCGTCCGAATCGAACCCGCTGGCAGCGCGAACGAATCGTCGAAAGCAGTGAGTCCGGACGTTCGGACGTTAGAATGAAATGTACATTGGGACGGGGCTCTTCGAGCGTCTTGAGCAAGGCGTTGGCAGCCTCTGGCTGAAACACCGGAAATGATACGTCCGCCTCCGGGAAGATGAAGAAGGTCGCTGTGGCCTCGAAAGGAGCGAACTGGGCGAGCGGGAGAATCTCGCTGCGAAGAACCTCGACCTGGATGTTCCGCTTGCCTTCATCTCGCGGACGGAAGACGCGCACGTCTGGATGAGCCCCGAGCTCGATTCGCTCGACCACATGGGGATCGCCCGATGCGACGATATCTGTGGCGAGTGCAAGGGCGGCGAGCTCTTTGCCTACGCCGCTCGGCCCGTCGAATAGATAGGCCGAAGCCAAGCGGCCTCGTTCACGCGCCCGATTGAGCGCGTCAACGGCAGCGTTCTGCGCTCGGACGGCGTCGAGCGCACTCACTTCCCCGACCCTCCGGTGAAGATCGAAATCGCGATCGTTTGGACCGCGTCGACGACTTCATCCGGTGAAAGAGCATCGGGGTCGACGAACGCTTGCATCACCAGGCCATCGAGCAGCCCGATTACGATTCGCGGCAGGATGTCGGGCGAGATTCGAGGCTCGAGCCCGAGCGACATCAGGTTTTGTTCGAGATAGGCGCGGATTTGCTGGGCGCCGAGCTCGTAGAACTCCGCCAGCTTTGGACGAAGGCTTTCATCGGACAGGCTGAGCGCGAGCAGGTCGGCGACGACCAGGGCTTCGTCGCTGCGTTCGGCGCGGGTGGCCCAGAGCTCTTCCAGGGATTTCCGAAGCGCTGCGAAGGGATTGTCCGAAGGCGACCAGGCCTGCATCGTGCGCGCCTGAACCGCGTTGCAGGCCGTCTCGAGCACCGTGTGAATGAGTGCCTCTTTGGTCGGGTAGTGGTAGTGCAGCGCGCCTTTGCTCATGCCCGCTTCTTTGGCGATGTCGAGCAGGCTGGTTTTGGCATAGCCCTGGCGCGCAAGAACCCGGATCGCCGCGTCGACGATTTGCTGAGAGCTGACTGCGCTCTTCGCGTAGACCATGACGCAGCGACCATGACGCCTGCTCCTGGGGCCCGTCAACCGCTTGTGCTAAAGCGGCACGGTGAATGCACAAGGCCAGTCGTTACCGCGTCTCGTAGAGCTGATGCGAACCCTCCTCGGCCCCGAGGGCTGCCCCTGGGATCGTGAGCAGACGCTCGAATCGCTTCGGCAATACGTGATCGAGGAGGCCCATGAAGTCGTCGATGCAATCGATCACGGCACCCCTGAAATGCTCCGCGAGGAGCTCGGGGACCTCCTGCTGCAAGTCGTCTTTCAGGCCGCGCTTACCGATCGGAACGGTTGGTTCGACATCGACGGCGTCGTCGATGCGATCTGCGAAAAGCTCGTCCGGAGGCACCCCTGGGTGTTCGGAGACGAGCAGGTCGACGATGCGAGCGGCGCCATCCACAGCTGGGAAGCGATCAAAGCCAAGGAGAAGAAAGACCGCGGTGCCCTGAGCGGCGTGCCGGTTGCGTTGCCGGGGCTCCTCCGCGCGGTCCGCATCGGGGAGAAGGCGAGCTCTGTGGGCTATGATTGGCCGGACGCTGGCGGCCCCCGCGCGAAGATTGCCGAGGAGCTCGAAGAGCTCGACGAAGCGGCCGAGAGCGGGGATATGGCGGCCCTCGAGCACGAGCTCGGCGACCTCCTGTTCGCCCTCGCGACGTACGGTCGCAAGCAGGGCTTGGATCCGGAAGCCGCCATTCGCGCTTCGCTCAATCGCTTCTCTTCACGTTTCAGGCACTGTGAGCTCGCGGCCCAGGCCGATGGCAAGAGCCTTCGAGACTACGACGAGCCCGAGCTAGACGAGATGTGGGAGCGCGCAAAGGCCGTGGAGCGCGAAGCCTGAGCCACGAGGAGCGCACGAGGCACGCGCGATTGGAATCGGCCGCTAGAGCCGCTCTTCGGGAAACGGCATGACCGCCTGAATCGAAGGTGCGCCGATCAGCAGCATCAGCAAACGGTCCACCCCAAGAGCGTTGCCACCGCTTGGTGGCATGCCGCGTTCGAGGTCCTCCATGAACCTCTCGTCGATCGGATAGACAGGGACTCCGGCGGCGTCGCGCTCCGCCTGATCGCGCTCGAATCGTCGACGTTGTTCGGTAGCATCGGTGAGCTCGCCGAAGCCATTGCAGAGCTCGACGCCGCGAAAGAATGCTTCGAAGCGGTCGGCCATGCCGTTGCCTTTGAGCTGCGCAAGAGATGCCATCGACGCCGGCCAATCGGTCACGATGACCGGCCGCTCGTCGCCAAGACGAGGTTGCACCTCCTCGGCCCAAACACGAAAGAAGCGCTCATCGTCGTCGCTCAGCGAGTCGAGCGTCAGGTGCGCATGGAGCTGCAGCGCCTCGTCGACCGTGATCCGCTGCCAAGGCGGCTGAACCTCCGGTGCAGGTTGATGGAGTGCGCTGGTGACGAATGCGACTAGCTCCTCGGTGTCCCCGATCACCTCCTCGGACGTCGCGTTCGCGCGATACCACTCCAGCATGGTGAACTCGCGCTCGTGATGACGGCCTCGCTCCTCGCCGCGGTAGCTTCGACAGAGCTGAAAGATCCGCTTCGCGCCAGCGCTCAAGAGTCGTTTCATCTGGTATTCGGGGCTCGTCGCGAGCCAGCCGACCGGTTCGCCTGCGGTGCTTCGCACCTCGAATGCCGACAGGTGCAGGTCGAGGCCCGGGGAGGGCACGATCGCCGGCGTCTCGACTTCGATGAAGTCGCGACCGATGAAGAAGCGTCGAATCGCCGCGAGCAGAGTGGCTCGGAGCTCCAGAACCTGAAGCACTGCGGCATCCGCGGGTTCGCGCACTCGGCGCTCAGCCTTTGACGCGTTCTACGTAGGAGCCGGTTCGCGTGTCGACTTTGAGCCGGTCGCCGGTGTTGACGAAAAGCGGCACATTGACCTGCAGGCCCGTTTCGAGCGTTGCAGGCTTCGTGGTGTTGCTGCTCGTGTCGCCCTTGAATCCGGGCTCGGTTTCGGTGACTAGGAGCTCGACGAAAGTCGGTGGCGTCACCCCGATGGGGCGACCCTCGAAGAGCATCACGTCGACTTCGGTGCCATCGAGAAGGTAGTGCACATTTTCGCCGAGCTGCTCGTTGCTCAGAGAAAGCTGCTCGTAGCTCCGCGTGTCCATGAAGATCCGTGCGTCGCCCTCTGGGTACAAATACTGCATAGTGCGTTCTTCGGTGTCGGCCTTGTCGAGCTTTTCGCCGCTCTTGAACGTTCGGTCGATCACCGCGCCCGTCATCATGTTCTTGATGCGGGTCCGAATGAAGGCCTGTCCCTTGCCCGGCTTCACGAACTGGTGGTCCACCACGGCGAACGGCACGCCGTCGAGGAGCATTTTGAAGCCTTTTTTGATGTCTGAGGTATCTGCCATGAGTCTAGTTCTCGCGTATCTGCTGAGAGGCGACGACGAGGTCGCTCGGTTGATTGGGACTGTCGCCGTTCTCGGCGGTGATTTGAAGCTCGAACTCGCGCAGGCTCGTCGGAATGGATGCACGGCCGGTCTGAGATTCGGCATCGTATTCGAGAGCCCGCTGTCGCACGGGAAGGCCGCCCGGAGCGCTGAACCAAATGACGTAGTGAGTGAGCCCGAGCTCGACTCTCTCGGGTGGGACGAGGTGGTCGAGGAGGACCGTGACAAGAATCTGCTTCTTGTCGATTTTCTCGATGTCGATCTCGCCGTGCGCGGCGGGCACATAGGCACTGCCGACGAGCGCATAGTCGGCTAGCGCATTGCAGCTTGCGATCAGTGAAAACGCGATCAAGCAGATCAGACGAAGCCCCACGGAAACCTCCACGGCTCGGCTTTTAGGCGGCCCGTCTGGCCCCGTCAAGCGCCTGCCCTTGCCTCCCGCGCGGGTCAGCGGTACTCCCGGTTCCATGCGAGATGTCGACGACGAGGTGCGTCAGATCAAAAAGGAGATCGTCGAAAGCCGCGGTCTGATCATCAAGACCAACAACCTGGTCAATGCCCTAGGCGCGGACATCAAATCGATCGCAAAGCGGCAGGCGGGCTACGAGAGGCGGCTCAACTGGAATAGCGGCGTTGCGATTGCGGTGATCGGCGTTCTTTCGTTCGTAGGCCTGAAGCTTTACTTCGATGCGCAGACAGGGGCGATGCAATCGGACAAGCTCGCAGCGGAAACCGCGGCCGAGGAGCTTCGAAACGACCTAGGAGACGAAGTCCGCCGCGCATCGGATCGCGGAACAGCGGCCGCAAAGGCCGCCAGGTACTACGAGCTGATTCGGGCGCGGAAACGCGCGGACGTCGTTCGAGACTACCCGGCCATGTCCAAGGAGGCCCTGTCGCCAGCCGAGGCTGCAGTGTTCCGAGACTTCGAGCAGCAGTTCCGGCAAGACCTCTCGCTCGAGGCGTATCAAAAGGGGCTCGCCCTCGCCGACGCGAAAAAGCACGGCGAAGCTATCAAGCGATTCGAAGAGGCGCTCGAACGACACCCGAACGGCTCGCACATACCTGCCGTCAAGCAGAGCTTGGCACTATCGTTGCGGAGCGAGAAGCGTTCAGCGGAGGCGCTCGTGTATGCGCAGCAGGTCGCGGACCAGACCACCGACCTCGCTCTGCAACCAGATGGATTGTGGCTCGTGGCGCGCTGCGCGCGGGACATCGGTGACCTGGACACCGCGCGTGATTCGCTCAAGCTGCTCATCAAGAAGTGGCCGAGGTCTGCACTTTCACGCGATGCCAGGCCGATGCTTCGCGACGTGACGCGAGAGGCGTATCTCGGAAAGAAGGCAGCGGCAGCGGCGAAGGCGTCCGACATCGCGCCCTGAGCGGCGCCCAAAGCAGCGTCCCGTGTCGACGCGGCAGTCGAGCTGTGCCACGTTGAGAATCGATGGCACGGCCGAGGGTTGCATTCGTGGGTTCAGGCGGCGCTGCGAAAGGGGTGGCTCACGTCGGCGTGCTTCGGGCCATGCAGGAGCTCGGCATCGAGGCGGACATCTGCGTCGGCGCGTCAGCCGGAGCGATCGCGGGCGCGTTTTACGCCGAGGGCTACACGCCCGAGCAAATGATCGACTGGTTTCGCCCGTTTTGGCGGCGGGGGCTCGAGGGCCCGCCGCTGAAAGCCCGCTATTTCCTCGGCTTGCCCAATCAGGAGCAGCGACGGAGCCTCGGCTACCTCGCGAGCGGGCTGTTTTCCATCGACCGCTTCGAGGCCTTCGTCGCGGAGCAGCTGCCGAATAACGACTTTCGGAAGCTCGAAAAGCACCTCCTGGTGACGGCTGCCGACGTCGACGGCCGCGGTCGAATCGTCTTCGGTCGCGGATATCGCGACGATATCACGATCAGCAAAGCGGTGGCTGCCTCGAGCTGTGTGCCCGGGCTTTTTCGACCGTACCGTATCGGCGAACGCTTCTACATCGACGGGGAGGTGGTGCGCACACTCAGCATCGACCTGGCCGTCGAGGCCGGTGCCGACGTGGTGATCATCTCCAACGTCTACCGTCCACATGTCGGTCGATTAGGCAGCCCGTCTCTCGTGCATCAGGGCGGCCCTGCGGTGGTTCGTCAGTCGCTGAACATCATCCTCAACGAAAAAGAGAAGCGCGGCATCGATCTCATTCACAAGATGTACCCACAAATCCAGGTCTTGGTCGTCTCCCCCGACCTAGGGCGCCTGCCCTTCACGTCGCGCATCCACGCACGAACGATGCTCCGCCGCGGCTACCGAGACGCGCTGCGCACTCTCGCGAAGGCAAAGCGCCGCGGCGTATTCGACGTAGCGCCGAATGTGCGCAGCATCGGCGAGGCGTAGTAACCGGGGCGCGGAAAAAAGCGCGATTGGGGGCGGAGTCGACGTAACGAGTGACAATCT